>PXRY01000025.1 GCA_003022925.1 Halobacteriales archaeon QS_8_65_32 | reverse complement strand
TCCTGCGGGACGGCGTTCGCGGTATCGACCGATCATTGCGGGACCGGTCGCTGTGGGACCGATCGCCGGGCGCGAGCGGCCGGGGGCCGCCTCGACCGATGAGCGTCGTTCTGTGCCCCCATCTCTCCGTCGAACACTACCGCGGCGGCGAGAAGTGGGTCGTTGCGCTCGCGAACCGGCTGGTCGCTAACGGCGTCGACGTCGCGGTGCGGGCACTGCCGTACGCGCCGGACGGCGAGCGACGGGTGAGGGTACGCGACGTGCTCGATGACCGGGTGCCGTACACCGAAGCCTGGCGACACGACCTCTCGGGATTCGACACCGCCTACGTCTTCTACAACCCGCTCTCGAAGTGCTTCTTTCACGGCACTTCCCGAACGATCGCGGGCATCCACTCGTGGGTTTACGTCGCCGACGAACTGTTCGAACCGCATTACGGCGCGGTACCGACCGCCGTAAAGGCGCTCTACCGGCTCGTCGGGGCACGCGAGCTGCGGGCGTTCGACGCGGTTCACAGCGTTACGCCCGCCTACGACTCGCCCCATCCGAACACGGTCTCGATCCCGAACTTCGTCGATACTCGGCGATTCCGTCCCGACAGAGCGCCGCTCGCCGACGACTTCACGGTGCTCGCGACGGCCGCACACATCCCCGAGAAGGGCTGGGACACCGTCCGGGCGGTCGCCACCCGTCTGCAGGAGCGAGCCGCCACCCGGCGAGTCGGCGTCGAGCCGGCCGACGCGGGGGCGATCACGGTCGGGCGAACCGACGGCGGCCGACGACTCGACGGCGGCCGAACCGATCGCGGAGGGGGTGTGGACGGACGAACCGACAGAAACCGACCGGCCGACCGGCGGGGCGCGAGCGGGCGTGTCGACGTAGCGGAAGAGAACGGTCGCCGGCCGGGACGCGAGCGGCCGACCTGTGTGGTGACGACCGGCGAGGGCGAGGGGGCAGTCGAGGGGCTCGGCTTCCTCGACGAGGGAGAACTCGCAGACGCCTACACGCGGGCACACGTCGTCTTGCATCCCGCACGCGTCGACACCGACAGCATGGTGATCAACGAGGCGTGTGCGTCGGGCACCCCAGTCGTCACCACGCCGATCGCCACCCACGTCCGTCGCAACGAGGCAGTGCTTCACGGCCGGACGGTCGACGAGCTGTGTGCCCACATCGAACGGCTCCGTCGCGAGTGGCGTCGGGGATCGGTGTACGACGCGCGGTGTCAGCGCGCCCGCGTGGAGGGCGAGGCCCACGCTATCGACGTGATCTACCCACAACTCGAGCGGCTGCTAACCGGCGACCTCGGTGCTGGCGGTATGGTCGAGCGGGACGTCGATGCCGGCCTCGAAGCCGGCAAGGTCGTCTCGGAGGCCGAAGTCGGGCCCGAACCCGAACCCGAATTCGAACTCGAATCCGGGACCAAGTCCGAACGTGTGGAGCCGAACGCGTGACCCGCGAGGAGGCCGGAACGGACCGTGAGCCGACAGGCCTGAGTGACGCGAGCGGCACAAGCAGCGTGTTCGGCGCGTTCGAGCGGGTTCGGAACCGTCCGTTGTTCCACCCTCAGAACAAACGGCTGGTCATGTACGTCCTCGTCGGGTTCGTCGGGATCGGGGTCAACCAGGGGGTCTTCGTGCTCGTCGTCGGTACCGTTCCGTACGTGGTCGCCGGCTTGCTCGGCAGTGCCGTTAGCATGGCGACGAACTACGCGATGAACGACGGTTGGACCTGGCGGAAAGACGGGACGACCGGGATCGCCGCCTGGCTCTGGCGCGGGGTGAAATACGGCGCGACGCGAGTCGTCGGGGTCGGCATCGGCCTCGTCTCGTTGTTCGTATTCGTTGAACTGCTCTCGATCGCGCCGGCGATCTCGAACGTGCTCCGGATCGGCGTCGGGATCGTCTGGGGATTCGGCGCGAGCGAGAAGTGGGTCTGGCGGACCGGCGAGAATGCAAGCGCCGAACCCGTCCGTAGCGCTCGTACCGAAGGGCAACAGGACTGAGGTCCTCACGCGACCGAGATAGCGTTCAGTTCAGCAGTTCGCCGCGAAGGGGTCGCCGAGGTCGTCCTGGACGCCTCCGGCGGTCAGCGCACAGCCGTGCCGTTCGTCGTCCGAGCGCCGCCGGAACCGGGCTGCCCTCAGGCGTCAGCCTCGTCGGGCTCGCCGCCGCTCGATCCCGTCGCCGCGAGGGAGGTCCCTTCGGTGCCGTCCCATTCGGCGTCGATCGCCTCGCGGAACTCCCTCTCGACGCTCCCGTCGTCGAGGAGTGCTTCGGCGAGGCGTGCCGCCCGGTGCTTGCGTCGATCGGCGGTGTCGGCCGGCTCCGAACCCGGCCCGTGGCCGCTCGCCCAGTATGTCAAGGCCTCGACGATGAGCAACCGGTCCTGTGGGTGCAACGCCCCCGTCGCGTCGGCCGCGCTCATCGCCGATCACCCCGCTCGCTCCCGCCGTGTTCCCTCCCCCGATCGACGCGCCCGACCGAGCCGGTTCGTCGCGGGCGGCCTGTTGTTTCCAGCTCCCAACTCATGTATTCAAAAAATGGATTAAAGATATTAAAGCTACGTCAGACAGTCGTCACACGGACGGCTCGGCGGTTCTCGACCGACCGTCGTCGGAGCGGTGTAGCTCGTTGCGCCGACGGCGGCGGGCGCGAACTCAGCGTGGTCGTAGCGAGTGCGATCTCACCGATCGATCAGCGTTCGCCGAGGAAACGTTCGGCCGTTCGGCCGAACAGGTCCGTGAGGGTCGCTGTCGGGAGGTCGCGTGCGAGGATGCCGGCGCGCTCGTCGGCGTAGGCATAGGGAAGGTTCGGGACGTCAGACCCGTACATGATCGACGTCGAGAGGTCGTCGAGTTCGCCGTCGGTGATCGTCGCCGGATCGAAGCCGAGGTACTCCGGCGATCGGGCCGACAGCGCCATCGTCGTATCGAGGAAGGCGTTGTCGTACTCGTGGGCGAACCGGAAGAACGCCTCGACCTCGTAGGTCCCCAAGTGGGCCGCACACGCACGCACGTCAGGGTACGATTCGAGGAAGCTCTCGAACGCGTCCGCGCCGACGTGCGGGCTCGCCTCGAAGGTCGGTGCGGTGCCGGCGTGGAAGGTGATCGGCCGGTCGTACTCGGCGGCGAGTTCGAACGCCGGGTCGAGCCGGGAATCGTCGGGTCCCGATTTTTGCACTGGGCACTGGAACTTCAGTCCCCGCGCCCCGGCCTCGAACGCCTCCCGAACCACCGCCCGTACCTCGTCGTCGGCGTGGACGGTCGCGAAGGGAGTACGCATCGCCGATCCGCGTGCGGCCTCGATCACCCACTCGTTCAGTTCGCGAGCCATTCCTGGCCGGTGGGTGTACGGCAGCGCGAGGTAGCGTGTGACGCCCGCTTCGTGGAGGGTGCGCTCGATGCCCGCCCGCTCGACCGGGTGTGAAAAGCTCCAGCCCGCCTCGCTCGCGAGTACCCCACGGATTGCTCGCAGTAGCTTCGGGGGCATGAGGTGAACGTGAGCGTCGATTGCCCCGTCGAGCCGTTCGGCGGTCGTCGACCCAGTTCCGTCCGCCGCCGTCGTTTCGGTCGTCCGCGTCCGTTCAGTGTCCGTGTCCATCGTTCGGCACCCCTCCTCACCGCAACCGGCGACAGGCCTCGAAGCGCTCGTCGGTCAGGTAGACCGCGTTCTCGCGCACCTCGACGCCGACGGGATCGAGGACCTTCCCCCGGCAGGGGCCATAGGTGCACAGTCCGTCGCCGGTCTCGAAGCGCGCGCCGTGCTCGTAACAGACGATCTGGCCGTCGCGAACCATTGCTCCCCACCCCGGGTCGAGGCGGACGTCCGGTTCGTGCGGACAGGAGTTGCGCCACGCGAAGGCCTCCTCGCCGTCGCGCCGGCAGATGAACTCGACGGCGCGCCGCCCGCCGAAAGCCTCACAGCGGATCGTCCCGTTCGTCGGCACGTCCTCGATAGCAGCGACGTACCGCGGGTCGTCGGCCCTCTCGGCGTCGTCGGAACTCCCGTCTTGCTCCGGGGCAGTCTCCGACTCCGGTTCCGAGTCGGCGTTGTCGGACTCCACGTCCGGTCGGCCGACGCTGAAGCTGAACGCGGCCCCGCCGGCGGCTACCTCGCCGTCGCTCGCTTCGACGCGGGTCGCGTCCCGTTCGTCGTCGGTCGCCCCCCGTGCTCTGACCCCTTCGTCCATGCTCCGGCTACCGGACGGACCGGAATGTGGGTTCCGGATTCCGTCGCCGCTCGGTCGTCTCCGGTCGTCCTCGCCCGTCGTCGGCCGGTACAGCGGCGGTCAGGTCTCGCGCGCCCGGAACTCGTCACAGGCCGGGGCGAACACCCGGTCGTGCAGTTCGGTACAGAGGACGTCCGCGAGCGTCGCGAGGTTCGCCGCATCGTCGCGATTATAGGAGACAAGCGTCTCCAAGGCGTCCTCGTCACCGCGTTCGTACTCGCGCCAGAGCCGAACGGCGTCCCGACCCGACAGATCGGGCCGGTCGCGCGCGATGCCGACCTGGCGTTCGACGACTTTGAGTCCCCCTGTAAGATCGAGGCGTCGACAGGGGTACATGAGATCGAAGTGCGGGACGTCGATCGAGCGATCGAACGCGCGCTCTAAGAAGGGCACGTCGAAGCGAACCCCGTTGTACGAGACGAGCAACGACGCTCGATCGAGTTCCTCGGCGAGGGCTTCAGCAGTGAGGTCTCGGCCTCGAACCAGTGTCCGGGTTTCGCCCCCGCGGTGAAAGCTCACCGTCGTGACGTCGGCGTAGTTCCCTAAACCGGTGGTTTCGATGTCGAAATAGGAGGCCTTCTCGCGAAAGGTCTCGTATAGCCGCCAGCGCTCGGCGGAGGGAAAGGCGTCGTAGAAAAACCGCGCGTCGCCCGCATCGAGGGACTGCCGGCCGCGATCGACGAACGCCTCGATGCGGTCGGCGGTGGTCGGGCCGACGACCGACCCGTCGAAGTCGTCCCAGTGTGTCACGCCCGCCTCCCAGAGCCGCCGTTCGGTCTTCTCCCCGACACCCCGGACGGGAATGAAGCTGTTTTCCACGCGCACGAATACGACCAGCCCCGGCCCCCTGAAACGCTTTCCGGTGAGCCGACTAGCAGTATTGAGTTAGCAGCCTTGAACGGGAGGAAGGGTGGTGCCAAACGGCTTGAAAGCCCCTGGGCGCTCGGTTTCTGCTCGCGGCCCGCAGACCTGCTCGCATGGTCCGAGGGATCTCCGATCCCACGTGGTTCAAAAGGCGCGAAGCGCCTTTTGTCATCTCGAAACGGCTTCGCCGTTTCGAACGACTACCCGCGGCTCGCTGCGGTCCTTGCCTCACTCGTGGTTGAAGAGAGCTTCGCTCTCTTGTCATTGCGGGAAATCTTCGATTTCCAACACTGACCGAAAGACGCCGGAGGTGTCTTTCGAACCACGGCTTCACCGCCACGCGACCGGCCCCTTTCAGTCCCACCCGGTAGCAGCCGTTCGGTAGGCAGTTGCATGAATTAACACCGTCGTTGATCCTCCGACCCCGATCGTCGAATCGGGTGGAAGCTGGGGAAACGGTCCTATCATGCGGCGGCTAACGCCTCCACCGAGGCCGCGGTTATACTGTTAGCGAGAAGTTCTTGTGCACTATTCGGGCCCCCGGTTGCACAAAGACTTACACCAGACAGTATATAAACGATTATACCACGAACGGAGGGGTGTCGAGCGGGTGCTACGGGTGGTGTGACGCGGACGACGTAGCGGACGAGTCACGGTCGGCAGACGGCCCGCCGTCACGACGTGGGTTTCCTGTCGCGCGTTGCGGGTGCCGGCGGCGCGATCGCGCTGTCGTCGGCCGGTATCGGAACGGCCGCGGCCGGTGGCTCCGGAGCGGGCACCGCCAGCGACGAGAGCGACGAGAACGGTAGCGACGGCGATAACGGCGGTGACACCGACGAGGACGGCAGCGAGGCGCTGTCGGACGTCGACGTGCTCAACTTCGCGCTGACGCTCGAACACTTAGAGGCGGCGTACTACGACGAGTTCCTCTCGGAGTACTCCGAGAGCGAGATCGAACGCTCCGAGGCCGCGCGCGTGTTCGCCGATCCGGGCTCGCGATTCTCGACCTACCAGAAGATTCAGCAGGTGCGCGATCACGAGCGGGCTCACGTTGAGACGCTCACCGCGACGATCGAGGACCTCGGCGGCACGCCGGTCGAACCCGCCGAGCACGACTTTCCCTACGAGACGATCGACGAGTTCGTCTCGCTGTCGGCGACCATCGAGGCCGTCGGCGTCTCGGCGTACGCCGGCGCTGCGCCGCTGATCGAGAACGACGACGTGCTCGCCGCTGCGCTGTCGATCCACTCGGTCGAAGCCCGTCACACGGCGTACTTCCGCGTGCTTGACACCAACACGCCGTTCCCGAACGCCATCGACCCCACACGGACGATGGAGGAAGTCCTCGACGTCGCTTCCCAGTTCATCGTCAGCATGGACAGCGAAGGCGACAGCGACGGAGGTGACGGGAGCGACGAGAACGACGGCGGTGACGACGACGGGGCAAGGGAGAACTCTCGCTCGCCGACCTTCGGGCGACCACCGGGTCAGGTGACGACCCGCGCGCCGAGTACGTGGCCTACGAGAACACCGGCAGCGCCACGCTCGACCTCACGGGGTGGACCGTTTCGAACGACCGGGGAGTCACGTACTCGTTCCCCGACGGCTTCGCGCTCGCGTCCGACGAGAGGGTCACGCTGCACACCAGGGGGACCAGTACCGAGAGCGAACTCTACTGGGGCGAACCCGAGGAGGTCTGGAACGACCGCATCGACACGATGACCGTCCGCGACGCGGACGGGACAGTCATCATCCGCCGTTCGTACCCGTGAGCCGCCGACAGAGTAGCCGGCCGGCCGCCCACTGCTCCGGAATCGGGACCCGTCGGCCGTTCCCCGATCGACGACGCTCATGACCCCCGGCAACGACGGCAGCGACGGCGGCGAAGGCGGCGACGGGGCGACGCTCCTCGTCGAGTGGGCGGTCTCAGACCCCGACGACGACCTCGCGATCATCGGGATCGTCGTTCTCGAAACGGCCAGCGACGGCGCGGGGGTCGTCGACCGGCGGACGATCGAGGTCGACGGCTTCGAGGCAACCGACGCGACCGCGTTCGACATCGACGGTGCCGATACCGCCTACAAAATCCGTCTCGAAGCCGTCGACGACGCCGGCAACACCGCTGTCGCGGTGACCCGGGACGCCCCCGACGAGTAAGCCGGCATGGTTCCTCGATCGTTGCCGTTCCGATCGCTCACGAGCTCGCAGACCGCTGTCCTACTGATCACCGTCCTGTCAGCTCCCGGTTCGTCGATTCGCCGATTACCGACTCGATTCGATGCGACGAACAGAGAAAAATACTTAATCGAAAGGTTGTAATTAAAGTCTACAGCCGGGGTGACCGCCGACCGGTCCGCATTTCGGTCGGCCCGCGTCCCGGTTCGTGGATCAGGTACCGATGACACCGAACGACACCGCTTCGATACCGAGTCGCCCTCGCCGCACGCAGCGACCGGCGGTCCCCGGATGACCGTCGGCAGCGTCGGCGACGCTGGAACGGACGGAGCCGGTCGTCGGACGTTCGACGGGGCGGCGAGGCTGACGTCGATCCGCGAT
>PXRY01000036.1 GCA_003022925.1 Halobacteriales archaeon QS_8_65_32 | reverse complement strand
TCTCGTCATCTGCTCGCGGGCGAAGCCCGCTCGCATGGTCCGTGGGACCTCCGGTCCCACGCTCATTGCGGGAAATCGCAGATTTCCCGCTTGCAGCAAAAACGCTCCGCGTTTTTGCCATATTCACGAGAACTCCATTCTCGTGAGTAAATCAGAACTCTTCGAGTTCTGATCACATCACGAAAGGCGCTCCGCGTCTTTCGAACGACAGCGAGCCCCTCGAGCCGAGCGTGTCGGGGGCTTCCTAAACGGTCTCAACGACCCTCTCCACAGCAGCTGTTAAACTAAACGTAATCCGCTACGTGGGGCGAGGTGTCTTATACGCGGCGGTGTTCGGTGACCTATATGAGCGAACTCGAACGCACGGCGTGGGGGCTGGTCGACGACGCCGAACGGGAGGTCGAGTCGATCTCGGTCGAGGAACTGCGCCGGGAACTCGAACGACGCGAGCGCGCCGAGGAGGGAGAAGCCGAGAGCGGTGAGGAGTCCGGCGACGCGAACGAGCACGACGACGGCGGAGGCAACGCGGGTGACGACCCCGTCGTCGTCGACATCCGGGACATCCGCGAGGTATGGATCGAGGGCTCGATCCCCGGCGCGGAACACGCCCCTCGAGGGATGATCGAGTTTTGGGCCGATCCCGAGACCGAGTACTACAGAGACTTCTTCGGTCCCGAGCGGCGGTACGTACTGTATTGCAACGAGGCCGGCCGGTCGGCGCTTGCCGCGAAGCGACTCGGGGAGATGGGCTACGGGGACGTTGCCCACCTCGAAGGGGGCTTTACCGCCTGGCAGGACGCGGGCGGCGAGGTAATCGACGTTCCACAGAAGGACTATAAGAGTCGATAGCCGCCGGTTCCCAATCGGAGCGAGCGACGGTCGCTGCCACCACCGGGACAACCCCCTTAGGAATCGATCCATCCCGAGCGCGTAACGCTAAGACGGTCCGGTCCGTGGGAACCGGGAGGAGACGAATCAATGACCGATCGTGCGACGCCGCGGGCCGATCTCCGCGAGGAGTTCACGGGACTGGTCGCCGCGAGCCTGGCCGTTTCATCGGACGTCGATAGGGGGGAAGTCCCCTGCCGGGCGTCTACCGAGCCGACGACCTCGGCCTCGGCCCCGACGGACGAACTACCGGACGGGTCGGCGGCGCGAACGCTCGGCTCGGCCGATCGTGTGACGGCGACGCTCACTTGTTACGACAACTACAGTTGGGAAGTACTCGGGATCTTCTGTTCGACACACGCCGTCTCGTCGGTCGCGACCGACATGGGCGTGACCGCCGAAGACCAAGCGGTGATCGAGACGACTTTAGAGGAGACGGGCTACCGGTCGCCGCTCGGCGACTTCTACCCGAACGCGCTCTCGTTCGGCGCGGTCGAAATTTTGGATTTCAGCCCTGCCGCTGAGGGGTACTGATTTCGAACGATCGCCGCTCTCGGAGCGCATTTCGAACGAACGGGTTCCCTTGCTTGCGGCGGCGTCCGAGCTCCGTTCGGAAGAGGACGTGGACTTCGACGACTGGTCCGAACTCTAACATTGCGTCGTAAGCGACATCGCGCAGTTCGTCGGCGACAGTCCCTCGATCGGCGTCGTCGGCGACGATCGCGAGGAAATCGACACCGCTGTCGATTCCCGACCTGTCGCCGTGGGCCGTCGAGCCGAACAACAGGAGATCTTCGATGGCCTCGATCGAGCGGTCCCGAACCCGGCGAGCGAACGCTGCTGCTTGTCGGTGCGGACTCTCCTCGCTCGGCACGTCGACGGTGTCCATACGGTTACACTCCTGTTCACTCAGTTGTGGGGCCCGCTACGCTGAAACACTTGTGACGACGGAGTACACGACCGATCGGCAAGTAACGATCACTCGATCCGTTCGCGCGCCGCTGCCACGAGCAAGGGAAACGTGATGGTCGCGTCGGCGTACACCGAGGCGTTCCGGGCCGCTTTCTCCAGCTTCCCCCACGAGCGGGCTTCGTCGAGCGTCGCGCCTGATAGGCCTCCGGTGTGTTCGGGGTCCATCGTGAGCTGGACGGCGTAGTCGTAGGCGTCGGGCGCGACGAGCATCGTCTGGAGCGTGTAGTTCTTCGGGACGCCGCCGCCGACGACCAGTGCGCCCGTTCGGTCGGCCTCGAACGCGAGGTCGGTGAGCGAGGTCATATCGGCGAGCGCGTCGAGCGAGAAATCCGATATCTGGGAATACATCCACGCCTGAAGCCCGAGCACCGAGTCCCCGATCGCCGGCGCGTGGATCGGCACGTCGTGTTCCGCTGCTGCGGCGGCGATACCGGCGTTCTCCGTGATTTCCTCGCTTGCGTTGTACTCGGCGTTCGCCCGGCCCAGCGCGGCAGTGAGTTCTCGAACGCTCACCGGTCCGTCACCCTCGACCGCCGGGAAGACCGCAGAACGGCAGTGGTCCTCTAGAAGGGTGAAGTTTTCTTGGGGCAGGTAGATGTCGTAGATCCGATCGACCCCCTCGTCGCGCAGGCGCTCGTCGTGGTCCCTCGGATTTCCCTCGCCGCGGTGGCGGCCGTGATGGTGTTTGCCGCCGATCGCCTCGATCGTATCGTGGGTAAGGGTCGCGCCCGTCGTGACGAGCGCGTCGATATGGCCGTCGCGGATCAACCCTGAGACGATCCGGCGCATGCCCGTGGGGACCATCGCGCCCGCGAGGCCGACGAAGTTCGTCACGTCCTCGCGGCCGAGCATCTCGGCATAGATGTCGACGGCCCGTGCAAGGTTCCCAGCACCGATGCCGGCGTTTCCGTACTCGCCTACAAGCTCGCCGACGGTCATCTCGGCCCATACGTCAGCGTGGGCGATCGGGTCGTGGCGGAACTCCTCGCGGTCGGGTGACGCTTCGTCGCGGTCGTCGTGATCGTTTCGGTCGTCTCGGTCGCTTCGATCACCTCGATCGTCGTTCGTCGGTTCGGCGTCGCCCATGTCGTCCGTATCGTTCACGTCGTCCCGACCTGCCTCCCGGTCGGCATCGTCGGTCATACGAGCCTCTCGGCACAAAGCGGTTTGAACGCCCCGATCGACGGCGCCAGCCGGTCAGAGCCCAGTCGGGGCGTCGAGAACGGTCGTCTCGATGCCCCACTCGTCGGCGAGAACGGCCAGCGAGCGCACGCCGAAGGTCTCAGTCGCGTAATGGCCGGCCAGGAAGACATGGATTCCGGCTTCCTTCGCTTCGTAATAGACCTGCTGTTTGCCCTCGCCGGTCACGAGGGCGTCCGCTCCCGCGTCGACCGCCTCGTCGAGCCAGTCGACGCCGCTGCCGGTAACGATCGCTACCTCGGCGATCTCCTCGGGGCCGAAGTCGAGCACTCGGACGTCCTGAGCGCCGGTGTCGAGTTCGCGATCGAGTACGGTCGCGAGGTCGCTCGGCGAGAACGCTTCGTGTGCAGTCCCCCGGGTGCCGATGTGCTCGGGCCCCAACGCGCCGAAGGGTTCGCGATCGCCGAGGTCGAGCAGGTCCGCCAGGCCGGCAGCGTTGCCGAGCGTCGGGTGGGCGTCGAGCGGGAGGTGTGAGACGTACAGCGCGAGGTCGTTCTCGACGAGCGCCGCGATCCGTCGGTACTCCCGGCCGGTGATCCGCGACAGGCCGCCCCAGACGAGCCCGTGATGGGTCACGAGCAGCTCCGCGCCCGCTTCGGCCGCGCGCTCTGTGGTCTCGACCGCGGCGTCGACCGCGAACGCGACGTGTTCGACGCTCTTTCCTTCGATACCATCGGTCCCGTCGATGTCGTCGCGCGTCCTGGCTCGGGCGGGCCCGACCTGGAGGCCGTTCGCGCTCGCGTCGAGGTCGGCGAAGTCCGCCGTCCGAAGCCGATCGTCGAGCCGTTCGCACAGGTCCGCGAGGTGCATGTCCGTCCGGTCGAGTCCCCGGGGCTTGTACCTCCCGACGCCCGCCCAGCCGTCCGAACGTTCGGCCCCTCGATCCTCGCTCGGCCCCCTTCGGCTCGGTGTCCGGCCGGAGCGGGGCCGTCGAATGCTGGTCCGGTGTTTATACTCGTTCGCGCCCGTATGGGGGCCATGGGGAAACTCAGTAAAGCGGCACGAGCGTGGCGACGCCTCCCGCGCAGCACCAAGCGACGTATCAAGCGGAAGGGAAAGCAGGCGCTTCGACGCATTAGATAAGAGCACACGGGCAGTGCACTGACGATACACCGAAACGACTCGCGGCGACGGAACGACCGAGGCGACCGGAGCGAACGCTGGCGATCACTCCTCTTGCCGCCGACTCGCCGCGTGCGTGTAGATAAACTCCCGCAGGAGTTTGCCCGCGAGCGCGGCGGTTTGCCCGTCGTCGCGGTCGTTGACCTCGACGATGTCGAAGCCGACGGCGTAGGGTGCGACCCGCCGAACGATGTCACGCATCTCGCGGGGCGCGAGGCCGAACGGCTCCTTGGTGCCGGTACCGGGGGCAAACGCCGGGTCGGCGGCGTCGATGTCGACGCTCAGGTAGACCGATCCGTCGGTGTCGGTACTGCCGTTGACATCAGTATCGTCGCCGCTGTCGCCGTCATCGTCACCGTTACCATCGGCGTCGATAGCGATGTCGTCCCCGGGGTCCCAGTCGCTCACGTTCTCGGGCGGAATCACGGTAACGTCCTCCTGGGAGGCGCGCTCCCACTCTTCAGCGCTGCCGGTTCGAGCACCGACGATCACCGTCCGGTCGGCGATGTTGAGCGCGTGACGCGTCGTCGTGGCGTGGCTGTACTCGTTGCCCGCGTACTCGCTCCTGAGGTCGAGGTGAGCGTCGAGACAGACGAAGACGTCGGGCGCGGTTGCCCGGACTCCGGCGACGCTCACCGTGTGTTCGCCGCCGATCAACAGGGGAACGGCCCCCTCGGCGACGACGTCCGACAGCTCGCCGTCGAGAAATTCGAGATACGCCGCCGCGTCATCCCAGGCGTCTAAGTCGCCGTACTCGTGCACCCCGATATCGGTAAAGTGCGAGTCGGTCCGACGGTCGTAGTCGTCGAAGGTTTCAGCGTAGTGACGGACGCATCGCGGGCCGAAGCGGGCCCCCGGCTCGAAGGTCGTCGAGACGTCTAAGGGTGCACCGACGACGACGTACGACGCACCCTCGCGGTCGGCGGTCGCGCCGGGAAAAGCAAAGGGAGACACGGTGTGGCGGAGAAACGAGGGTCAGTAGGGAGCGATGTGGAGCAGTTCTGGGCGATTCGAGCGCCGGTTCAGACGATCTTTCGCTGGCCGTCCATCTCCAAGTATTCGATCTCGTCTTCGGCCGACAGCGAGACGCTGCCGGGGACGCTGATCGTGAGCGTCTGGTAGGTCTCTAGATCCATTATCTGGGCGACGCTCTCGCTTTCGACGCTTATCACCTGGCCCTGTTTGCGTTCGATGATCGGGACCCAGATCTTCGCGTCCACAGGCTGAGTGAAGTTGCGTTTCTTCTCGTCGAAGACGCCCCGTCCTTCGACGCGGGCCTTCGCGCTACCGTGTTTGCCCGGTTTCGCCGTGCTATACCCGGTGATCGTACACGCCGCGTCGTCGATCATCACATAACTCCCCTCGTCGAGATCGCGAACCTGAGACTGCTGTCTCGCCATACCTGCGATTAACCCGTGAGGTAGTATAAACGGTTTGGAACGGCGGAGACCTCGGTTCGGTCCGCTCATCGGCGAGCCGGCTTCCCGGCTGTCGCTCGTTTCGCCGATTTTAGCGGTTGCGATCGAGGAACTCCCCGAGCCGGGAGAGCCCCTCCTCTAACTCCGAGGTCGGGAGCCCGAACCCGAGCCGGAAGTACCCGCCGAGGTCGGGTTCGCTGCCGTCGTCCGTCCCTTCCGTCCCTCTCGTCCCGTCCGCTGCGCTCGCCTGACCTACTCCACCCGTTTCGCTCCGGCCGTCGCCCCCGATGTCGTTCGATTCGACGCCGAAACACTCCCCGGGCGCGAGCACGATCGACTCTTCTTCGACGACCTGCCGACAGAACGCCCGTCCGCTCTCGAAGCCGTCGGGGACGGTCAGAAAGCCGTTCACGCCCACCGGTTCGTGCCAGGAGAGCCCTCGTTCGCTGTACTCGGCGATGAAGTCGCTCACGCGCTCGCGGTTGCGCGCCGCGAGTTCCCGGTTTTCGGCGAGGATCGCGGCTTCGCGCTTCGAAACGCCGTCGGGATCGACACTCCCGTCGTAGTCGACGCCAAAACCGGCGTCGCCAGCGGGGTCGGCGTCGAACGCGGGATCTAAGACCTGACGGGCGACGTGCTGACCGAAAATCGAGGGCGAGATCGTGGTGTAATCCTTCCACTTTCGAGCACTGTCGGCCACCTCCGAAGAACCGCAGAGCCAGCCGAATCGCAGGCCGGCGAGGCCGTAGGCCTTGGTGAGACTCGTCGTCGAGATTCCGCGATCGCCCATGCTCGCGACCGGCGGCAGGTGGTCGGCCGCGAGCAGACGGTAGACCTCGTCGCAGAGGAGATACGCGTCGTTGTCGGCGGCGATCTCGTAGCACGCCTCGATCGTCTCGGCTGCATGATAGCGGCCGGTCGGGTTGTTCGGGTTGTTGACGACGACGACCTCGGTTTCCGGGCGGATCGCTGCTTTCAGGTCCTCGGCGTCAAGCCGCCAGTCGGGCGGGTCGAGCCACACCGTAGAGACCTCGCCGAACGCCGCGGGCACCGAGCGCAACGACTGGTAGGTCGGGGTCACGACGACGGCGTGGTCGTCCTCGTCTTCCCCGACGAGCGAGAGGAAGGCGAGCAGGTTCGCCTCCTGGGTCCCGCAGGTGAAGACCACCTCCTCGGCCGTTCGGTCGTAGCGCTCGGCGATCGTGGCTCTAAATTCGGGATCGCCGTCGGTGGGGATCACGTACCCCAACTCGCCCGGATCGGTGTCGAAGTCGGCACTGTCGAGGCTCCGGATTCCGCTTTCTGCGAGCATGATGTCGGCGTCGTGTTCGTAGCGGTCGAACCAGCGTTCGAGCGCGAAGGGTTCGATCTGCATGTCCGCTACCAGTACCGAGGCGGGTTAATAACCGATCGGTCAGCGCCGTGCGTCGATCGTCTCGATCGCACGGCGGCCGATCTCGGTGACGTCCGGAGCTACTTTATCGGCGGCGAGCAGGTCGGTAGCCGAGAACCACTCCCAGTTCTGCGGCGACGCTTCGTCGGAGTCGGATTCGGGTGCTATGTCCCTGGTGTCGCTCTCGGCGTAGAATATCAGGTCAATGTGCTGGTGACCGACCTCGCCATCGTGGTAGTTGACGTCGGCCAGTTGGAAGTGTCGCGGTTTCGGGAGGGATTGTGCCGTGTCGGACTCGATATCGTCAGTTTCGGCGACGAGCGTCGCGTCGAGCCCGGTTTCTTCTCTCACCTCGCGCAGCGCGGCTTCGTGGGGGAGTTCGTCGCGATCGATATGGCCTCCGGGCGCGAGCCAGAGGTCGAGCCGTTTGTGATCGTGGAGTACCGCTGCGCCGTCGTTGACGACGTACGTCGTCGCTGTGAAGTGTCGTGTCGTCTCCATAACCGAGCGATCGTCGCCACCGATGTAAGCGCGATCCGTGGGCTGGAAGTGATTGGAGCCAACGACATCGGTCACTTTCGGAAGCCCCCGGACGCTCGGCTCGGGGGGCTCGTTGTGCTCCTCGTCGCTCCCTCCGGTCGCTCCTGTGGTGCTTACTTCGCCCGCCGTCGCCGACCTACGGGAGAGCTTCGCTCTCCCGAGCTCACGGGCGCGAAGCGCCCGTGAACGCCCGGCCCCTTCCAGTCCCACTCACAACGGTCTATAGCGGCCTTCGTTGCGCGGCCGGACACCGCCTTTCTGGCCGGGCAAACCCTTAGGTCGCGGGGCGAGTCCAAACAACTATGACTCGAACGCCACCACTTTCCGAGCATCACGCCGATCGCGGAGCCAAAGTCACGGAATTCGGCGGCTGGGAGATGCCCGTCCAGTTCGACTCGATCAACGCCGAACACGAGAGCGTCCGTGCGTCGGTCGGCAAGTTCGACGTCTCGCACATGAGCCAGATCGAGGTGACCGGCCCCGACGCGGCGACGCTCACCGATCGCCTGGTAACGAACCCGGTTACCGACCTCAACGCGGACCGTGCGGGCTACGGGGCGATCACTGATTCGGCGGGCACGATGCTCGACGACACGATCACCTACCGCCTCACCGACGATCGTCTCCTCTTTGTCCCGAACGCCGGCCACGACGAGGAGATGGCCGAGCGCTGGCGGACCCACCGCGACGACTGGGAACTGAACGCCAAGGTCGAGAACGCGACGACCGACTGGGGAATGTTCGCCGTCCAAGGCCCCGACGCCGCCGACGCCCTCGCGGCCGCTGCGAGCACCGACGGGAACGGCAGTGGACGGGCGGCCAGCGGCGACGAACGAAACGGACGGAACGACCGAGCATCGATCCGCGATCTCCCTTTTTTCGCGGTACGCGAGGCGACGATCGCCGGCGTGACGTGTCTCCTCGCGCGGACCGGCTACACCGGCGAGGACGGCTTCGAACTGCTCTGCCCGGCGGACGAGGCAGAACGGGTGTGGGAGGTGTTCGACTGCCAGCCTTGCGGACTCGGCGCGCGTGACACGCTCCGGATCGAAGCCGGCTTTCTGCTCTCGGGCCAGGACTTCGATCCCGAGACCGAACCCCGAACCCCCTACGAGGCAGGCATCGGCTTCGCCGTCTCGCTCGATTCCGACTTCGTTGGCCGCGACGCACTCGCTGCGGTCGCCGAGGACGGTCCCGCGGAGCGTCTCACGGGCTTCGAACTCACCGATCGCGGCGTGCCCCGTCACGGCTACCCGATCACCGATCCGGAGGGCACCGAAATCGGCACGGTGACGAGCGGGACGATGAGTCCCTCACTGAGAACGCCGATCGGGATGGGCTACCTGCCGGCCGCGTACGCTGCGGGCGAACGGGAGGGGGACGAGGAAATCGCCGTGACGATCCGCGGCGAGCGAAAGCGAGCGCGAATCGAAGCCCTCCCTTTTATCGACACGTGAGTCGATGAGAGGAGTATGAGCTTCGAGATACCCGACGACAAGGGATATCAGGAAACTCACGAGTGGGCCGTCCGCGAGAACGGGACGGTGCGCGTGGGGATCAGCGACTTCGCCCAGGACGAGCTCGGCGACGTGGTCTTCGTCGAGTTCCCCGACGTCGGTGAGGCACTCGACGCGAGCGAGGAGTTCGGCGTTATCGAGTCGATCAAGGCGGTGTCGGATCTGTATTCGCCGGTCTCCGGGGAGGTGACGGCGACCAACGACGATCTGATCGACGCCCCCGAGCTCGTCAACGAGAGCCCCTACGACGACGGTTGGATGCTAGAACTCGACCCCGCGGACGAAACGGAACTCGACGACCTGCTCTCGGCGGACGAATACCGCGAGCAGGTCGAGTGAGCGATCTCGACCCCGCCCACCGCTCGAACGAGGTCCCCGAGGAGTGGACGGGTATCGCACCGTTATTATAGCAGGCAGCACCTACCATCGACACTCGGAGGTCCCACGTCCCGCTCATGGCCTTAGCTATCGGACACTTCGCCCTCGGCGCGATGGTAGCGACGGTCGTCGTCGGCGTGCTCGCCCCTCGGACGCGATTCAAGGGGACGATCGTCGTCGCGAGCGGCTTCTGGGGGATGATCCCCGACGTCTATCTCGCCTCGCCGAACTACCTCGGCTGGCTCGAAGCGGTCCACGACAGCTCGCAGGCGAACCTCTTCTGGTTCCATCGCGCGTTAGACGTCGCCGA
>PXRY01000029.1 GCA_003022925.1 Halobacteriales archaeon QS_8_65_32 | reverse complement strand
GTAAGTCGATACCGCCGCCGTTTACAGCTGCAACAGGTCACGGACGTCGAATAGTAGTCACAACGGACGCCTACGCTCAGTCAAGGGCCGTACGGCTGCCGCCTCGAATCCCCGAGTAGTTCCCAGGTCCGATCGTGGTCGCCGTCCATCCGTTCGAGCAGCCCTTGCGCCCGCTCTCGGCGCTCGTCGGTCACCGGAGCGTGGACCATCCCTTCGCCCGGCTGGCCGTAGACCACGCTCGCCCCCGCGGGTGCGGCGACGATCGCCGGCAGAGCAATCAGGTCCTCCTCGCCGTCGACGTCGATCGCGACGGGGTCGGGGTCGGCGATCGCCGCGGTCAACGCGTCGAGCGCTTCCGCGGTGAGCGTCGCTGCGGGGTTCAACACGGCGACCCGCGTTCGGTACTCGCCGGTGCCCGCACCCACTTCCTCGTCGACCGGCGTCCGTTCGGTATAGCCGTCTAACACCGCGACGTCGGGGATCCTGCCCGCCTCGACCAAGTGATAGGTGACCACATCGCCGACCGCGATCACTGGCCCGTCGCGTTCGGCGAGCAACGCGCGAGCGTCGGTGAACACCGGACCGAACGGCTCTTTGAACGCTCCTCTGAGATCGTCGGGCAGGGAAAGAACGACCGTCGGCGACTCCCCCCGTTCTCTCTCGTCCCTCTCGTTCACCCCGTCTCTCCCGTCCCCCTCGCTCGGCTCCTCGTCCAAGCGGTCCTCGTTCGGGCGGTCCCCGTTCGAATCGCCCGGCGGCGACGGCGGCGTCACGGACTTACCTGACCTTGAGGGCGTACTTGCCCGGTTCGGTGACTTCCATCTCGTGGGCGATCTCCGAGGTTTCGGGGTGGGCGATGATCACGTAGCCCGCCCAGTCCTCGGTGAGACTGGAGGACCCGCAGTTCGGACAGGTCTGAGCACCGGGGTCCTCGACGACCTTGTGACATTCCCGACAGACGCGTCTCGTGGCCATCGTCAGTCACCCGTTGCGCTCGCCGCGCCGCTTTCGTCGTCCTCGTCGCGGTCCTCGCGCAGCCAGGCCAGTCGTCCTAGTCCCACTTGTTTCGCAGTGAGCCCGATCTTCGAATCCCGGGGGTTGCGCTCGTCGATGCTTTTCGTGACGATGCGCGCCCGGACCGAATCGCCGACGCCGAGCGCTCGATTCGATTCGCGTGAGGCGAGCCGTTGGTTCTCCTCGTCGAACGCGAGGTACTCGTCGGAGATCTGTGAGACGTGCAACAGGCCGTCGACCGGGCCGATACCCACAAAGGCCCCGAAGTTCACCACCTCGACGACTTCGCCGTTGACGACTTCCTGCATCTCGGGGTCGAAGGTCACGGCGTCGAACTCGACTTCGTAGTAGACGCCCGGCCGATTGGGCAGTACGGCCCCGTCGCCGACTTCGTGGACCTCGACGACGCTCACGACGCTGCCGACCTCCTCGTCCATCCGGCCTTCCAGCTCGTCCTGTAACCGTCGTTTGACTAACTCCGGCGAGACGTCCGCCAAGTCCCTCGGGGGGACCTCGACCGTATCGCGCAAACGTACTCGTTTGTACATGATTAGGGGTTCTGTATGGTCAATTGGGCGTGCCCACGTAAACAGATTACTGGAACGCCCCGGGCACCCAGGCGTTCGCGTAGCTCCCGATCGTTCGTGCACACGTAATCGATCACCTCGCGGGGGTCGGTCGCGAGTTCACATACCGCATCGTCGGCGTACGACGCGTCGTGATCGAGTTCCCGACAGCGCTCGCGGGCCAGATCCGCGCCGACGCTCGCGGCGGTGCCCGCAGCCCCGTTGCCGGTCGACAGCCGATCGAGCTCGGCGACCACCGCCTCCGGAACCAGCAGCGTCACGCCGTCGATCCCGCTGTCGGCCGCCGTACCGCTTTCGACGCTCGTGGCTGCTCCTCCCGGCTGGATCGGCGCTCTCGACGCTCCTGACGAATTCGGCGGTCGGCCGGCCGCCGCGTCCGGCGACGGGCTGCCGAGCAGCCGGTCGAGTTCGTCGAACACGCGGACGCCGACTTCGACGGGCATCATGAGCGCGTTCGCGTCGAGCAGCACTCGCCTCATCGTTCGTGAGACGTCAGTATCGGCACTGGTACAGGTACCAGTATCGGTGCCGGTATCGCTCGTCGGCGGGTCATTCGGCGAGGGTTCCGATGCCGATCAACCGCCAGCGCGCGCCGACCCGGCGGTTGATCGCGATCTTCGCCCCGGCGGGCGCACAGACCGACCGTTTGAGCGCGACCTCACATTCTCCCTCCCGAGCGCTCGTCACCGATCCGACCGTTGTCGAGGTGCCAACGGTAAGCATGAGCGGCTCTCCCGTACTGATCTCCTCGATCTCGCCGCCTTCACCGCCCTCGCCGACGAGCCGGTTGAGCAACTCGACGTCCATCGTGAACTCCTCCCGGGTCGGCGGGAGCGATCCGGGCGGGCCGGCGACCTGACCGGCGAGCCCGTCGCTTTTCGTGAGGCTCGGATCGAGGCCGGTGCCGACACCGATCAACCCGCCCGGGATGACGGTTTCGACCGACTCGCCGCCGGCTTGTAGCGAGCGCACTGTTGTACTGATCGGCTGCCACTCGCTCTTCCCGCCGGATTCGACCTCTCGGCCCGGCCGGAGTTCGATCTCGTCGCCGACGTCGAGTCCGCCTTCGACGAGACTGCCGCCGATCACGCCGCCGGCGAGGGCCTCTCGGGTGGTGCCCGGTCGGTTGACGTCGAAGCTGCGCGCGACGTACATCCGGGCGTCGGCCTCGGCCTCGGGTTCGGGGGTGGGGATCTCCTCCTCGATCGCCTGGATCAACAGATCGGTATTGACGTCCTGCTGGGCGCTGATCGGGACGACAGGGGCGTCCTCGGCGACGGTACCCGAGACGAACTCGGCGATCTCCTCGTAGTTCGCGCGTGCGCGTTCGGCGTCGACGAGGTCGAGTTTGTTCTGGGCGACGACGATGTTCTCGATCCCGATGATGTCGAGGGCCATCAGGTGCTCTTCGGTCTGGGCTTGGGGCACTCCCTCGGTGGCGCTTACGACCAGGACCGCCCCGTCCATGAGCGACGCGCCCGAGAGCATGGTGGCCATCAGCGTCTCGTGGCCCGGCGCATCGACGAACGAGACGGTTCGCAGGACCTCGCTCTCGGAGCCGTCCGGACAGGTTTCGTCGACCGTGTAGCGCTCCGGTTCGTCGAGATCGGGACAGTCCCTGAAGGTCGCGTCGGCGTAGCCCAGACGGATCGAAATCCCCCGTTTCATCTCCTCCGAGTGCTGGTCGGTCCACGACCCGGAAAGCGCCTGGACGAGCGTCGTCTTCCCGTGGTCAACGTGGCCGACGAGCCCGATGTTCACCTCCGGTTGGCTATTGTTCGTCATGTCGATAGTAATATGGACAGTTCGCCCCGAGCGAGTCATAAACCTGCTGTTCCGTTCCCGTCGGCACCCCAGCCCCGTCCAGCACCACCCGTCTCGACCACTGACCCGACTCCGGAACGGACTCGGACGTGCCCGACTCAGTCCTTCTATGCCCGTTCGTGGATCGCGCCGGCCAGCGACCGGACGTCGAGCAGCGCCAGCACGACGTACAGCAGGAAGATCAAGCCGATTTCGGGGAGGAATCGCCACAGGAAAGGCATCGCGCCGACGTACACCGCACCGAGGCCGGCCGCGTAGACCGCCGCTCTACCCGCGAGCATTCGGGTCGATTCCCTGGCGAGGTACGGGAACCCGGTCACGCCGACGCCCGCCACGATAGCGGCGATGAGTACGTTCGTGAGCACCGAACCGACGAGCAGGTTCGCCGCCGCGCCGCCGTACGAACACAGCGCGATGATCGAAGAGAAATAAACCGACCGGGTAAGGAAGTCCCCGTATCCCCCGCCGACGCCGAGATCGCGGTTCGTAAATCGTGGCCAAGGCTCGCCGACCCGCAGGACGCCGCGGCGAAAGAGTCCGATCGAAACCGGGATGGCGATCACCGACACCGCGAAGCCGGTTCTGACGACCCCGTTACTGAAGGGTGTGACGCTTACGAGCCACATCATTGGCAGACACAACAGGAACAACTGCCCGAACCCGTAGTAGACGACATCCGTGAGCAAACGAGTCGCCGTTTCGTCGTCACCCGGGCGCACTGCCCGATCATCGTTGCTCCATATTGTGGGATCGATATTCGACACGAACGAATCTTTGATTCAGTCCGCAGTCACTAATAATCTCGGTCACTGTCCGAGGCGGTGCTTAGCCGACTGGCGAAGATAGACAATGTCGTTTCGGGTGGGACTGGAAGGAGCCGTATCAGTTCTCGTCCCGAAAGCCGCTTAACTAAACACTACCTGTCTCTCGGGCGGTCAGTTCCGATCGCTGAACGAGGCTGATCACCCGATCCGAACGGCGGACTACCCGGATCCGATCCAGTAGCCGAGCGACCGTACCCGGGGCGCACACCACCGACAGGCCGCGACGTACTCGGCGACGACGAACGCCGCGAAGGCCGCGAGGAAGACGCTCGTACGGATCGTCGCGTCGACATCGATCGCCACCGCCACTCCGAAGGCGAGCCCGAAGTTCACGAGCACGACGATCGCGAGGACCTCTCGACGGCGGTCGGCCGCGAGGTCCGTCAACGGTTCGCGCAACATGGTAGGGACTGGCACGTAATCGGGTATAAGTTTCGTGGTATTCCTCAACCGGGGGCCATGCGGTACGTTTCGTGTCCCGTACGGGGACGGCTCGGGCGCGCATGAGGGCGGTTCGGGTTGATTCGGACCGGTTCGATCCGGTTCGGGCCGGACTGGTCCGGCCCGGTCGGCGCTTCCTCGAACCGGTGCGGTAGAGCTTAGTTCCCGCGGTCGAAACTGGAGGTATGGACGAGCAGCCATCGGACATCCAGGTCTGTGAGGACTGTCTCGCCCCCGCAGAGGCCTTCTCGGTCGTCGCAAGCGAGACGCGCCTGCGGATCTTAGAGGCGCTCTGGAACACCCCTGACAAGCCGGTGACGTTCTCGGAGCTGCGCCGTGCGGTCGAGATGGACGACAGCGCACAGTTCAACTACCACCTCGGCAAGCTCACCGGCCAGTTCGTGAAGAAGGTAGAGGCGGGCTACGTCTTCCGATACGCCGGCGAGAAGGTCGTCCGCGCGGTGCTCGAAGGGTCGTTCAACCAGGACCCCGAACTCCCGCCCTTCGAGATCGATGGGAGCTGTATCGACTGTGGCGGCGGCCTCGAAGCCCGCTACGCCGAGGAGCTGATGACGATCGAGTGTGGCGAGTGTCGCCACCGCCACGGCCAGTACGCGTTCCCACCCGGTGGGCTCAACGACCGCTCGCGCGCGGAGATATTGGACGCGTTCAACCAGCGCGTCCGCCACCTCCACTGTCTCGCCGCCGACGGCGTCTGTCCCGAATGCGGCGGTCGGATGGGTAGTGAGATCGTCCGCGAACCCCGAAAGCTCGAACTGGACATCGGCGTCGTCCACCGCTGTAGCCAGTGTCGCCACGAGATCCGTTCGGCGGTGGGGCTTCGCCTGCTCGACCAATCGGACGTCGTCTCCTTCTATCGCGAACAGGGGATCGACCTGCCGGCGACCCCCTACTGGCGGCTGGGCTGGTGTGTCAGTAACGACTTCGCGACCGTGCTGTCCGAGGATCCCTGGCGGATCCGGCTCCGAATGCCGGTCGACGGCGAGGAACTACGCATGACTGTCGACGGCGATCTCGACGTCGTGAGCGTCGAGCGCCGCCGGGAGACCAGGGAAGCCATGGACTCCCCTCGGTCGACCGCGCCCGATACCGCCTGATCGGCCAAACGACCCCGATCGACCCCGATCCTAACACCGATCGGCCTCGCTCGTCGCACTCATCCCTCCGACTGCTTACAGGAACACGGTTCAGTAGTTTCTCCTACAGAAATGAATTTCAGATTATACTTTTATTCCTTCCCTGCTTATGGACGAACGAGTGAAGACGAATGAGACCACGAACCCTCTCGGAACTGACGGCGGTAGTTCCCACGGACACGCTCGATCGCTCGGTCGACCGTCTCGCGGACCGAACAGGTCAAATCGGACTCGCGTTCGCCTGTCTCGCAGCAGTAGTCCTGGCGCTGGCCGGGCTCGCCGGCGTGCTGGTGGCGCTCGTGACCGTCACGGCGTCGGCCCACAGTTTGCTCGGCGTGCTGGTCGGATGGACCACGATCGTCGGACTCGTGGCGATGGTCCCGACGGTCGTCGTCCGGACGGTCGCCTGGGTGCTCGACGCCGGCGCGTGATCGCCGGCGTCTCCGATCGGCTACCGATCGTTCGTCGGCCAATTCGTTCCGACGTGTTTTATATACCTTCGGGAGCCAGAGAACGGGTATGGCAGATCGTACGTCCTACGACGAGCAGTTGTCCCAGGAGGAGGCCGCCGAGCGACTTCGCGAGATCGCAGAAACCATCGAGAGCGACGGCCCGGCCGACGTCCGGGTTGGCAACAAGGCGATCCGGCTGTCGCCGAGCGCGTCGCTCGACTTCTCGATCGAGGCCGTCGAGGAGAAACGCCGACTCCGCAGCGACCGCGAGTCGATCCACATCGACATGACCTGGACGCCCGAGTAATCCGATTCGCGACCGGCGACCGATGATCGACGACTGGCGATCGGCGATCGATAATCGTCGACCGTTCGCCGCCGTTCGCGATCGGTGCGGAGCGATCGGTCGATCACTAGATTGCCCTCCGACGCCCGCGTTCTCGCATTCCCGGCCGTGTTCGCCCCGTAGCACGTTCTTTTTGTTCCCGTCGCTCGTTCGGTCGCCGTGCGCGAGTTCGGCTTCGAGGTAGCGTTGTGCGCGTGGCTCGAACGCGAGCGCGAGGGCGTCGTGAGCCGCCAGTTGGGGGCGAGTTCCCGGGGCAAGCGCGTGATCGACGTGGCCCGCGTCGAACCGGGCCCCGACTTTTCGGCCCGGGCGGCGATCTCGCCACGCTCGATCCCCGATCGTGCGATTACGAGCGACGTCGGCGTCGGGCGGTGGCGCTACTGGAAGGAGGCGTTCGAGACCGATTCGGAGTGGGCCAAAGAAGCCTGCGAGGAAGCGATCGAGGTCGGCTTCTTCGAGCGTGCTCGGCGCGGCGGTCGCGAGTACGTCCGCCGGGCGACCCGGTATCCCGACGCGTGGTTCGGACAGGTCGTCGGCATCGAGAACAAGCCCGATCTGGGAACTCCCGGGGATCTCGAACGCCAACTGCGAACCGACGTCTCCCTCGCACTGTTCGACGAGGTAGTGCTCGCAACCGAATCGTACGTGACCCGCGCGCACCTCAACCGGGTACCCCGGGAGGTCGGCGTCTGGCGGTTCGATCCCAAGGCGGGGACCCGCAAAGTGATACGGGAGCCGACGTCCCTCGACTCGGCCGGGTGGGGAATCGAGGTCCTAAACCGGGACCCGGCCCGGACGGACGTCGCGGTCGTCTCGTCCGCGGAAAAAGCCCGGCTCCGTCGCCGACTGGCCGAACGGGCCTACGGGAAGGGGTGGCGAACGTACGACTTCCCGGGCTGTGGGGAAGTCGAGGTCAGCGAGGCGGCGGGTACGGCCTCGCTACCGTACTGTCGATGGAAGGGCAGAACTGTGCGTCCGGCCGCCGAGTGCGGGCCGACCTGTCCCGGCCACGATCCCGCCGACGCACCCGAAATCGATCGTGACGCCGAGCGTGACCGGCGGACACCATGGGTGCGAAATCCCGCGGGGAGAGCCCGAAGACAGGCCGGCCTCGACCGCTTCGAGTGATCGGCGACGGGTGCGAAGATGGCGGCGTGTCGCCCACAGTAGCGGACGCCGATGCGCGGTCAGGGCAATTGGTCGTGTTTCGTGTAGCAGCTTTCGGGGAAGCAGCCGCCGACCGTTCGCATGATCCGCGGGACTCTTCGAGTCCCGCGTGGTTCGGGAGAACGGAGTTCTCCCGTCATCACGAGAGAGCTTCGCTCTCTCGAACGACTACCCGCGGCTCGCTGCGCGCGTTCGCTCGTTGCACTCGCTCACGTGCTTGCGTCGCCGGAGTTCGCCGACCTACGGGAAAGCTTCGCTCTCCCGAGCTCACGGGCGCTTCGCGCCCGTGACCGCCCGGCCCCTTCCAGTCCCACCCAAATCGGTTTTCATCGCTTAACTAAACACTGCCAGGTAGTTCCGGCGGGTGCTCGTGCCAGTGATTTTCCCCCAATGTCGACGATGAGCGAATCCACGCAGTTCGCGCCTGCACGGCCCGATCGCGTTCCCGGCGCGTCTCAGCGTCTGGTGCCCGTGCCATCGGTCGCGGCAACGGCCGACGTCTCGGCCGCCTCGGTCTCGGTCCCAGTGCTGGCGTCCCCATTGAATTCGTCGGCTTCGACGGCGAAGTCCGTTGTAATACCGTCTCCGACGAGTAGCTGGCCGGCGAAGCTGTTTGCGAGCACGGCTGAGACCGACAGCACCATTGCGATCATTGCGAGTACTGGGTGGACGAGACCGGTGACCGCCGCGGCGACGCCAACCCCGTTGAAGCTGAAGGCCGCGACGAGGTTCTGTCTGGTCTTCTCGTAGCTCGTCCGGCCGATTTCGTAGGCGTCCATCACGCCGCCGAGTCGGTCGCCCATCACTACGACGTCCGCCGACTCGATCGCGATATCGGTTCCCGCGCCGATCGCGAGACCGACGTCGGCCTGAGTGAGCGCGGGCGCGTCGTTGATCCCGTCGCCGACCATCGCGACGCGACCGTTCCCGCTCCCATCCCTGTCCCCATCCCCGTTCGCGTGCCCGTTTTGCAGCCGGCCGATCGCCGCGCGCTTGTCGTCGGGCAGGACGTCCGCCATCACCCGCTCGATCCCGACGTCCTCGGCGACGGCCCGAGCGGTGCGTTCGTTGTCGCCGGTGATCATCACGGGGGTGATGCCCGCGTCCCTCGTCCGGGCAATCGTCTCGGCCGTGTCGGCTTCGATCCCGTCGCCGATCCCGATTAGCCCGACGAGTTCGTCGTCTCGCGAGTCGCTCTGCTCCCCGCTCGACCCTTCCGAGGCGCGTCGGGCCTCGCTCTCGACGGCCACGCCGACGGTCGTTAGGCCCTCGTTCCCGAGTTGTTCGATGGCCGCGTCGCCGGCAGCGAGATCGATCCCCTCCGCGGCGAGCCAGCCGGGTTTCCCGACGATGACATCGCTACCACTGACCATCGCTCGGACTCCCTTGCCGGTGGCGCTATCGAACGCCTCGGGGTCAGGGAAATCGACGTCCCGGGCGTCGGCGCGATCGAGTACGGCGCCGGCGAGGGGGTGTTCGGAGAACGCTTCGGCGCTCGCCGCGGCTCGCAGGACCTCGTCTTCGCTGCGGTCGCCGAGCGCGACGACGGTATCGACTGCCGGTTCGCCCTTCGTAATGGTGCCGGTCTTATCGAGAACGATCGTCTCGACATCCGGGAGGACCTGGAAGGCGTCGCCCGAGCGCATGAGGACGCCGCGTTTGGCGGCCTCGCCGCCGCCGCGGATCAAGGCTAGTGGCGTCGCCATCCCGAGCGCACAGGGATACCCGAGTACGAGCACGGCGAGCGCTGCGTACGCGCCAGTCTGAAACTGCGGACCGCTCCCGAGGCCGATACCGGGGACGGCTGCTGGGACGATCACCCAAAAGGCGAAGGCGAGCGCGGCGACCCCGAGCACGCCGGGCACGAAGTACCTGAGAACGCTGTCGGCGAGCTGGACGATGCCGGGCTTCGTCGCACGGGCTTCCTCGATTTCGTGAGCGACCCGATTGAGGAAGGCGTCCTCGCCCGTCGCGGTCACCTCGATCAGGAGCGCGCCAGTCTCGTTGACGCTGCCGCCGATCACCTCGTCGCCGGGTTCCGTGTCGATCGGGGCGGATTCGCCGGTCGCGACGGACTCGTCGACGGCGCTCCGACCGTCTACGACCTCGCCGTCGATCGGCACGCTCTCGCCGGGCTTCACGCGAACCCGGTCGCCGACCGCGAGGTCCGAAACGGGGACCTCCTCGACAGTTTCTCGCGAGTCGCTCCGCTCCTCGCTCGAACTGTCCGAGGCGTCTTGCGCCTCGCTGTCACCGTCATCGCTCACCCGCCGAGCGGTGTCGGGTTGCATGTCTATGAGATCGTTCACCGCCCGCGAGGCCCGCGTTCGGACGACGAGACTCGTGTATTCCGAAAGGATGTGGTAGGTGGTGATGAACGTTGAGACGACGAAGAAGTGCACCACCGGAAAACTCGGGTAGACGAACCAGCCGAGCAACCCGCCAGCGAGGCCGGCGAACGCACCGGCTTCCAAGAGGACGTGCTGGTTGAAGATGCCGCGTCTGAGGCTCTGATAGGCTTTTTCGACGATGTACCGGCCGGGCCAGAACATCGTTATTAGTGCGAGCGCGAGCGAGCCGTACCACATCCACCGCTGGTCGGTCTCGGCGAAGACGTTCCAGCCGTTGCGGGCGACCATCACGCCCATTAGTAGGAGGGAGACGACCGAAGCGACCGCGCTGATCCGGAGCCGTCGCTTGCCGTCTTCGAGTTCTTCCTGTTGCTGCTCGAAGCGCTTTTGCTCGTCAGGGTTCCGAACGGTGTAGCCGAGGTCGCGGACGACGTCCCTGATCTCGACGTCGGAGATCGCCTCGTCGTCGTACCTGACGAGCAGTTCCTCGTGGGCGAGGCTGACGTCGACGTCGGTGACGCCGTCGGTCCGCTCGTAGGCCTTACTCATCGTCTCGGCACAGAACGAACAGCTCATGCCGCCGATGTCGTACTGGACCTGCTGGTTCGCCATCGTCGTTCGATATGATGAGCCTTCTCGAAGCCGACGTCCCGGTTCGGAACGTCGTCACCACCGATCCGGACGAGGCGAAAGCGCTCGAAAACGACGTGCGAGCGAAGATTCTCGACATGCTCGTCGCGGAGGAGCTGACGATCGAGGGAATCGGCGCGGAACTCGACCGACGGGGCGATCGGAAAGCCGAGACGACCGTCCGCCACCACGTAAACGTCCTCGAAGAGGCCGGAATGGTCGAGCTGTCCCGGCTCGAAGAGGCCGGCGGCGGCACCCGCAAGCACTACCGGTCGAACACGCGCGTGTTCTCCTACGATCTCCCCGGGAGCGCCGACGAGGACCTCGCACCGGCGATCGACGCGACGCGCTCGGAACTGACGGGCGTCGTCGAACAACTCTTCGACGACCACGGCGTGGAGATCCGGGTCGTCGCCCGGGAGATGAAGCCGTGTGAGTACTGCGCGACCCAACGCTACGAGGAGTTCGTCGTCCGCGAACTGATCGATCGAGCGCTCACCGACCTGAGCGAGAGCGGCGAACTCGACGACCTGCTCGGGTGAACCGGAAACCGGTTCGGTCGTCCGAGCGGGTCGGCCGGCTGCGATCGAGCGAACGGGCGAACCCACGAACCCGCGAACCCATTGGCCGGCGAGCCACCGGACGACGGACCAGCAAACCAGCGGATCGACGAGCCGGCAAACCGACACGGGACGGCAGCTGCTACGGTTCGAATGGTGTCGCTACTATCAGTTTCGTAAGGGTTAATTGATCGGATGCTGTACGCTCACGTATGGATCAGTACACGCTCGACGTCGAGGGGATGGCCTGTGCCGGCTGCGAAGAGGCCGTGACCACAGCAGCGAAGGGGATCGACGGCGTCCATCGGGTTGACGCCGACCACGAAGCCGGTGCCGTCGACGTCACCGCCGAGTCGGGGACCGAAGCCGCGGTTCGCGACTCGATTCACGACGCCGGCTACGACATCTCGGCCTGACGCCGTAGAAACCCGACTCGTTCGCCGGCCGCTCCGCCCGAACGAGTTCTGTTCGCTTCTCCGGACGACCTTCGGGAACCGATGACGGCCGTCGGTTCACCGATCGCGCGCGAAGTACCGTGCTAAGCCGGCGCTCGTCGCCATCTCGACGACGCCGAAGGTGACGGCCGGCAGCGAGGCGATCGTGGGCAGTCCGGCCGCGACGATCAGCGCCGCCGCGACGGCGAAGTCGCGCGTCCCGACTGAGAGCGTCACGGCGATCCGCTCGGGGCGTGCCCGCCGGGCCCCGCCGATCCACCCCAACAGGTAGCCGACGCCATTAACCGTCACGGCTCCGAGACCGACGGGGAGCAGGGCGGCACCGGCGGACCGGATCACGCCGGCGTTCGCCGCCGTCACGCCGCTGATGATCAGCACTACCATGACCGCCGAGATCGAGGGATACACCGCGTCGTATCGGGAGACGGGCCCGGGAAAGCGGGTTCGTGCGCCGACCGCGAGCGCCATTGGGGCCACGACGGCGACGAGCAACTGGACGACGATAACCGACGCCGCGACGTCCACGCTCGCGCCGGCCGCGAGCGTCACGACGCCCGGGACGTACCCGAGGCTCGCGAGGCCGGTTAGCACGAGCACGGCCGTCGAGAGGGCCGTTTCGCCCCCGGCGAGTTCGGTCATCGTCGGGGAAAACCAATTCCGGCGTCACGGCTCCCACGATGACGAAGCCGACGACGAGCGGCGGCGAGAGTTCCAGTAGGTGGCGACTGCGTACGCGACGGCCGCCATCGTTACGTGGCCGACCAGCGCCGCCCCCAATGCCCGGCGGTCGATCCCGGCGAAGCGCTCGACCGAGAGGGTCAACGAGACGCTCCCGATCATCACGGCCAGAATCGCCGTCGAGAACTCCGTGACGACGGCGATCCCCGGAGCGAGGAGCCCGGTAGCGACCGCACCCAGCACCCAGACGAGCAGGTAGTCGTCGATCAGGTCGGTGAAGCCCATCTACGACGTATATAATACGAGGGCGTATACTCGCCTCGATCGCCTTCTCGATCGACCCACACGTGTTCGATCGTTACTCAATACAGCAGCTCATCGTCTCCGTGTCCCGTCGGAACGCCTGGCAGGCTTGTCTCAGCGCTTCGGAGAAGATCAGGAACGAATGGACCGTGTCGATGATGTCGTCAACGGTGAGCCCGAGCTTCACCGCAAGCGTCGCTGCGGGAATCATATCGGCGGTTCGCGGTCCGACCATGTGCACGCCGACGATCGTGTCGGTCTCGTGGTGTTTCACGACCTGGAGCAGGCCCCGGGTGTCCTCCACCGCCTTCGCCTTCGGGACATCGGCCATGTCGACCGTACGACACACACAGGCCCCGTGATCGTCCGCGTACTCGGCTTCGGTGATCCCGACGGCCGCGACCTCCGGGCTTGTGAAGACGACCTTCGGCACCGCGTCGTAGTCGATCGTCCTTCCCTCGTTCCTGAAGGCGTTCTCGACCGCGTGGTTACCCTCCTTGGCGGCGACGGTTTCGAGTTCGGGCTCGCCGATGACGTCGCCCGCCCCGTACACGTTCGGATGCGTCGTCTGAAAGCACTCATCGACGACGATCGCGCCGCTCTCGTCCGTCTCGATTCCGACGCTATCGAGGCCGATCCCCTCGCTGTTCGGTGCCACGCCGGTCGCAACGAACAGGTCCTCGCCAGCGAATTTTCGGCGCTCGCCGTCGACGTCGGTTTCGACGACGCCTGCTTCGATGGCTTCCAACCCGCCGTCAGTAGCGACCGCGTTCTCTTGGCCGACGCGCTGGACATCGACGTCAGTGACGATCTCGATCCCTTCCTCGCGAAAACAGCGCTCGATCTCGCGGCCGAGCTGGCGTTCCATCCCCGAAAGGACGTGGTCGGAGCGCTGGAGCATCGTCACGTCGACGCCGACGTGATGGAGGATCTGACCCCATTTGAGCGCGATATAGCCGCCGCCGATGACCACCATGCTGTCGGGGAGAGTCCGGCGCTCGAGAATCGACTCGCTCGTCTCGTAGTCGATCTGCCTTAAGCCGTCGATCGGCGCTGGAGAGGGCGAACTGCCGGTCGCGACGAGGACCTTCTCGCCGGCAACCCGCGCTCCCGCGTCGGCTCCGTCGATGACTTCGATCGTCGTCCCCTCACTAGAGTTCGTCCGGTTGTTCGAGACGTGGTTCGAGACACGAAGCGTCTCGTCATCACGAGAGCCCTCAGCTCTCGAACGACTTCGCGCCTCGCTGTCGGCGAAACGGCCGTAGCCCTCGTAAACGTCGGTCCCGAAGGAATCGGCGACATCGACGTAGTTCTCGTCTCGAAGTTGGCCAACCAGCCGATCCTTCTCGTCGAGCGCGCTCGCCCAGTCGACCGTCGGCTCCTCGTTGTACTTGACCGCACCGAAGGGATTTCTCGGAGGCTCGAAGGCCGCTTGCTCGACTTCCAACAGGTGTTTACTTGGAACACAGCCGACGTTTACACAGGTCCCGCCCAGCGGCAAGCCGGTGTTCACGATCGCCGTCTCCAGGCCGCGCTCGCTCGCTTCGGTAATCGCGGCGAACGCGGCCGCACCGCCGCCGAGCACCACGAGATCGTACCCTGCGTCTTCAGCTATTTCAACAGTCGTTAGAATATCGAACAACAAAAGATTGCTGATGTCGAGCGTTCTGCCGATTGGTTGCGGGCACCTCCGGACCCGCAATCTATATTCGTTTACGAATCGACGCTCGTTGTAATGAGTAGCGCCCTACTCCAGTCGACCGACGAGGTAAACGACGCTCGCGCGGCGGTCTTTTGGGCGCTCGGCGATCCCACCCGGCTCCGTGTCTTTCAGACGCTCGCCGAGGCGGACGGTCCTCTCAACGTCACCGCGATCTGCGAGCGCGTCGACTGTGAGCCGAACCTCGTCTCCCATCACTTGGGCTGTCTACGGAACTGCCAACTCGTCGATTCGGAGCGCGAGGGCAGAAAGAAGTTCTACGAAGTCAGCCGACCGGAGGCGATCGAAATGGTCGCGCTCGCCGACGAGTGTCTTCGACAGAACGTAGAGAGCGTGCTCGGCTGTGAGATCGTCCGCGAGGAGGAATAGCCATCCTGCCGGTATCGTATGAGTGCTGTGCAGGTGCGAGGACACCCGCGGTCGATACGTGCCGAACGCTCAGGATGCTCACAGCGTGTAGCGCTCGCCGTCGAGCGCGAGCGGTTCTACGAACGCCTGCTCGACCGGATAGAAGTGTGCGGCGTGGACGAGCCGGGTTTCGGTCGCGTTGAGTTCGTCGGCGAGCGACAGCGCGCCCTCCCGCGTCATGTGTTTCGTCCCGAAGGTTCTCGGCACTCCCTCGTCGTCGTGGTGATCGCCGCCCAGCGGATGGTGCTCACAGAGGCTCGCGGGCACTAACGCGTCGGCGAACAGCAGGTCAGGATCGGAAAGCGCCTCGCGCGAGCGCTCGGGAATCCCGAAACTCGTATCGCCCGTGATCGACAGTTTCCCGCCGGTTTCCCTGTCCTCGATCACGACGCCGTAACAGACGAGCGGCGGGTGGGTCACCGGTACGAGCGTCACACGAAGCCCGCAGACCTCGACCGTCTCGAACGGGTCGGTAGAACGGACCGACAGGGCGTCCAAGTAGTCGTACTTTCGCTCGACGGTCTCGGCAACGCTCTCGTCGGTTTCAGGGTCGGTCTCGCTCGCGGCATATACGGGGAGGTCGTCGAGCAGTCGGTAGGCGTTGCCCAACCCATCGAGGTGATCGAAGTGGATGTGGGTTATCACCGCGGCGTCTGGCAGCGAGACGTCATAGGTTAGGAACTGCGAGCGCAGGTCGGGGCTCGCGTCGATCAGCACGGACTCGTCGGTACGCTCGCTGCGGACGTGCACCGAAAAGCGCGAGCGTTCGACGCCGCGCTCGCGGGCGCGCTCGCAGGTGTCGCACGAGCACCCGATCGTCGGCGTGCCGGTCGTGTCGCCGGCCCCGAGCAGCGTGACCTCCATCATCGGCCCCTCATCGGCTCTGGGGCCCCCAACCGGCTACTCGTCGGTGTAGCCGTCCCCACCCTCGTCACCGTCGTGTGTGTGATCGTGGCTGCCGTCGTGATCGTGGTCGTGGCCCCGTCCATTGGCGTCCTCGGCCCCGCCAGCGGGGATCGCGTTCGGATCAGTGCCCGTAATATCCATGTTCTTCAGGTTGTCCCGCTCTTCGAAGTCCGCCACCGCGTCCAATAGGTCGCCCTGGGTGAGCGTGGTCCGGCCCTCGGTGAGCGCTTCGAGCACCGCCTCCCGGAGCACGAGTCGGAGATCGCTCCCGGTGAGGCCTTCGGTGCGACCCGCGACGTCCGCCGAATCGAAGTCGAGGATGTCCATCTCGCGGGTCACGACGTCGAGAATGTCCGCGCGCATCCCCGAATCGGGTTTCGGGAAGTTCACGATCTCGTCGAAGCGCCGCCACGCCGCGGCGTCGAGTTGGTCGGGGTGGTTCGTCGCGCCGATGAGTAATACGTCGTCGCGAATGAGGCTGATCTCGTCGATCGACTTGAGCAGGGTGTTCACTGCCCGCTTGATCGCGGCATGTTCGTCCGAGGCCCTGGTTTTGGCGACGAAGTCGAACTCGTCGATGAAGAGAATGCAGGGAGAAAGGCGTTTTGCGACCTCGAAGGTTTTATCGACGTTTTTGGCGGTTTCGCCGAGGTACTGGCTCGTGATCATCGAGAGCTTTACCTCGACGAACGGCAGGTCGAGTTCGTGCGCCAGCGCGCGCGCGACTGACGTCTTGCCGGTGCCCGGCGGCCCGACGAACAGCAGTTTGCCGATCTCGCGCAGGCCGATCCGCGCGAGGTAATCGCGGTGTTCGATCGCCTTGACGACCTTTTTGATCTCGTCTTCCTGATCGCCCGTGAGCACGAGGTTATCCATCATGATCTCGACCTCCTCGGGCGCGCGGATCTCGACGAGATCTAACATCTCGGCTTCTTCCTCGTCGCCGAAGTACTCGTCGAGCAGTGCGTCGATCCAGACGCGATCGGCCCGGATCGGCCGGTTCTCCTCCTTCGATTCCTCGTAGCTCACGCCCATCTCCTCGCCGACGGCGGCAGCGAGCGTCGGGTTCGTGCTCACGTGTTCGGCCTCTGCCCGACGGCAGAACCACTGTTCGGCCATCTCCTCGTCGGTTAGCGAGATTACGTCGGTGAAGTCGTCGCGCTCGGTAAACATGAGTTCCGAGACCGCCTCCCAGGGCGTCTCGGCGTCGGTCGCAATGCGCGCACGATCGGTCGTGACGACGAGCGGCCGGGTGATGCCGCGCTGGGGGGCCTGGGCCGTCCGTGCCTGAGCTTGAGTTTGGGTTCGCCCGCCGGCTCCGGAACCGCTGGCCACGGAGCTGCCGGACTCGGAGCTATCGGAGTCGGGGTCGGCCGACCTGTCCGAACCTAAGGAACTGCTCTCGTCTTCGTCGTCCTCGTCACCGGAGTCGCCATGCTGCCAGAAGGCTCGACGGTACTGTGGGGGGAGGTCGTCGGCGTCGCGCTCCGCGTCGGCGTTGTACGCCTCGGCCGTGAGCAAGAGCGAAACGACGTCGAGCTGGGGATCTTCCATTCCCACCCCGATAGTCCCGCAAGAATCATAAGCGCGTCGAAGCACTCCAGCGAATCTCCACGCTATCCCCTCATATTATTCGACGTGCCGACGCACGCGGTTGCCCGCCGAACAACCGCCGGGGGGGGACCTGAAAGGGGCCGACCGCGTGGCGGCTTCGGAAGCCCGCTCACGGGTCGTTCCTCCCCGTTCGCTGTTCCGAGGCGCTCGCGTTCGCTCGCACCTCGCTATTCGCAGGTTCGTGGGATTCGAAGAGTCCCACGCTTATCACGAAAGAGCTTCGCTCTCTCGAACGACCACGGTCTCAGAGGTCGGCTCCGCCGACCTCGCGCTCGGCGACGGCGGGCGACCCAAGCACCACAGGCGAGCGACTGAAAGGAGCGACGAGGAGCACAGCGAGCCCCCGAGTCGAGCGTGTCGGGGGCTTCCGAAACGGTCTCGACGGCTCTTTTCCCGAAAGCTGCTAAAGCAAACACGGTCACAGAGCGCAGGCCGAACATATATGACGATTCCCGACTTTACTGTCGGGCAACGAAACCCACTCGACTATGAACGAAACAGTCTGTTCGGGGTGTGGCACGCATGGAGAGTCACAGTGGCGGATCGACCTCGAAGCCGAGCGCGGGGAGGCGACTGAACGAACCGAGTACCCGCTGTGTCGCGACTGCTGGACGGAACTGACGGACCGGTTTACGGGGCCGATCCCCGGAGGCTCATGAGCGAACACGGCGATGCGCGTGAGCGGCACGGTGGGGCCGACGCGTTCGACGACGGTCCCGCCGGCACCGATTGTGCGCTCTGTGGTACCGATATCAGCCCGAACCAGTACTGGAGTTCCCGGGCAGTCCTCGTCGAGGAGGACGCCGGCGAGGACGACGAAGCGGTGAAGATGGTCTGTCAGGACTGCTGGGCCGACCTTGACGCGGACCTGTCGGTGCCGTCCAAATAACCGGTTTTCGCGTCTTCTCCGGACCGTGTAACGACGTACGTACCGAGGCTCGATATCGAAATATAAGGAATCTGTCACAATCTGGGTGCGAGAATCGAACCACGGTCGAACGTGCTCGGCTCACTCCGTTTCGCTCGCCTGCGCGCGACCTCCCTGATTCGATCTCGCCTTCCGGCCTTCTTCATCCTCGCTTCGCTCGTCGTCGGAAGGTCCGGGTGCGAGAATCGAACCCGCGTCTCAGCCTCCACAAGGCAGGTAAATATCAAACGTATTACTGTTTGATCACCCTGCCGTTTGCCGTTCTCACCGGTTTTCCGTGATCGCTCACCTAGATTAGGATGACTATCAATATAAAATCCCGCCTCGTTAGCCTGAGCGGCTAAATCGATTAGAACCACAATAACTCCTATTCAGTCCAGTCATTGAACCAGTTGCTGGGCACGTTGCGCGACGCAGCGGGTATTCCTGAACAACGAGGTATGACGTGGTACTCAATCCGCCACTCAGTTGGAACAAAGATGAACGAGGATAAGGGATCGGGTGCGGTCCAGCAGCAGCTCCGGCAGAAATCCTACGAAATGGCTATCCGATACGATCAGTCACCACCTGGGAAGCGACGGGAGACCATCGGCAGTTGGGATTAGCTCCTCTCCCATCCTTCGAACATCGTTGTGGAGTAGCTATTAAATTACTGAAACATCCAAAAACAATCGTTATGGTAGTACGCGTACCGATCTCT
>PXRY01000028.1 GCA_003022925.1 Halobacteriales archaeon QS_8_65_32 | reverse complement strand
TCGGTCGAGGCGGCCCCCGGCCGCTCGCGCCCGGCGATCGGTCCCACAGCGACCGGTCCCGCAATGATCGGTCGATACCGCGAACGCCGTCCCGCAGGAACGAACACCGGTGTCGAACCCCTCGGCGGCGCGTTCGAGGTCGATCGCCGCTTGCGACGACACACCGGCGGTCGATGCAATATTCATTCTCGATTCAAACGAAGAAAATAATTTGCTTAAGAATGTCCAGGCTACCGGGACGACGGCGTTCAGTACGTAACAAAAAGCCGAAAAAACCCACCTCGGGCGGGACTGGAAGGGGTCGACCGCGTGGCGGCGAAGCCGTGGTTCGAAAGACGCTCCGCGCCTTTCGGTCAGTGCTGGAAATCGCGGATTTCCAGCTCGCAGTCAGAACGCTGCGCGTTCCTGCCACATCTGCTCGCGAGTGAAGCCCGCTCACGGGTCATTGCTCCCCGTTCGCTTTCGAGGCGCTCGCGGTCGCTCGCGCCTCGCTGTTCGCAGGTTCGTGAGACTAGAAGTCCCACGCTCATTGCGGGACCGAAGGTCCCGCTTGCAGTCAGAACGCGGAGCGTTCTGACCATATCACGGCCTCGCTGTTCGCAGGTTCGTGGGACCAGAGGTCCCACACTCATTGCGAGAGACCTTCGGTCTCTCGAACGACAGCCGAGCGCGGCGAGGCGAGCAGGAACGTCTTCCGTGAGCCGAGCGTGTCGGGGGCTTCCCAACCGAACTTAGCAGCGTCCTCGTCGGCGTAGGTGGCGTTTAAATACAATAGCAGGGGACTTCGGTACGATCGATGCACACGGACATTCTCCTGATAACGATCGACGCGTGGCGCGTCTCTCATGCGTCGTTCGTACCCGGAAGCATTGACGGGTGCACCCCGAACTTGGACGCGTTCGCCGAGGGAAGCGCCGTCTTCACCGAGGCGGTGAGCCACGGACCGGCGACTCCCTACGCGTTTCCGGCGCTGTTCAGTTCGACCCTGCCGCTCGATCACGGCGGATACGAACGGATCGGAACCGATCGGAAACCGGTGAGCGAAGTCCTCTCGGAGGACGGCTTTCGCTGTGTCGGCGTTCACGCGAACCCCTGGCTCGGCGAGCGAAACGGGTACGCCCGCGGCTACGAGGAGTACCGCGACGTCGGGGAGTTCGGCCTGCCCTTCTTCGAGCGCGCCCGGGAACTGCTGCTCGAACGCTTCCCGCTCGATCACCCGGTCTACCGGGCTGCACAGGGGGTCTATCGCCACGCCCAGGGGCCGCTACGCGCGGTCGCCGGCGGCGGCGAGGACGAGATGAGCGTCGCCCGCGAAGCCGTCCGAGCGGGTCGCGACTGGGCCGAAAACGGGGGAACTAGCCCTACAGGAACCTTCACCTGGATGCATCTGCTCGAACCCCACGCGCCATACGTGCCGCCCGAACGCCACAAGCGAGCGCTCGGCGTCGACGTCGGGGGCGACCCGACGGGACTAGTGACGCGCGCCCAGCGCGCTCCCGAAGAACTCACCGAGCGCGAGCGCGGGGCTCTCCGTGGGTTGTACGCGGCGTCGGTTCGCCACGCCGACGAGCGGGTCGGCGAACTTCTCACACACGTTCCCGACGACGCGCTCGTGATCGTGACCGCCGACCACGGCGAGGCGCTCGGCGAACACGGGCAGGTCGGCCATGAGCCGGCGCTTCACGACGAGTTGGTGCACGTTCCGCTTCTGATCCGGCCGCCCGGCGGCACGGGAACGGGACGACGGATCGTCGATACCCAGGTCGAGCATATCGATGTCGCCCCGACGATCCTCGAGTACGCGGCCGTAGCACCGCCGGCGACCTATCGCGGGCGCTCGCTTCGCCCGGCCGTCGAAGGCGGGCCGATCGCCGAACGCATTGCGATCTCGGAGGTCGCCTCGCATGCGAGCGCGCCCGGACGGATCGATCCCGACGCGCTCCAGGTCGCCGCTCGACGCCCGGATCGTAAACTGCTCCTCTCGGGGGGTGGCTTCACGGGCTTCGGCCTGGCGGACGATCCCGGCGAGACGAACCCGATCGACGACCCGACCGGAGCCGGGTGGACCGAGCTACGCGACGCGATCGACCGGCGGCACGCAGCCATCGAGTTCGTCGAATCCGCCGACCGTGGTCGGGACGAGTCGACCCACCGGCGGCTCCGGGCACTGGGGTACGTCGAGTGATGCCCGACGACCGATAGGCGTCAACCGACATCGGTTCGTCGCGGAGACGACGGGGCGACGCAGGGATACAACGGCGACGAGAGGCGACACGACGGGCCACCGCGGAAGAAGGGGCGGATCAGGTCGAGCCGGTCGGGTCGTGCTATCGGTTCGCCGCCAGCGCGTCGCGGCCGCCGCGATCGGATTCGGGGCGCGACTCACAGGTACGGGCCCTCCTGAGTGCCTGGACGTGTCTAAGGAAGTCGACGTACTCGCGAGCGGAAAGCTTCGACTCGCCGCGGTCGCGCTGAGTGAAGGTGTAAGGAACCTCGACGACCCGGCCGTACTCGCACTTCGTAAGCACTTCGAGCAGGATCTTGTACCCGGTCGGCGAGAGCGAGACGTCGTCCAGTACCTCGCGGCGCACGGCGAAAAAGCCGCTTAGTGGGTCCGCGATTCCGCGAGTGGGAGGCAGTGCGGCTTTGGCGATCCAGGACGCACCGCGGCTGACGGCTCGCCGGGTTCGCGGCCACCGCTCGATCGCGCCGCCGTCGGCGTACCGGCTGCCGACGGCGACGTCGACGCCCGGACGAAAGGCATCGACCAGTTCGGGCAGCTTTTCCGGCGGGTGCTGGAGGTCGGCGTCGATGACCGCACACAACTCCGCGGAAGCTTCCCTGAACCCCCGCGAGACCGCTGTTGCGAGCCCGAGTTTCCCCTCGCGCCGAACCACCCGCACGCGGCCCGTCTCGCCGTAGGTCTCGCGAACGACGCGCCAGGTCCCGTCCGGCGAGTCGTCGTCGACGACGACGATCTCGAAGTCGTACGCCGCGAGCGCGGCCGAACAACGATCGATCACGGCACACGCGTTCTCGCGTTCGTTGTACGTCGGCACGACCAGCGAGACCGACCGACCGCACTCGGCGGCCGGACGGACCGCCTGCTCCCCGTTGGAGCGGCCACACTGGGGTTCCGTCGCGTCCGACCGGCCCCCCGCGCGCATCCCGCCGCGGTCGATCCGCTCGCGGCCGGTTCCGAAACGCGTCGAGAGAGCACCCGACGCCGCTTCGGCCGCCGTTTCGTCGCTCATATCGAAAGATCATAATTGAGAAGAGAGCATATATGTTTCCGAGTTAGAGACTCCGTAATTAATTTCCGGTTCGGTAGGGCGTGCCGACTCCGGGTCGGGGCGGGAAGTGGTAGCTCCGCTCCCCGAAAGTCACGTCGCGTCGCCGCGTCGCTTGGCCGGGGAGTCGGCGTCCCCCGTGATCGTATCTCCGGCTGCTAGAGCGCGGTCCGCACGCGCTCTGAGCCGCCGGACGAGTCCCAGCCCGCGGCGACCGAGACACGCGGACGCCACCAGCAGCGCCGCGTTCATCGAGGGGGCCCTGACGGCTGCGCGCAGGCTCAGCGACACTCCCTTCGCGTACTCCCCGCGTTCGGCGTGGACCCGGCTGCGCCGGCGGTACCATCGCGTCACGAACTGCCGTTCAATGTCGGGGTAACGGGCGATCTCTTCCTCGTATTTCCTTCGGACGAGGTCCATATCGGTCGTGTCGCCGAACGACTGCGAGCGATTGCCGTCGTGGAGTCGGCGCTCGACGAGGAGGTCGGACACGGCGGCGAACTCGTAGGCGCGCGCGACGCGAATACAAAAGTCCCAGTCCTCGCCGTGGGGAAAGGCGGTATCGTAGCCGCCGACCCGCTCGAAGCACGCCCGCCGGATCATATGGCTCGAATAGGGGTTGAGGCCGAAGTCCGCGAGAATTTCGGGGTAGATCCGGCCGCTCCGCCGCGGGGAGTAGGTCCGGACGACCCGGCCGTTGCGGCGGGCAACGCCCCCCGAATAGACGACGCCACACCTCGGACCACGCTGCCCGAAGACCGCGAGCTGGCGTTCGACCTTTGTGGGGTACCAGCGGTCGTCGTCGTCGAGCGGACAGACGAACGCTCCGCTCGCGGCGGCGACGCCGCGATTGCGCGCACCGGCGATGCCGCCGTTAGGATCGTCGTGTAACACCGTTACGCGCTCGTCGTCGGTGTACCGATCGAGAACGTCGAGCGTGCCGTCGGTCGACCCGCCGTCGACGACGATCACCTCGATCTCGTCGTGGGTCTGGGCGAGGGCCGTCTCGATCGCCCCGCCGACGAGCGTCGCCCGCTCGTACGTGGGGATGACGACGCTGACGAGCGTCACCGAAGCACTCCCCGTTCGCCGTCGTCGCTGGCGTCGATGTCGTCAGCGTCAGCGTCGGCGTCGCCAGCGCCGGTGTCGCCAGCGTCGATGTCACCCCCGTAGGCCGAACGTACTGGACGTACGGAACGCACGAGCCGGCCGGACCAGCCGGACCGACCGGACTGACCGGACCGCCCCGGTCGGCGATCGACCGGTCGGGACCGGTATCCGCCGGCGCGCGTCGGCGCGGTCCTCACAGCTCTTCGATCTCCTTCGGACGCCCGTTCTCGGGTCCTGCGTTCGGTACCAACGGCCCGAGGCCGGCCGGCCGATCGAGGCGGTCGTGTCGGCCGGGGTCATCGTCTCGACCGCCTCGACGGTCCTGACCGCCTCGATCGTCCCGACCGTGCTCCGCTGCGTCGATCACCCCCTCGATTCCCCCCGCCGGGTGCGCTCGATCCGGGTCCAGCCGCCGGTCGGCCCAGACGTTACGCAGCCCGCGTGCGAGCGAGAGAACTCGGGGCCCGAGACAGGCGAAGGTCGACACGAGCACGGCGTCGACCGACGGATCGTGTGAGAACGCCGCACGGCCGTGGCGCAGCGCTTTCGTGCGGTTGCCGTCGGCGAGTTCGGCGCGGGCGCAGGCGAGTTCCCGTCGGGCTCGATGCCGTCGTTCGACGTCGGGAAAGCGCTCGATCTCCGCGCGGTACTTCCCCCAGATCCGGCCGTACGGGCCGGTGCCCTCCTCGATCCGGAGCGGGATGCCCTCTCTCTTACCCTCACCTTCGCCCTCGCCGTCGCCGTGTGCTGACCCGTGGGTTCGTCGCCGCTCGCGGGAGGCGTTGTCGGCGTGAAAGAGCCGTTCGACGAGCAGCTCGGGAACGCAGGCGAACTTGTACTCGCGTGCGAGCCGGATCGCGTGATCCCAGTCCTCTCCACACCCTAAGTCCGGATCGTACCCGCCGACCCGCTCGAAACACTCCCGTCTCATCATGTGACCCGAATAGGGTTGGAGCCCGAACGCCACGAGCACCTCGGGATAGACGTCGCCCTGGCGGTCGTCCCGGGGCCGGTAGGTGCCGATCGTCCGGCCCGCGCGACGGACGACACCACCAGTATAGACGACGCCCCACTCCTCGTCGAGGCCCTCCATGACCGCGAGCTGGGCGGCGATCTTCTCGGGGTGCCAGCGGTCGTCATCGTCGAGCACACAGACGTACTCCCCGCGAGCGTGTGCGAGCGCGTAGTTGCGCCCGTTCGCGATCGAGCGGTTGACCGGCCGGTGAAACGCCCGCACTCGGTCGTCACGGGCCGCATACGCGTCGAGCACTGCCCGCGTGCCGTCGGTCGACCCGTCGTTCACGACGACGATCTCGAAGTCGTCGTGGGTTTGGGCGAGGACCGTCTCGATCGCCCCGCCGACGAACGCCGCGCGGTCGTGTGTCGGAATGATAACGCTCACGAGGGTCATGGTGATTCGTCGTTATTCTGTCCAAATTTCTGTTGTATGTAATTATGTCCGCGCTACGCACTTCGGGCCGACACCTACCGTCGGAACGGCCCACAGTGCGCGCTCGCTGTCACACCCTCCTCGGCCGTTCGCCCACCGTTCGCTCGTCGTTCACCCAGGGTCGTCCGCCGTTCGTCCGTGTTCGTCCGTCTTTTTCGCCCACCACTCACCCGCCGAGGATCGTCGACCGGACCGGCGGGTCTCGGATCGAACGGCGGGCCAGGGAAGTCGGGGAGAACGGACGAACGCGCGATCAGGAGTTCGAAGGGTTCTTGCGCGAGAGGTCGCTGCCGCAGATCGGACAGCGTTCTTTGTCCTCGTCGAACTCCCGGCCACAGCCCTGACATTGGAAGGACCACTCCCGTTCTTCGGTGATACCATCCTGGGCGATGACCTCGACGGCGACGTCGAGGCGGCTCGCGACGTTTTGCATCGCGTAGTCGTCGGTTACCAGGGTGGCGTCGAGTTCGAACGCCGTTGCGAGCAAGGAGACGTCGGTTTCCGATAGCACGTCGGCGTCGCCGGTACTCTCGGCGGCCCGACGGATCCGCCCCGTCGTTCCCTCCTCGGGGAGATGAACGTACATGTCCGCTCCTTCCATCGCGTCGTAGCGATAGCCGCTTTCACCCTCTAATTCCTCGCGGACGGCGGGGACGGTGGCCGTGTCGTCGGTCGTGTGGTACTCGGAAATGAACGCGGACGAATCGAGAACGTGCATCTACTCGCGGCGGATGATGATGTGGTCTTTGACCGCCTGTACGTTGGCGATCGGCACGAGCATGTGGCCATCGCCGTCGTCGGCGAAGCCGGTCTCGCCTTCGGCGGTCGCGCTCGGCTCGACGACGAGGTTCCGGAGACGTCCCGTCCCCTCCTCCATCGTGATGTTGTACAACATGCCGAGTTCGGCACCGTCGGTTCCCATGACGGCTTTTCCCGAGAGGTTCTCGGCGAGTATTTCGGGCATGACACCCATACTGATGCCGACGACTTAAAAACCACGGGCCCGGGAGAGCGGCAGTATTTAGTTACGCGATGGAGACTAACGAGAACCAGTTTCGGGTGGGACTGGAAGGGGCCGACCGCTCGGCGTTCTCGTGAGCGAGCGCTAGCGAGCGAACGAGAGCTCGAAAGACGAGCACAGCGAGTCTTTCGTAGAACCCCGGTGAAGCAAGCACTGGAGCGATCGAGTGAAACGAGGGAGCGAAGCGCGTGGTTCGAAACGGCTTCGCCGTTTCGTCATTGCAGGACCGAAGGTCCCGCTTGCAGCAAAAACGCTCCGCGTTTTTGCCACATTCACGAGAACGGAGTTCTCATGAGTAAATCAGAACTCGAAGAGTTCTGATCGCATCACAAAAGACGCGAAGCGTCTTTTGAACGACAGCGAGCCGCGGGTAGGCCTGCGGCCCGTGAGCAGAAGCCGAGCGTGTCGGGGACTTCCGAAACGGTCTCAGCGGCTCTTTTCCCGAGAGCTACTGAACCGAACACGACCCTCAGTCCCGGAAGCTCTCGACCTGGGGGACGAACTTCTCGTAGTCCTCGTGTTCGAACGATCCGACGACGGTGCCGTCGAGCGTCTGAAGGTGGGTGTAACAGACGCCTGCCTCGTCGGCGGCCGCGACGAGCGGCCCGACCGTCCGCAGTTCGTACGACCCGGCGACACAGATCACGGTCCGGGAGTCGGGGTCGAGCAGTTCGGTCACGAGGAACACTCTTCCGGAAGTCGTCGCGCGGAACACGTCGTACTCGGAGAACTCGCCGTCTTCGACTGTCTCGCGGATTTCGCTTGCGGTATCGCCGGGAAGGACATGAACGAACCCGAACCTGCCCGCCGGCCCGGCGTCGGGGTGCTCGGGCGCAGTGTCGCCCGCCGCGACGGTGATCGCCGCCCAGCCCTGCTCCTCGTAGGCGTCAGCGCGCGCACGCATGTCCTCGATCGTCCGCGCCCAGGCGTCTTTCATCGTCTCGGCGATCGCGGCGAGCCGCTGTGCACCCTGCTCGACCCCGTGGTCGCCCTCGTGGCTCTCGGTCATCGGTCCGTTTAACGACGGCGGCGTAATCGGCCTTTCCGTTCGGCGACCCTTCGCCGCTCGACCAGCGGGGATCACCGCTAATCGACCCCCAGCCGACCGGCGTCGTCGATGACGAAGCGCGGCCGCATCGTCACGTTCGGGTCCTCCACGCCGCGCCGGACGATGAGGGCCGAACGACCGAGACACGGAACCACGGTCCGCCGCGAGGCGAGTTCCGACCGCGAACCGGGGGTCGATGCCGACAGACGCCCTTTGCCCCCGTCGCTCGAGAGACCTCGCCGACCGCCGTCGTCCCCTTCCCCCCGGAGGTTCGGTGTCGGCCGCACCCACCTATCGGTACTCGTCGGTACTCGTCCGTACCTATCGTTGCTTACCCGGGGACGCCGAGGACGGCCTCCATGGCGAACGAAACCCCGAGGACGAGCAGGCTCGCGACGAACAGCTTCGCGGCCGGTCGAAGCCGTTCGTTCGGCGCGAGGTCGTACCGGCGCAGCGGCGGCGTCGCCTGTACCGCCGCCTGAAACCGCGTCTCCCCGTGGGTCCCCGCCGACCCCTCGTCCCGGTCGGTCCACGCGCCCGCGGGTCGGAGCGAAAAGGCCGTAACTCCGAACACGAAGAAGCCGACGAGAAAGAGCAGGTACTTCACCCCGCTCCACCCGCCACCGACGGCAAAACTCGCGAGCGTCGCGACGACCGAGAGAACGACTGCGACTGCGACCCCGACCGCGTAAACCAGCGCGTCGAGCACCCGCACATAGACGAGCGCCGGCCCCCCATTCGACGGGTCCGCGGCCGACCGTCCGGTCCCCGACCCGTTGACCACTGATCCGTCGGCTGCCGATCCATCGGTCGACGGTCCAGTCGGCTCGGTTCTCGTGGCGCGATCGCCCTCGTTGCTCACGATTCGATCCTCTGCGATACGGTTTTTCTGGCGGCGCTTACGGCGTTCCTCTCCGCAGTGTTTCTCTTGGCGGCGTTCCCCTCGCTACTCATAGCGGTCCTCACCGTTCCGCGTTCGTTTTCGTCCGGCCTCGGTGCTCGAAGAAGGCCGGCGGCGACTCGTGCTCGGATTTGTGGCGATGACACAGGCTCACACGGCCGCCTTCGTCGACCTCGTGGTGTTCGGGCCGGTCCGTGTTACACTCCCCGCCGAACGCCTCGCGTAAGTACTCGCGGGCGCGTTTCTCGTCGTCCTCGTTCGCGTACGTGACCGCCCGATCGAGCGGTTCGTCGACTGCGTCGGGCACCGCGATGTCCTCGAAGAGTTCCGTTCTGATGTCCTCGACGGCGGAAAAGCGCGTCTCCACGCCCAGTAGTTCCTTCGCCCGCTCGGTGAGCGAGCGATCGGCCCGCGCGCTCGCGGAGGACCTCGCGGAAGAATTCGATTCGCTCCCATACGTCGTCGTCGACCGCCTCGTACTCGTCGGGCCGGACCTTCGCCGGGCACCGGGTACTGAACGGACACCCAGTCGGAGGATCGCGGGGACTCGGCAGCGTCCCCCGGAGGGTGATGCGCTCGCGCTCGGCCTCGGGGTCCGGGTCGGGGATCGCAGAGAGCAGGGCGTGGGTGTAGGGGTTCGCCGGTTCATCGAACAACTCCTCGGTCCCGCCGAGTTCCATGACGTGGCCGAGGTACATCACGGCCACGCGATCGCAGATGTGGCGAACGACCGAGAGATTGTGGGCGATGAACAGATAACTCAGGCCGAACTCCTCTTGAAGGTCCTCCAAGAGATTCAAAATCTTCGCCTGCACCGAGACGTCGAGCGCCGAGACCGGTTCGTCGAGGACGACGAACTCGGGCGAGAGCGCGAGCGCCCGAGCGATGCCGACGCGCTGGTGCTGGCCCCCGGAGAACTGGTGTAGGTACCTGTAATGGTGTTCCTCGCGCAGTCCAACGGTCTCCAAGAGGTCGCGCACCCGCTCGGGTCGGTCGCGCGGGGTCTCCCAGTCGTGGGCGTCGAGGGGCTCCCGTGTTATTTCGCCGACGGTCATCCGCTTGTTCAGACTGGACTCGGGGTCCTGGAAGACGATCTGGGCGTTGCGCCGCCACTCCTCCGGGTCGCTGCCCGACAGCGTCGTGATATCGGTGCCGTCGAAGCGCACGTCGCCGGCGGTTGCCCGTTCCAGGCGGACGAGCGTCCGGCCGAGCGTCGTCTTCCCACAACCCGATTCGCCGACGAGTCCCAACGTCTCGCCGCGCCTGACGTCGAAGGAGACGTCGTCGACGGCCTTGACGGGGTTGCCATCGAAGAAGTCCCCTCGTCGTAGTAGGTCTTCAGGTTCCGAACCTCGACGAGCGTCTCGCCGCGTTCTTGCTCGTTAGTCCGTTGTGCGGTTTCGCTCATCGTCGATCACCTCCCGAGCCGCCGCCGGTCTCGTCGGTTCTATCGGTCCCGCCAGCCCCGCCGGCTCCGTTGGTTCTCCTGGTTCCGTCGGTTTCGCCGGTCCCGCTTGCTTCACCGGTCGACGTTCGGGAATCGGACTCGGCCGGTTCGCTCGACTCGTCGCCCCGCCGATCCCTGTTCGGTCGGTCCGCGCCCGATCGACCGGCGTCCGCCCCACCGCCAGCGTCGCTGTCACCGCCGTCCCCACTGCGCGCGCGATGGGTTTCGACGGCGCCCCCTTCCGCGAGGTCCTCGGGGTAGAGCAGACAGGCCGCGGTGTGGTCCTCGGCCGCTTCGTTCACCGACACCGAGACGGGATGGACCGAGTCGCAGTCGTCGAAGGCCTTCGGACAGCGGGGCGCGAATCGGCAGTACGTCGCCGGTTCCGATGGCGTCGGGACGTCGCCCTCGATCGTGCGGAGTTTTTCCTCGTCAGGGTGACGGCCCGGGATCGATTCGAGCAACCCCTGTGTGTAGGGGTGTTTCGAGTTCGAGAAGAGCGGCACGGCCGGCGCGGTCTCGACGATCTCGCCGGCGTACATCACGTTCACGCGATCGGCGATCTCGGCGATCACGCCCATATCGTGAGTAATGAAGACGATGCCGAGGTCGCGTTCGGCCTGGATGTCGTCGAGCAACTCCAGGATCTGCGCTTGGATCGTGACGTCGAGCGCCGTCGTCGGCTCGTCACAGATCAGCACGTCGGGTTCACAGGCGAGTGCCATTGCGATCACCGCCCGCTGGCGCATCCCACCCGAGAACTGATGGGGTACTCGGTGAGCCGCCGGCACGCGTCAGGGATGCTCACTGCCTCTACGAGGTCGACCGCCGCCTCGGTCGCCGTCGACCCGCGCAGCCCGCGATGCAACCGGAGGGCTTCTTTGATCTGGTTACCAACCGTATATACCGGATTGAGCGACGTGAGCGGGTCCTGAAACACCATTGCGATGCCGCTGCCGCGTATTCTGCGGTACTCCCGGGCGCTCAGGTCAGTGAGTTCTCGGTCCCCGAAGCGGATCGACGACTCCTCCTCGATCCGGCCGGGCGACTCGATCAGGCCCATGATCGACCGGGCGGTCACCGACTCGCCGACGATCCCGACGGTCTCGCCGGCCTTAACGTCGAAGCTGATCCCGTCGACGGCTCGGATCGTCTCCTCGTCGGTATAGAACGAGATCCGGAGGTCAGTGACGGAGAGGACCGTCTCACCGGCCCGGTTCCATCGGGCGTTTCGACCGACGTTGCGGGACCGCGATCGGGATCGGCTCATGCCCCACCACCCGCGGCAGCCGCGCCGGCACCCTCGTCCGATCCGCCGCTTTCGGGGTCGATCGCGTCACGGATGCCGTCGCCGAGCGCGTTGAACCCGACGACGATCGTGATCGCGATGCCGGGAATGAGCGAGATGTGCCAGGACGGTGAGGCGATGTACGACCGGCCCTCACTGACAGCGAATCCCCACTCGGGCGTCGGGGGATTGACCCCGGGACCGAGAAACGAAAGCGCTGCAACGGCGATGATGATACCACCGAGCTTCAACGAAGCGTAGATCAGCAGGTAACCGACCACGTACGGTAGCATGTTATTTTTGCATGATTGCGATCGGGCGCTGGCCGTAGCTCTCGGCGGCATCGATCCATTCGCCCTCCGACACCTGAAACGCCGGTCCGCGGATCGCCCGCCAGAGGTACGGCCACTGAAACGCCGCGAGCAACAGCGTGAGCGTTCGGGTTGAGGCCGGCGTAAAACCCAAGCGGGATGCCGACGAAGATCGCGATCAGCACCGACCAGAAACCGAGCCAGATCGTCCGTGGCGCGAAGATGCCGATGAGGTCGTAGACGTTGCCCGCGCGAAAGATCACCCACGACTGACCGAGGTCGAAGGTGAGGAGATTCCACATATAATCTATGTACTGCTGCCAGAGCGGTTCGTTGAGGCCGAGCTGTTCGCGGATCTGTGGGACTGACTGGGAGCTCTGTGGACCGGCGATCGCCCGTGCAGGGTCGATCGGACCGAGCCGCACGAACACGAAGACGATCGTCAGCCCGAAAATCAAGATTGGCACTGCGAGCACGAGACGCTGGAGAAAGTAGCGCCACCGGCTCGTCGGAGAGCACCTCCGCTCGTATGTACTGTGCTATTCACGCGCCGAGCACGTCGTCGATTCGATATATCAGTTCCCATTCCCTCGAATCGACCGCTGTAAGTACGATATTCCGTGTTCGGAGGGTGCCTCGCCGCGCGGTCGATCCGCGTGTCCTGAGTGCTTCGATCGGTCACCCACTTCGGTCAGCCGGCCATTTCAGTCAGTCCGACCGGTCAGTTGCGCTGGCCGACTTTCGCGGTGTTGAACTTCTGACGACTGCCTCCCATACCGCCGTGTGGCGGAACCTCACACCAGTCGTACCAGAAGCGCTCGCTTAACTTGTGGTAAATCGGAATGACACTTACGTCCTCCCAGTTCGCTTCCTCGATCATGACGTAGGCGTCGTTTCTGGCCCGTTCGGCCTGATCGGTCGGTGCTAAGTTTTCCTGTACGCGCGCGAAGGCGTTTTCGGCTTGCTGAGCCGCGCTGCCGGTCTCCTGTGACCAGTTGGTATAGTTGATCGGCGCGGACCGAGAGGTGTCGGTCTGGGGCGGGTTGAGCAGTTGTAAGAAGTTATCGGGCGCGGGCCAGTCAGCGATCCATCCGAGGGTATACGCCTGCGTGTTCCCGTTCGCAGTGTGCTCCAATAGGGTTGAAAGGAGTGTCTGCTGGATGTTTATATCGATATAGACGTTCTGGAGCTGGTCGCGGAAGATCTGGGCCATTTGCTGCCACGCATCGGACTCGTACTGGAGCCATTCGAGCTGGAAGCGGTTGTTCTGCCCGTAGCCGGCCTCTTCCATTGTGGCCCGTGCCTCATCGAGCAGCGACTCGTTGTATCCGTAGGGGTAGTTCTCCTGTGCGTGTTGCTCGTAGGCGTTCGGGCCATCGGGGTAGATCGACGGCGGCGTGAAATGGTAAGCAGGAACGCCACGACCCTTGAAGACCTGCTCGGTCAGCAGCTGCTGGTTCGCGACGTACGCGAGCGCCTGTCGGACTGCCTTCGGGACCTCTTGGGTATTGAATCCGACGTAGAAGATGCTGATCTCAGGGATCGAGAAGTATTGGGCGGTCGCGCCGTTGCGAAGAGGTCCGTAGGTCCCGAGTTCCCGGCCGAGGTCGTCGGTGTTGTTGACGGTGACCCTATCGGGGTCGTACTGCGCCGTCGGGATGTCAAAAATGTCGGCGTTCTGGTTCATCCCGTACTCGTAGAGCGCGCCGTCGTCCTCAATGACCTGCCAGTGGATACCAGCGACCCGCGCGGTCTCGCCGTAGTAGTCCTCGAATCGGGTGACGGCGGCCTCAGTTCCCCGCTGCCACGTCTCGAACTGGAACGGACCCGCGCCGATCGGGTTCTCCGTTCCGAACTCGCTTTGGGACATCTGTCCGTCGTAACCCGGGATGTCGCCGACGATCCCTTCCGGTATCGCGGCGAACGCAGAGTACGCGAGCATCCCTAAGGCGGCGTGAAACGGTTCGTTGAGAGTGACTTCGAGGGTATTGTCGTCGGCTGCATTGACCCCGAGCGAACCGGGTCGGTAGTTCCCTTCCGAGTCGGTCTCGGCGACGACACCGAGCGAGTCGAGGATGAAGTACGACCGTGAGGAGTTCTTCGAGCCCGCGAGGCGCTCGAAGGAGTAGACGAAGTCCTGTGCTCGCACTGGATCGCCGTTGTGGTACTGGGCGTCCTCTATAGTGAACGCGTACGTTCGGAGGTCGTCGGAGGTCTGATAGTCCGCTGCGAGCGTCTGTTCGACGGCGGCTTCCCCGTCGGGATAGGTCATGAGGCCATCGAACATCTGCTCGATAACCCTCCCGGAAGCGGTATCCAGCACTGGCACTGCGATCGGATCGAACGTGGTTATCGATGAGTTGATTAGCTGTAGCGTCTGGGACGGATCGGCTCGGACGTCCCGCTGGGACCCGTTCTCGCTCGCGTTTCCGCCGGCGCTACCACTCGTGTCGTTGGTCCTATCTCGGCTGCCATCACTCCCGCTACCGAAACAGCCAGCCAGTGCGATCGCCGACGCGGTACCGCCGGTCGCTCGGAGGAAGCGACGGCGGGACAGGCCGGTATCGTCAGTCATTCGACTGTCCTATCGTACCACGCTTGAATGAGTGTACCGTTGTGCAGTTGTTCAATACTGCGTGGCCGTTCGCCCCGATCCGTTAGGTGGTATCGGGTGTTCGCGCGCGACGGATCGATCACGCGGCCCGACGAGCCAATCGAGGGCCATGCCGAACGGTCACGGCCTTCGACGGCCCGTCTACGTGGCTCCCGGGCGGCTCGTACCGGCCTGAGACACCCGGCCGCCGGCCGTTCGACCGCTACTCGACACGAGTCACGCGAAGGTCGCCACACGGCGGTTCAGCGGTGCTTCGGTCCTCGGACCCGAAGGGCGGTTCCGATCAAGGGCGACGTGCAGCGGCCCTGTCGTTTCGGAGGGTTTATATTGGATGTTAGGCAATGTCACAGTATGGTGCCGAACACGGCCGCGGCGTCGGACCCGGCAGCAGAGGGCGACGTGATGGTCTCGGTCGACGGCGACGGCGCGGCCGCGCGGGTCATCATCGCCGATATTTCGCAGGACGGAGCCTGGATCTCCTTCCCGCTCGCCGAAGCCGCGCCGATCGGTAACGGGGATTGGCAGTAACCACCGCACGCACCTTTTTCCTGGCGTTCTCGCTCGCACGCCTCCGGCGTACTCACTGCGGGGCCAGGAAAAATCTGCACCAGAAACAAAAACGAGCGCCTGCGGCGCTCGTTTTCGCGAGCTAGGGGGCCGCCAACCGCCAGCCGCCGACCGCCTGTCGGTTGGTTGGCTTGGCGGCGCGTCGTCGCTGTCGGTCGATCCGCCGACGGCGCGCCGCAGCGACCTGCTGACTGTTATACTGACGACGCGCAATCGACGTCGGTAAGTCGGGTGACGACGCGTCGCGGCGATCAACGGTTGATTCTCCTAACAGCGAGCCATCGCTGCCGGCTGATTGGCTGATGTCGCATCGTCGCCGTCGGCTGGTCGGCTGCCGTCGTGGCGCGAC
>PXRY01000035.1 GCA_003022925.1 Halobacteriales archaeon QS_8_65_32 | reverse complement strand
GGCCGACGACCGGACGCCAGCAGTCGGCGAACGGCCGTTGGCCACCGACGCCGTGATCGTCCCTGCGCCATTGGTCGCAACGGCGACCGGGGTCCGGGCTCGACCCCGACCCGAACTCCCGTCCGGGTTCGAGATGGACGTCGATGCTCGCTCGCGTCGGGGCGCGTCCCACGGGTCGGCGTCGGCACTCGCATCGATGTCGGCATCGACGTCGGCGCTCGGTCCCCCGGCCGAGTCCACGCGATCGGTCGGCTCGACCGAGAACCCCGAATCCGGCCAGTCGAAGGCTCCTTCCGCCGGTTCGATCCGATCGATCGTCGGGCCTCCGGCCGACCCCTCGCCCGCCGTCGCCGACTCGCTCGTTCGCTCGTAGAGCACCTCGCCGCCGCTTCGATCCGACCCCGCCTTCGTCGGCCCGGTGGTAGCGTCGGCGGTTGGGTCGGCTTCGGTCGACCCGTCCGTCTCGTCCGCTCCGGTCCCGGCCGTCCCCGCACTCTCCTCGACGCCGGGAACGGCCGCCGCCAGCGCCTCCGCGCGCCCGATCCGTCCGGTGAGATCGGCGACGGCAGCGAAGAGGTACGACGCCGTCGTTACGACGCCGAGCGCGTAGACCGCGACCACCGAGAGGGTGAGGTCGGCCCCGTCGCCGTACCACCGACCAGGATACGCGAAGAGGAACGCCCCGACCCCACAGACCGCGACGAACGCCCCGGCGAGCCCTCGGACCCAGGTACTTCGATCGGCCGGCACGACCGCGAGCGCCCCGACGAGCGCCGCGGCCAACCCGACGCCGGCGAACACGCCCGCTAACTCGCGTGCGCCGGCCGTCCCGAGCCCCACCGCTCCGGCGACGCTCGCCGACGCCGCGAGCACGGCCGCAACGAGCAGTGCAACGATACCACCGGCGAACAGTCCCCGCCCGAGGTACGGCTGGCGATGCCTTCCGTCCGTTCCGACCGCGAAGTCCTCCCGTCCCATGCGCGGGCCTCTGCCCGAAAGCATATAAGCATCCGTCAGACGGGCGCACGACACCCGCTTTTTCCCGCGCACCTTTTTGCTGAGGTCCTCGCTCGCACTCACTCCGTTCGCGCTCGTGGTTCAAAAGGCGCGAAGCACCTTTTGTCATCACGAAATCTTTCGAACGACTGTGGGCTCAGCAAAGACCTGCACTAAAAACGCTCACTCGCGCCTCCGGCGCTCGTTCGCGCGGAGTGTGCTTGCCCGCCTGCCGACTGCGAAATCTTCTTTCGCGTCGACCGTGTCGGCTGTGTCAGCTTCCTCCGCGTCGGTTTCAGCCAGTTGTCTCGCCTTCCCACGCGCTGACCCTGCCGACTGTGTAGTATTTCGATCCGTCGGGTCCGTTCGGTGGTCTCGATTTACCCGTGCGTTTAGATACCGGCCGGCCGTTCTTGGGGTATGGAGCCAGTCTCACTGTCCGACGAGGACGCGGTCGAAGCGGTCGATGGGGTTCACCTCGCCCAGCTCGCTAGCGGCGATCGTATGAGCGTCCAGCATTACGACTTCGAGCCGGGCGCGACGGTGCCCGAACACGACCACGAACACGAACAGTCGGGATTCGTCTACAACGGCGTCCTCACCCTCCTGATCAACGGCGAGGAGGTCGTCTGTGGCCCCGGCGATTCGTACGTGATTCCCGGCGACACTCCCCACAGCGCGGAAAACCGCGGCGAGGACCCTGTACGGGGAATCGATGTGTTCAGTCCGCCGCGACCGAACCCTGACTGGGGGGAGTGACGACTCGTCGCCCGCGGCCCGTGACTCGGGTTTGAAATGCAAGCCCGAGACGCAATTATCGGCCAATCCTTCTCGGTGTATGGGATACGACTCGACCATCGGCTGGTCGCTGTTCACTTCGGGCGTCGTCACGCTGTTGTTGATCGTGATGCCGTTCGACTCGCTGTACTGGGGGATTGCCCTCATCGCGCTCGGAGCGTTCGTGATGTCGCGGCGCGCGATCTGATCGCGCGACGGTCCGAGCGAGCGGCGAGCAGCGATCCTCCTCGATTCTTCCCCCAACGCTCGCCCTCTTCTCTCCGTTTTCAGCTAAACGCGGCGTCCTCGCCCAACAGCGGATCGATGTGTTCGCGCTCGTGGTGTAACACGAGTTCGGCGTCGCGCCGTCTGACCTCCTCGCGGATCGTCCGGATCGACTCGATCGAGTCGCTCAACGACCAATTGAACGAGACGGGACGCTCCATCTCGTAGCCGCTTTGCTGGAGGGCGACGTCCGCCGAGAGGACCACCGTCTGCCCGTCGAGTTCGACGCGTACCGACTGGTGGCCTTTAGTGTGGCCCGGCGTCGGGATCGTCACCACGCTGTCGTCGCCGAAGACGTCGTACGCGCCGCGGGTCGCCGTCACCGACACGTCCGACGAGCGGAGCATCCCGAAGTCGCCCTGGAGATAGAAAATCTGCTGGGACGGTTCGGGCCAGAAGGCGTATCGGAGTTCTTCCTCCTGGACGACGAACTCCGCGTCAGGGAAGTCCGACATCGTCCCGGCGTGGTCGTTGTGTAGGTGCGTCATCACGACGTAATCGACCTCCGAGGCCGAAACCCCCCGGTCTTCGAGCTGGTAGACCGGTTCCTGGTCCTCGTCCATCTCTAAGGCGTCGACGAACGCGCTCATCTGCGGCGCGCCGTGCGGGCCGTACTCCTCGGGGTTCTGTTTCATATCGTAGCTGACGCCCGTATCGACCAACACGGTGCCCTCCGGGTGTTCGATGAGGTACACCGGACACGGCATCGTATAGGTCTCGCCCATGTCCTGTAGCTGGACGGTAATGCTGTTGTCGATAGCCCAGTCCGCGGCGTTCAATACGTGGAGCTTCGAGACTGTCACGGATCTACACGCTCCCTGTGAACCCACACGATATGAACCTGTGCGTAGCGTACGCGAGGGAGTCACAACCATGATTCGGGCTCCAGTCTGGGCCGGACTGAAGGCTATACGTCAGGACGAGCATGACTCTATACGAATGAGGACCGATGTCGATCGACAACGTGTGGCCGAAAATCGGCACGGCCGCGGCTATCGAAAAATTTGTGTTTCTAACTTGCTACCAGTCCGACTAACTACTCATCGTTAGTATAGTTCTCGATGTTTCACTCGGGACGGCGTCCGACCCGTTGCAGTACCGCTTTCGTCACCGGCGGGTCATCACAGCATGGCCCCGCTGGCTAACCCACGCCGCTCCGATGGCGGCGAGCGTACCGAGGAGGTTCGCCGCCGCGTACCCGACAGAGAACCCACGGCGGCCGTCCGTCCAGAGGTCGACGATCGCAACTGAAAACGATGAGAACGTCGCAAACGACCCGCAGGCTCCAGTGCCGACGAGCAGGAGTACGTCGGTGCCGGCACCGGCGAACGTCACGAGCGCGAGGGCGAAGCTGCCGAGCACGTTCACCGGCAGCGTCCCGAGCGGGACGACCGACTCGGGGACGACTTCATCGATCAGATGCCGACAGACGGCTCCGATCGCCCTGTCGATCCCGACGAGATAGGCCGGCGGCACGGCTTCGATCACCTCACCTTCCCTCCAGAAAGGCTCCGAGGCGGCTCCCGGCATACGCCGCCGCGAAACCCGCGGCGTAGTTCGCCGCGACGTTCCCGAGGCCGACCAGCGGGCTCGCCTGCGCGGTTTCGAGCGCAAACGTGCTGTAAGTCGTATGCGAGGAGAGAAGGTTCGTCGCGAGAACCAGTCGCGTCTCGGCGGCGAGCAACCTGGCGTAGGCCGCCTCGTAGAAAGGAGTCATAAAACCAGACTGCCGGTCGCGTTCGCGACGAAGGTACCCGACGGTCCCGACGACACGAAGCCGAGGACGTACCGTGCGTTCGCCCCGACGACGCCGCCGATCGCGATCAACACGAAGGTCTCGACCCGTCGGAGCCGATGGTCGCGGTCGTCAGTCATGCGCGCTCCGCGGACGCGGACGGGAGACCGGTTCGATCATGAATCGTACTCCGGCCTTCACCGGAGTTCGCAAAAAACCACCTCGAAAGCCGCGTCGTCCGCCGGTGGCCGACCTGACTGATCGCTACTGCTTACTCGACTCAGTGATGCGTTATCGTCCGACTCCGTCGGCAGTCGTTTCATTTGCGTATATTATTTTTATATTCGACATATCGGATCGATCGATGTGCCATGGGTAGGAGTGAGAGCCCGGCAGTCACCTTTGGCTGGAGCACTCGAACCGTGCCACCGGTGTGATGATCGCTCGGTTGTGAGACCGGGATTGCGCGATCCGTATTACAGAGATATGGCTGTAACGGAGGTCGCGCCTCGGCCGGTACGTTCGCGGTTGCAATCGACCGCAATTACCTGAGTCGGGTCGACACGGACATCACCGGTGCTACAGGGATTCCAATCGATCGATCTCGTCTTCAGCGCGGTCGACCGTTTCGAGGAGTATGTTGACGCTCCGGTCACCGCGGGCGACTCGACTTCGAACCGGTAGGCGGCCCGTCGATCGAAAGTGCCCCGAAAACGGTCCCGTCGGGGAGACACACCGGGAACGTTTCGAAGTCGGCGGGCTACGCGGTGTCGATCACGAGCACGCGCAGATCGTTGACGTTAGTGCCTGTCGACCCGGTCTCGATCAGCGCTCCTCTGTCGGCGAGGTACGGGTACGCGTCGTTCGCCGCGAGCGCGGACCGTGCCGCCCTGGCGTCGTCAGCGGTATCCCGGTCGACGATCGCGCCGGCGGCGTTGGTCGCGCCGTCACTGCCGTCCGTGTCGACGCTCGCGAGGGTAATCCCCGCCGAGTCGGTCGTCAGCGAACCACTGAGAACGAACTCCTGGTTCGGCCCGCCCGTGCCGTCGCCGCGGATCGTCACCGTCGTCTCCCCGCCGGATAGGAGGACGACCGGTGGCTCGGCGGGATTTCCGGTCGCACGGACCTCTGCCGCGATCGCGGCATGGGTCTTCGCCGCCTCGCGCGCCTCGCCCTCGACGCGCGAGGAGAGGATCACCGGCGTGTAGCTCGCTTCCTCAGCCACCGCCCTGGCCGCCGCGAGTGCGGTAAAGCCGTCTGCGAGGACGCGGACCTCCGTCCGGTCGAACACCGGGTCGCCCGCGGCAGGCGTTTCGGGCCGTTCGCCCGCCGCGCCGGCTTCGAGGATTTCCCCCACTGCCGCCGGCGGCGAGATGTCGTATCGGTCAAGAACGGCGAGGGCGTCGTCGTACGTCGAGTCGTCCGGAACGGTCGGGCCGCTTGCGATCACGCTGGGGTCGTTCCCGACGACGTCGCTGACGAGAAGGGAAACCACCGTCGCCGGCCGGGCGGCGGCGGTGAGGCGGCCGCCCTTGATCGCCGAGAGGTGCTTACGGACGGCGTTGATCTCGCTGATCGTCGCCCCGCTCGCGAGCAACGCGTCGGTCACCGATCGCAGGTCGTCGAGCGGGATTCCTTCGATAGGGGCGGGCAACAGGGCGCTGCCGCCGCCCGAGAGCACGCAGAGAACGAGCGACTCCTCGGTCGCGCGGTCGGCGAGCGAGAGTACCCGCTTCGCGCCCTCCATGCCCGATTCGTTCGGCGTCGGGTGCGAGCCCTCGACGACCGCGATCCGATCGGTCTCGGCCGGGTCGTTCGTGACGACGACGCCCTCCATCGGCCGGTCGCCGAGGACGTCTTCGAGCACTCGTGCCATTCCCGCGGCCGCCTTTCCTCCGCCGACGACGACGATTTCGGCGTAGGCGTCGAGGTCGATCGTCGAGCCGTCGATCCGCAACTCGTTACCCGCTCGTTCGAGCGCCTCGTTCATCGCGCGTGCGGGATGTGCGGCGTCGATGCCGGCTTCGATACAGTCGAGTGCGACCTCGTGGGCGGGCGTCCGCGCGAGTTCGCTCCGATCGCGGATCACGCGACGATCACCGGGGACGACGAGGGGCGATTGCGTTCTACCATGAGTTGGCGTTTCACACCGCTCTACAAAAGAGTAGAGGGTCGGTTCGGCTTCGATCCGACCGAACGGTCCTCGTGGATCGTCGGGCCGGAAAACGGGCCGTCGAACTGTCGAGTCGCCGGTCAGAAGATCGATTTGTCGGTTTCCTTAGCGGTGAGGAATTCGAGCAGTACTGGTGTCCCTTCCTCGGTTTTCTCGACGCCGCGTTCGATCGCTTCGGCGACGTCTTCGGGATTCTCGACCCGCTCGCCATAGCCGCCCATCGACTCGGCGAAGTCGGCGTAATGGCCCGAAAACGGCGTGTCATAGGAGGCCATCTCGAAGTTGTTGAGCACGATCAGGAGAACTGGAATGTCCTCGCGGGCGGCGGTCTCTACGTCCATGCCGGTCATGCCGATCGCGCCGTCGCCCATAACGTGGACGCAGGTCTTCTCGGGGCGGACGAGCTTCGCGCCCATCATCAGCCCGAGCCCGTAGCCCAACTGCGTGGTCTTCCCCCAGCCGACGTACGACAGCGGCTCGGTGGCTTCGTAAAAGGGTGCCATGAAGTCGCGTGCGTTGCCGGCATCGGCCGTGACGATCGAACTTTGCTTGTCGAGCAGCCGATCGAGTTCGCCGACGACACGATAGGGGTTGATCGGCATTGCGTCGGATTCGAGCTTCGGCCGCCACTCCTCGTACCACTCCTCGCGGACCGACGCGATCTCGTCGGCCACCTCGTCGAAGCGACCCCGATCGCCTTCGGTCCGATCGTCGACCGCCTCGACCAGCGCCTCTAAGGCCAGTTTCGCGTCGCCGACGAGCGAGAACGCCGAGGCGACCTCCTTGTCGATGTCCGCCGGGTCGAGCGTCGCGTGGATTACGGTCTTTCCCTCTGGGACCGAGATGCCGTACGCAGTGGTGCTGAAACTACAGCCGATCCCGAACAGCACGTCACACTCTTCGAGGAAGTGATAGAGCTGGCCAGGCTCGCTTTTCGATCCCGCGCCCAGTGAGAGGGGGTGATCCTCCGGGAAGGCGCTCTTCCCGTTGAGACTGGTCGCAACCGGCGCTTCGAGGACTTCCGCGAGTTCACGAAGGGGCTCCCAGCCCTGGGCGTAATGCACTCCCTGGCCGGCGTAGATCACCGGCCGGTCGGCGTCGCATAGGACCTCCGCGACCTCGGCGACGTCCTCGGGATCGGGCCCCGAGCGGGTCGCGCTCGTCGGTTCGTACTCAAAGTCTCCTGCTTCCTTGGCGAAGACGTCTTTCGGGACCTCGACGACGGCCGGCCGGGGGCGACCGTTGCGCGCCGCGGCGAAGGCTCGCCGCATGGTTTCGCCCACGGCGTCGGGGTCGGTGAGCTGCTCGCAGGTCTTCGCAACGGGCTGGTAGGCGAGCAAGGAGTCGAACTTCGGATCGACGTCGGTCTTCGCCCGGTCGTAACCCGCCGGAATCGCGACGAGCGGCGCGGACTCAGCGTAGGCCTGGGCGACGCCCCCAACTGAATTCTCCGTGCCGGGGCCGTGCTGGCAGGCGAAGGCCGCGACGTTCTCGCCGGCGGTGACCCGACCGATCCCGTCGGCCATGTGCAGGGCAGTTCGTTCCTGGCGCGTGATGATCGTCCTGACGCCTGCGTTCTCGGCCGACCCCGAATCGAACAGCGGGTTGCTTGGAAAGCCGAAGAGGTACTCTACTCCCTCCGCGTCCAGTACGTCCGCGATCGCTTCGTTAACGTTCATGACAATATACCGTCTCCTCGTGAATGTTTGCCCGCTCACGATGGACCGATATAAATCTACCTTATGGGACGGGGCAATACTAGCTTGCGCGATTGCTCGCCGAATAACCACCAGGAGCGGGACTGAAAGGGGCCGACCGCGTGGCGGCCTCGCCGCCACGTTACAGGAGGTCGGCTCCGCCGACCTCCCGCTTGCAAGCGGGAAATCGCAGATTTCCCGCAATGACAAGAGAGCTTCGCTCTCTTGAACCACGAGGGAGCGAAGTCGTTCGAGAGAGCGAAGCTCTCTCGTAATGACGAGACGACGGAGCCGTCTCGAACTACGCGCAGCGAGCCCCCCGAACCGAGCGTGTCGGGGGATTTGAACCCGTTTGTACCGTTCTTCTGGCTCATTAGCACTAACTCCAACACCACTAGAATTGTATTCTCCGCGTGACCTGTCTCCGGAGCTTCGACAGAGCCAAATGAACCCCCGTCATTTCGGCGAGCGAGATCCGATGACCGACCGCTCCGAGTTACAACGGCTGTGCGTACACGAATCGGTCGACGAGAAGTTCCCGAAGGAAGCGTTCGTCGACGCGTTCGACGATGTCGATATCCCTGCCGAACTCGTCGGCGACGATGCGACTTACGAGGCAACCGACGTCGTCGCCTCCTTCGCGCCCCGCGAAGCGTTCACCGAGGCCGGGTGGGTCCACGTCATCCGCGCGGGCTACGACGCCTTCGATACCGACGCCTACGAGTCGAGCGGGACGCCTCTCACGAACAGCACGGGCGTCCACGCCACGACGGTTGGGGAGATCGCCGTTGGCTACATGCTCTCGTTCGCGCGGGTGCTCCACGTCTACCGCGATCACCAGAACGAAAACGAGTGGTATGAACCCGGCTACGACCGACCTTTCACGATCGAAAACGAACGACTGTGCGTGATCGGCCTCGGCACACTCGGCGAGGGGATCGCGAAACGGGCCGACGCGCTCGGTATGGAGGTAGTGGGGGTCCGGCGCTCGGAGGAGTCGGTGCCCAGCGTCTCGGAACTCTACCATCCTGACGACCTCCACGAGGCCATCGGGGATGCCCGCTTCGTCGCGGTCGCCGTTCCCCACACGCCGGCGACCGACGGCTTGTTGAGCGCCGCGGAGTTCGAGACAATACGCGCCGAGGCCTACGTGATCAACGTCGCCCGCGGGCCGGTAATCGACACCGAGGCGTTGATCGACGCGCTCGAAACGGGCGAGATCGCGGGCGCGGCGCTCGACGTCTTCGACACCGAACCGCTTCCCGCCGAGTCGCCGCTGTGGGACTTCAAGGAAGTGATTATCTCGCCGCACCGCGGGTCGGCGACGAACCGGTATCACCTCGACATCGCTGACTTACTAAAGGAGAACGTCCGCCGATACCAAGCAGGCGAGGAACTGCGAAACCGTGTCGCGTGAACTGAAGACGGGTTCGCCGTCGGTCGGAACCGTCGGGAACTGCGTTCGTTCCGGAACCGATAGCGCGGTTCGTTCGACGGGAAAGCGTAGGTGTTCTCTGCGCGATCCTACAACCGATCGCCGAGATCGGAAACCACGTCGGTCGTCCCCGCTTTCCCGCCGAGATCGGGCGTCTTCGGTGCGCTCCCGTCGGCGAGTTGGGCTTCGACCGCTTCCTTGAGGTCGGCGGCGGCACTGCTTTCGCCGTCTTCGAGATCGTCGAGCATCATCGCGCCGGTCAGCACCGCCGCGAGCGGGTTGGCAACGCCCTCGCCAGCGATGTCCATCGCGCTGCCGTGGACCGGTTCGAACATCGAGGGGTACTCCCCCGCCGGGTTGATGTTCCCCGAGGGGGCCAGCCCGAGACTGCCGGTGACGATCGCGGCGATGTCGGTGGTGATGTCCCCGAAGAGATTGGAAGCGACGAGCACGTCGAACTCCTCGGGGCGGCGGATGAGGTCCATCGCCGCGCGATCGACGAGCAGGCGTTCGACCTCGACGGCCGGGAAGTCGGCGCTTACCTCATCGACAATGTCGTCCCAGAAGACCATCGAGTGTGCCTGTGCGTTCGACTTCGTGACCGAGGTTAACTGTTTCTCGCGTTCGGCGGCGGCCTCGAACGCCCGGCGGATGATCCGTTCGGTTCCTCGGTGGGTGAACAGCGCGGACTGGACGGCGACCTCGTGGTCGAACCCACGGTGCTCGCGCCCGCCGACGTTCGCGTACTCGCCTTCGGTGTTCTCGCGGTAGACGACGAAGTCGACGTCGCCGCCCTCGTAGCCGCGAAGGGGGCTCTCGATCCCCTCGAACAGAATGTTCGGTCGCTTGCAGACGTACTGATCGAAGTTCTTCCTGATCGGGAGCAGGAGGCCGTTGAGCGTGAGGTGATCGCGGACGTCAGGGTGGCCGACCGCGCCGAGGAAGATCGCGTCGGCCGATTCGAGCCGGTCGAGCGCGTTCTCGGGCATCATCGCGCCCTCGTCGAGATAGCGTTCGGTGCCCCAGTCGTAGGTCGTCCGATCGAGCGCGACGCCGTGGCGACCGGCGACGAGATCGAGGACGTCCATCGCGGCGTCGGTGACGTCCGGGCCGATCCCGTCGCCGGGAATCACGGCGATGTCGTAGGTAGCCATGGCTCGACTCCTCCGCTCGCTTGTAAATAGCTGGCGATAACGACGACGGTAGGTTAGCGTAGCAGTCCCGCTGAGAAGGAGCGAACGAGACCGTTTTGTGAGCCCCCGGAGGCTTCCCAACATCATCGAATCGAGTCCCTTCCGCAAGGCTGTTACGTCGAACACTACAGGACGGCGGCTGACAACCTTTTTGTTCGTCGCCTGCCGAGCGGTGTTCGTTCATGTTTCTCTCCGGCACCGTCGTCGTCGACGCACACACGGTTATCCAAGACGGCGCGGTCGTCGTCGAAGGCGACCGGATCGAAGCCGTCGGCGACGCGGCGGCGCTCGAAGCTTCCTATCCCGATCACGCGACCGCCGAGTACGACGTGCTCGCGCCGGGGCTCGTCGGTGGACACGTCCACTCGGTCCAGAGCCTAAACCGGGGGATCGCCGACGACACCGCACTGCTCGACTGGCTGTTTCAGTACGTCCTCCCGATGGAAGCGAGCCTCGACGCCGACGGCATGGAAGCCGCCGCGAAGCTCGGTTATCTCGAATGCATCGAGAGCGGTACGACCACCGTGATCGACCACCTCTCGGTGGCCCACGCCGACCGGGCGTTCGAAGCCGCCGGCGAGTTGGGGATTCGTGGTGTGCTCGGAAAGGTGCTCATGGACAAAGCGTCGCCCGACGGCCTCGTCGAGGACACCGACGCGGCCTTAGCGGAGTCGGAACGGCTTATCGAGGCATACCACGGCGCGTATAGCGACCGGATCCGATACGCGGTGACGCCCCGATTCGCGGTGAGTTGCACCGAGGAGTGCCTCCGCGGCGCGCGCGAGATCGCCGACCGCTACGGCGGCGTGCGGATCCACACGCACGCGAGCGAAAACCCCGACGAGATCGCGACCGTCGAGCGCGAGACCGGCTACCGAAACATCCACTGGCTCGACGAGGTGGGTCTGACCGGCGAGGACGTCGTGCTCGCTCACTGCGTCCACACCGACGACGCAGAACGCGAGGTACTTGCAGAGACCGGCACCCACGTCACCTACTGTCCTTCGTCGAACATGAAACTCGCCTCGGGCATCGCGCCGATACCGGACTACCTCGATCAGGGCATCAACGTCGCGCTCGGCAACGACGGGACGCCGTGTAACAACACGCTCGATCCGTTCACCGAGATGCGCCAGGCGAGCCTGTTACAAAAGGTCGATTCGTTCGATCCGACGAGCATGCCCGCCGAGACGGTTTTCGAGATGGCGACGATCAACGGCGCGACCGCCGCCGGGTTCGAGCGGGTCGGCGAGCTCCGCGAGAACTGGAAGGCCGACATCATTGGGCTTTCGACCAATATCACCCGAGCGACGCCGCTGCACGACGTACTGTCGCATCTCGTCTTCGCGGCCCACGGCGACGACGTTGCCTTCACGATGGTCGACGGCAAGGTGCTCTACGAGAACGGCGAACTGGTGGTCGCCGATGCCGGTGCGATCCGCGAGGAGGCCCGACGTGTGGCTCGCGATCTCGACCTGAACGAGGCGGCGGACGAACCGATCCCGTGACCGACTGACCGGCATCACCGCGTACGGAGCGCCGACGAACGTTCACACTGTCGGTCCTGGCCGGTCCCAGGGACGAAGCGGTCGAGCGGATAGGTAGTCGAGCAGCCGCCGTCTACACCGCGCCCTGGAGCGTACCGTTCGTACGGACGAAGAAGTACAGTACGAAGGCGCCGGCGAGCAGTCACTGGCCGACGCCGACATCGTCGACCTCGCCGGTCGCGGTCTTCATAAGCGGGTACGCGACGATGCCCGCAGCGATGCCATAGGCGATCGAGTACGTCAGCGGCATGACGAGGATCGTGAGGCCGGCGGAGATCGCGTGGGCGATCTTCTCCCACTGGGCCTCGACGACGTTCCGAAGCAATAGGAGGGCGACCACGACCAGTGCGATGTGGGAGGCGTATATACTGTCTGTCGTAAGTCTTTGTGCAACCGGGGGCCGGATAGTGCACAAGAACTTCTCGCTAACAATATAGCGGGATCGCGGCCGCGAGCGGCACGACCACGAGCGCCGCGAGGAAACACAGGCCGATCACGAGCGCGGTCATCCCGGTCCGGCCGCCCTCCTCGACGCCGGTTGCGGACTCGATGTAGGTCGTGACCGTCGACGTGCCTAAGATTCCGCCGACGGTGGTGCCGATCGCGTCGGCCATCAGCGGCCTATCGATGTGGGGCATGTTACCCTCCTCGTCGAGGAAGCCCCCGGCCTGGCCGACGCCGACCAAGGTGCCCGCGGTGTCGAAGAAGTCGACGAAGAAGAACGTAAAGACGACGAGCGAGAATGCAAAGGCGTCGACGCTCCCGAAGCCCGAGAGAAAGGCCCCGACGAGCGGCGTGATGTCGTACTGGGCGCTCGGCAGCGTCTCGGGAAAGAGCACGCCGGGTTCTGCGAAGCCGGCGACGGTCGCGAGATAGCCGACGAGGGTCGTGAGGAGAACGCCGATGACGATCGAACCCTTGAGGCCGCGGGCGTACAGCACGGCGGTCAGAAAGAAGCCGAACACCGCGACGATCGCAACAGGATCGGCGGCGACGGCACCTAGCGTCACGAGCGTTGCGGGATCGTCGACGACGACGCCCATTGCTTCGAGCCCAGTGATCGCGAGAAACAGGCCGATCCCGGTGCCGACGGCGTACTTCACCGGTTCGGGAAAGAGCTCGATGACGTACTCGCGCGCACCGATCGCCGTCAGAAACATGAATAACACGCCCTCGGTGACGACCGCCGCGAGCGCCGTCTGCCAGGGGATGCCGAGCGCGCCGACCACGGTGAAGGCGAAGAAGGCGTTGAGCCCGAGCCCCGGAGCCTGGCCGAACGGCCGGTTCGCGTAGAAGGCCATCACGAAGATCGCGACCGCCGCTGCGAGAATCGTGACGACCGCGAGCATCTGCTGGACTTCGCCGGGGGTGTACCCCTGGATGGCGATGCCCGGTTTGCCGTCCTCGCCGGGGATCGCGGTCATCACCGCCGGGTTTACCACCACGATGTACGACATCGTGAGAAAGGTCGTGACTCCCGCGAGGACCTCGGTTCTGAGATCCGTCGCGTGTTCCGCGAACCCGAAGTACCGCGCGAGACCCGACTCGTTCGCCGTGTCCGCGTCGCCGCCGCCACCTGCCGAACCACCGTCCTGTGCCATGCGACTGTGGCCCAACACACCGGTCTATTTACGTTTTTGCCGAACCGTCCTGTGTCGTTCGGTCGAGAAAACAAGTCCTCACAAGCCGTCTCGGGTGGGACTGGAAAAGGGCCAACCAGGCGGCGTGTAAAATACTTTCCGTGTGTGACAACGGATCGATTCGTCGGGCAAGGCGGAGACGATCGCCTGGGGGACGAGCAACGACGACGGGCGACTCGATGAGCCATTGCTGAGCGCGGACGAGATGACGACCGGAACGTATCAACTGCTTTTCGACATCCGAGCCTACTACCGGCAGGGACCGTCGGAAGCGACGCTCTTAGACACGGTGTCGGTCCGGTTTCGTCATCAGCGACCTCAACGAACGTTATCACGTGCCCTTGCTGCTATCGCCCAGCGGGTACACGACCTACGGGGGAGACGGCTCTCGAACGCGGACCGCTCGTCGGCAACGGCGGGCTGCTGGGTCGCGACGTGATCATCCCTCCGCTAGCGTCATCGGGGGCGCGAACGCCATCCCTAATGGCTGGGGTCACAAAGCATTCTGACTTTCTACCACATCAAAATAATATATATAAATCTGATACATGAAGCTGACTCGGATCGTCCGTAAGTTATCACGGTTCGCTCGTCCGTCAGTTCGTTCGCCCCCCATGTCTCTGCATGCAGTTCGGTCGGTTTAGTCCAGCGGAGCGACGAACGGTTACGGCCGGCGGGCGTTTTTCGTCGCTTCCGGGGGCCTTTCGTCCGGAGAGCAGGTCGAACCGGACGGATCGGGCGATTCGGTTCTCCGATGACGCGTTTATGTTGAGTCGGTGGTTTACATCGATCCCGGTCCCGCCTCCCGTCGTTAACGTGCGTTCGCCGCCCGATACCCGGCTTCGCGGCTCTTTCGTCGGCTCGGTTTCGATCTCACCTATCCGTGCTTTCGTTCCGGTGTCGGGGTCGAAACTACCGCTCCGGACGCCAGCATCGATCGTCGGTGTCGCTCCGTGGACCACACCGCCGAACATGCCCGTGAATCACGCGAACGATCGTTCTACCGATGGTGTCGCGAGCCACGTATCGACGGCCTCAACTTCGACCGACAACGGGCACCGCTCGGACCGAACGGACACGCTGTCCACCGGACTCATCCGTCATGGAAGCAATTAAACCTATTTATCACGAAGTACTTTTTGACGTTTTCTTTATTTTTATCCGAGGTTTCGGATCAAGGGATGTTTACGAGAAGCGACGAATCTCGAGATGTGTGACCCGCCGGTATGCTCAGGCGTACTGGCCGCAGGTCGGGGGCCGTCGCCGAACCGCTACGCTCGGATACGATCG
>PXRY01000030.1:4051-13759 GCA_003022925.1 Halobacteriales archaeon QS_8_65_32 | reverse complement strand
GCGTCGCCACGAGCAGCGACAGGATGACGCCCTCGGGCGCGTAACCGACGCGGATTCGCCCGCTCGCCCGATCGCTCGATCGAACGCCGGCCAAGCGGCTGGGCGGGGGTCGCTGTCGTCGCCGGCGGGGTCGCCGTCGATGCTGTCGCTGCGATCGTTGTTGTTGTCGATGCCGTCGGTTCGGTTCTCGTCGTCGCTGTCGTCGCATGGTGTGTCTCTCCTGCGTCGTGGTCCCCGTCGTCGGGGCCACCGTGGTCATTGGGGTCGCCGTGGTCGTCGGCGGGCGATACGGCCGGCGGAGCCGCGGCTCCCCGAGCGTCGCCACTGGGCGAGCGGCGCGGTCGAACGAGTTCGGCGTCCGACGGCCATCGACGTCGCGCCGGTGCGATGTCGGCGGCCGTCGCAGTGTCGTCGTCGTCCGGAGCTCCGCCCGATCGCTACTGCGCCACGCCGAACCAGGTTCGGTCCCGGCTCGTCCCGCGAGCCCGCACGTCGTGGCGGACCCGCGTCGTCATCGGACTCGGCTCCCCGTGCGTTGTCGGCACACGTCGGTGGCCGTACGTCGATGGCGACGAACCGACGAGAATGAGATCTTCGGTCCCAACCCCCGCTGCGCGCGGAGGGCCCCTCGCTGGTTAGCTGCGAGAGAAACCCGTTCGGTTCGCGATCGACGTGGCCTCGAATCGTGGCCTACGCGGCGCGAACAGGGGTGGACCGAGCGTGCGGGACGGTCACGGCAATCGACCGGAACCCGGGCTCGCTCCCGATCGCGGCAGTCCCCTCGATAAGAACGGATCCCATTGAAAGAAGCCGACCGCAGGACGCGCCGCTGTGAAGGCGGGCACGCGCCGGAAGCGGTGAGCGGGTCATGGTCGATTTCCGAGTCATCCCGCGATGCCTGACGGCGCTCGTCAGGCGGATGACGTATTGACTTCCCTTCTACTAAACATTATAACACCTCTGATCGCGGTCCGCTGAGACTCGAATTACTGGGTCGCCGGACCGATGATCCGAACTACATGCAAAAGGACCGATCGAAACCATGCAGGGCGAGACTAAAAGGGGCCGGCACGCTCGGCGAACCCCGGCGAAGTAAGCACTACAGCGACCGAACGGAGTGAGGGAACGAAGCGCGCAACGAGCCGCAAACTCGACTGAATCAAATACCACATGGTCCCCGGAGCGACGATACACCTTTAGTGGCAGGCAGGCAACTCAGTGGATATGAAGAACGTCGACGACCTGATCGAGAGCGCCGCGGAGCTCGCCGCCCAGGGCTTCTCGAAGGGCGAGATCTCCGACGAACTCAACGTCTCCCGGGAGACCGCGAGCTGGCTCGTCGAACGCGGCACGGACGCAGGCGGCGGCGCAGGCGGGGACGGGGCGGACGAAGCGAGTTCGGGGTCGCCGGGGTCGACGACGGCCACCGGCGCGGACACGGGCGCGGACGCGAGCACAGATACGGGTAACGGAACGGCCCCGGACGACATCCACGTCGACTGGAGCGCCGTCGGCCGGGACAGCGCACGCCTCTCTGCCGTCGGCACCGCACTCGCGGACCTGCTGCGAAGCGGCGATCCGGCGGGGGACGACCGCGACGTCGACCTCGTGATCGGCATCGAGAAGGCCGGCACGCCGCTCGCGACCACCGTTGCGACGGAGATCGACGCCGATCTGGGAACCTACGCCCCCCAGAAACACCAGTGGGAGGAAGGCGACATCGACCAACAGAGCGGCGGGGGCTTTTCACGCAACTTCGCGGACATCCGCGGCCGAGAGTGCTACGTGATCGACGATACGATCACGAGCGGCACGACCATGACCGAGACCGTCGACGCCATCGAACGCGAGGGCGGTACGCCCGTCTCGTGTGCGGTACTCGTCGACAAGCAGGGCCTCGAAGACGTCGGCGGCGTCCCCGTTCACTCCCTGCTCCAGGTGATCCGCGTGAGCCGTGAGGAGGCGTGAACGACGAAGGCGCGTGAGTTATGAGGACACACGAACTGCGAGGGTGTGTAAGCCCCCATCGTATCGAGGAGTTATGTGGGCCCCGTTCCTATGGCCGCCGTGTCGCGCGACTCACGCGGGCCCCGGCGCTCGGAGATGGACTGGCGTCCGCCCGGCTGGAAGTACCTCCCGAAAGAGGGCATCGAAGGCTGGACCGAGGCAGTCTTCTTCGCTCTCTTGGAGGTATCGGTGCTCGGCTTTCCAGCATTGTTAGCCACGACAGCGGTCGGTCCCGACACCGTTGCCCAGTCCTTCGGCGCGACGGTCTCGTTGCTGACACTGGTCGTCGGCGTCGGCACGATCAAAAGCGAGTACGATCCTTTAGATGCCGAGTGGCCCGGTCTCGCCCCCTCGGCGCTACTTGTGCGCGTGGTGTGGTACAACGGCGCGGTCCTTCTCGCCGCCTTCGCCGGCGTGGCGATCGACGGCCTCACGATCGTCCGTCTCGGGTCGTTCGTCTTCGCCGTCGGCGTCTCCGTGCTCGCGGTTGCGACCCTCCCGTCGGCTGCGACGCGCGTGCGCAGTCTTCTATCATGGTGGACGTGGGGTCGGCCGCTGCCCTAACCGCCCGTTGTTCGACGGACAGCGGTCGGGCTACAACCGCGAAGTAAAGACTGTTACCGTCGGAGAGTTCACCGGCCGGCTGATACGCTTCCTCACCCGGACCCTCCACACCGATCGAGGCGCGAGGGAACGAGATGCGAATCGCTCAGTGAATTCGAATTAGTGGCCGCGGTGTGCGAGGGCGACGGTTTATTGTTTAGCACTCTCCTGTAGAAACGTATGAGTTCGGTCGGTGTGAGCCTCCGCTAGCGCCTCAGCGCCCAGCTACGTTCGCAGTCGAACGCCGTGATTCTCGTCTCGATTTTCCTTTCGCTCCCCGCAGCGTATCTCACGGCCGCAGCGACCGAGAGCTTCGCGGCGAGCTTTTTCGTTCTCGGACTGCTCGGTATATTCGTTCCCTTGGCGTACGAGCGCCACTGGCGGACGTATGGATCGAACCGGACCGCCATAGCGTGGGCGGTCGCGGCGTGTCTCGTAGCGTTCATCGCGTACCTCGGCGTGTTCGTCCTCACGGCTGCCGTGGTACCGATCGGTTCCGCGATCGTGGCGGACGGTGCGTTCATCGCGGTCGATTTCGGAGGTCTCGCCCTACTCACGCTATACCGTCGGCGCGGCTGATCGTCGGCATATCCGCGACCCCCTTTCGAAGAGGAAACGATCGAAGGAAGTCGAGTCGATCCCTTCTCCGCTTAGAGCACATCTAGCTCGTCCAACCTCGCTTCGAGGTCGCGCTCTTCTTCGTTCGACATCCGGCGTAGCGGCGATCGTAGCGGCCCGGCGTCGAACCCCCGGAGTGACAGGGCACTTTTGACGCCGGCCATGTACGACCCGCTCTTGAACGCGCGCCGGACCTCGTAGAGCCGTTCCTGGAGGGCCCGTGCCCGGTCGCGATCGCCCTCGTCGCAGGCCCGGTGTAGATCGACGACCAGTTCGGGAAAGGCGTTCGCGACCGCGCTCACGCCGCCCGCACAGCCGAGCGCACGCCCGACGAACTGTAACGAGTCCGACCCGGCGAGAAAGGACAGCTCGGGATTTGCCGCGATCGCCTGGCCGAGCCAGGGGACGTCCTTACTCGAATCCTTCAGGCCGGCGACCCCCTTGATGGCCGCGACCTCCGAAAGCGCGTCGAGCGAGAGGCTATTACCAGTGCGGCCGGGGATGTGATAGACGTAGACCGGTAGCGAGACCGCCTCGGCCACCTGTCGAACGTGTTCGACCGCTCCGTAGTCGTCGACCGGGTAGTAGTACGGCGAGACGACGACGACCCCGTCCGCGCCCGCCTCGGCCGCCCGCCGGGCCAACGCCGTCGTCCGATAGGTGCTCGGGGTGCCCACGCCAGCGATCACGGGCACCTCGCTGCCGACTTCCTCGACGACGCTTTCGATCACGCGGGCGCGTTCGTCGTCGGTCAGCAGGGCGAACTCGCCGTTAGTCCCGAGCGGGAAGACGGCATCGACGCCCCGGTCGACGACGAAGCGGGCGTGACCCGCCGTTCGCTCGTAGTCGACGGCTTCCTCGGCGTCGAAGGCGGTCACGGTCGGCGGAACGACGCCGCCGAGCGCCAACGGGTCCGCGCTGCCCGACTGGTTGGTGTCCATGCGTTCGCCCACTCGGTCGGTCCGTATAAATCGTCCTCCCGGCGGACCGGCGGGATCGGGACTCGTCGGGGCCGAGTCGAGATCGGACCGGTCCCGGGTCGTGAGCGACGGCGACCGACGGCGATCGAGCGGCGAGAAAGCGAACGACCGATCGGTTCTCAGTACAGTTACAAGAACGCGTTTCAGCGAGCCTTCTTGTCGTTCCGCTCGGAGTATCGAACGATGGCCGAGCGCCTTGTCGCGAAGTACTACTCGTTTCAGGTGACCCGTTCGATCGGATTCATCTCGCCGATCTTCGCGCTGTTCGTGCTTCGTGATCTCTCCTTTGCCCAGTACGGCCTCCTGGGTGGATTGTATTCCATGCTCGTGATCCTCGGGGAGGTTCCGACCGGCTACATCGGCGACCGATACGGCCGGCGGACGAGTTTGGCTATCTCGATCGTCTGTAGCGTCCTGTTGCTGGCCGGGTTCGTCGTCGCCCAGTCGTTCCTGCCGTACGTGCTCTTCTGGATACTCTGGGCGTTCGCCCTCACGTTCGCGTCGGGAAAGCGCGGACGCCTGGCTCTACGACGCGCTCGATCGATACCTCGACGTCGACGCGTTCGTCCGGGTTCGCGGCCGAGGTGAGTCGGTCATGGGGTGGACCTCGGTCGTCACGACCGTCCTCGGCGGAGCGCTCTACGCCGTCGATCCGACGTATCCGTTCGTCGCGTCGGTTGCGCTCAACGGACTCGGCCTGCTCGTTCTGTTCACGTTACCGCCGGATCGGACGGCGGGCGATGATTCGAGCCCGTCGGAACCGGAACGTGTCTTTATTTCCGATACCCTCTCGCTGCTCCGGCGTCGGTTCGCGTCCCGGGCGCTCCGCTCGTTCGTTATCTACGTCGGCCTCTTTTTCGCTGTGATCAGCGCCGCAGACGGGTACATCCAGCCCGTGGCCCGGGATCCGTTCGAACCTACCCTCCGGTCGGCTTCCGTCGCCGGCGGATCGCTCCCGTTGGGTGTCGTCCTCGGTCTGCTGTACGCCGGATTACGGCCGTTTCGGCGACCGGGAGCTACTTCGCCGGCGACGTCGAGGGGACGTTCGGCCTCCGGCGGGTTCTCGTGGTCGTGCCCGCCGTGACGGGGCTGTTGCTCGTGGTCCCGCGACTCCTTTTCGTCACGGCGCTGCCGATGTTCGTCGCGATCCGCGGGTCGAACGCGCTCTTGCTTCCGATAGCGAACGGCTACCTGAACGATCACGTCGACTCGGTGGGCCGGGAAACGACGCTGAGCGCCTTTTTGATGCTCACCCAGCTCCTTCGCGTTCCGCTGGTACTCGCCGCGGGCGCAATCGCTGATCTCCTGAACGGGACGACGGCGGTCGCGATGCTCGACGGCGTCTTTCTGACCGGCGGCGTTCTCGTCTGGGTCGTCGAATCGCCAGTCAAGCGATCGCCGGCGACGGCCGACTCCCGTGAGTGGCACTTACCGTAACGACGAGGGTTCCGTGCCCGTGCTGCGACGGCCGTTCTCGCGCACATCGGCGTGTTTTTGCGATCTAGGCGTTCTCCGCGACGACGGCTCCCTCGTGGACGTGAGCGTATTTGCCGATCCGAGCGCCCTGCCCGATTCGGGCGTTCGCGCCGATCGTCGCGTGCTTGCCGACGCGGACGTCCGCCCCGACGTGGGCGTTCTCGCCGACGCGAGCCTGTTTCGCGATTCGGGCGTCCTCGTACACCGCTACGCCCCGATCGAGGGAAACGCGCTTGTCGATTCGGGCGTGACTGTGGACGTTCAGCCTGGATCGAGACGAGCATGCTTGTCGATCCGAGCGCCCTCGTCGACGCGAACGTCTCGATCGAGGGACGCGTGCTTGCCAACAGTGACGTCCGCGGCGATTTCGGCACTCTCGTGGATCCGCGCGTGCTTGCCGATTCGTGCGTGTTTCGAGCGCATCGTTATATTGGCGTTCGACGCCGACCGATACGAATGGTAGCCTGGCGCGACCGTCTCGATGGCAACGGTAGCAATGGCCGTCGAGCGGTCGCTGTCCGACTCTCATGTCGTTTCGTCGTCGCTCCCCTTCTCGTGTCCCGAAACTCCTACGACTCGTCGCCGCGACCTCTCGGGAAATGACGCCCGACGTCGTGACGCTCGGCGAGACGATGGTACTGTTGAATCCCGCCCGGTCGGGCCCGATGAAATACCTGACCGAGTTCAGGAAACAACTCGGCGGCGCCGAAAGCAACGTCGCGATCGGCCTCGCACGACTCGACCACGACGCAGGGTGGAATTCGGCACTCGGCGACGACCCCCACGGCGAGTACGTCGAGGCGTTCGTCCGCGGCGAAGGGGTCGATGTCTCTACCGTCCGTACCGACCCCGACCGCCCGACCGGCCTGATGTTCAAAGAACGCCAGGAACTCGGCGAGACGTCGGTGTATTACTACCGCCACGGCTCGGCGGCGAGCGCCATGACGCCCGAGGACCTCCCGCCGGCGTACGTCGCCGACGCCGAGTACCTCCACCTGACCGGGATCACGCCCGCGCTGAGCGCGTCGTGTCGCGAGACGGTCGAGCGAGCGATCGAACTCGCCGTCGAAAACGACGTGACCGTCTCGTTCGATCCCAACGTCAGGCGGAAGCTCTGGGATTCCGAGGAAGAGATGCGCTCGGTCCTCTTAGACCTGATCGGAAAGAGCGACGTCGCCTACCCGGGCACCGACGAGGGCGACCTCCTTTTCGATACAGCGGATCCCGCCGCGATCGCAGACGAGTGCTTTGCTTTGGGTGCCGAAGCCGTGGTCGTCACGCGGGGCGCGGACGGAGCGTACGTCGCAAAGACCGACGGAACGGTCGCCGAGGCCGTGCCGCCGTACGAGACCGAGCGCGTCGTCGATCCGGTCGGCGCGGGCGACGGGTTCGTCGCGGGCTTCCTTTCGGGACGGTTGGACGGCCTCGACCTCGTCGCGTCGACCGAGCGGGCCTGTGCGGTCGGGGCCTTTGCGACGACCGTTTCGGGAGACGTCGAGGCCCTGCCGGGTCGCGAGGACCTCGCCGTGTTCACCGGCACCGAAGAGGCAGTAATGCGGTGAGGACCCACGGAACGAGTCGGAGCGACGCCGACGGCGTCGATGCCGGAACGCGACCGCCCAGGGATCGCCCGATGATCGCTCGACGATCGCTCGGCGGGTCTCACATGTCCGGCCAGGACCGGAGCACCCGTCTTGGTCCCGATATCTTCGCGAACCACCGGGTCGACACTGCCTTCTTGAGCGTGCGGGCAGCCGGCCCGCTGAAGCTGTTGACCGGCACACCCAAGACACTGTGGGCGACCGCGTCGTCGCCGACCGACACCAGGGTTCCCTTATCGGTGTAGGTCCAGTGGATGAGGTCGTCGCCCCGGAGTTTGCGGGCGACGTTTTCTCCCAAGACCGCGCCGGCTTCCATCGCGGCTTCGGCGGTAGGTGGGGCCTGATTGCCGGCGTCGGGCCGGACGATCGCCTCCCAGATCGCCTGTTCGGACAGCGGGCTACCCTCCTCGTCCTGGCCCATCAACGCCCCGTCGCCGAGCGCGAACACCCGGTCGTTCTCCGTCTTTAGGGTCGCGCCGGTGACACGCGGTTGTACTCTTTGTTCGAGTTCGCCGAGTCGAGCGCGTTCTGGCCGGCGACCCCGCCGGCCCAGACGAGCACGTCGTAGTCGATTTCCTCGCCGTCTTCAGTGTGGATCGTCCCGTCATCGACCTCGCCGATGACAGTTCCCGTCCGAATCTCGACATCGTGGTCGTCCAACTCGTTTCGAATCGAGCCCTGGAACTCGTGGTCGTGGCCCAGGAATATCTCGTTCGCCTGCTCGACGAGGGTCACGTCCATCGGGAAGTCGCGCTCGGTCCGGTAGGCAGCGATCTCGCCGGCGGTCTGGATCCCGGTCAGGCCGGCCTCGCCGACGATCACGCCCGCCGGGTCGTCCTCGCTCGCCTCCTCGCCCGCCGCCGCGACCGCCTCGTTGATCGCCATCGCGTCATCCAGGCTCTTCAACGTGAGCGCGTGGTTTTCGAGGCCATCGATGCCGAAAAACGCGGTTCGTGAGCCGAGACACACCACGACGAGGTCGTAGCCGATCGTCTCGCCGTCGGCGAGTTCTACCGCCCGAGCGTCGACGTCGAGACCGGCAACCTCGCCCTGGACGAACTCGATGTCGGTGTCCCAGATCTCCTCGACCGGCACGGTGATCTCCTCGCGAACGCTCGCGTCGCGGATCAGCCGGTGTGACTCGTGGAGCACGAAGTGGTACTCGTCCTTCGAGACCTACATGAGCAAGACGTCCTCGTTGCCCCCAGACTCCTCCTGTAAACTACGGATCGCGGCGGTACCGCCGTATCCGGCACCGAGAACGGCGATGTCGATCGTCATGGCCACCCGTTCCGAACCCGCCGATACAAACCTGCGGCTTAATAGCCTGGTCGTGTTCCGCGTAGCAGCTTTCGGCAGAAGAGTCGCTGAAACCGTCTTGGAAGCCCCCGACACGCTCGGCTTCTGCTCGCGGGCCGGAGGCCCGCTCACGGGCCGTTGCTCCCCGTTCGCTTTCAAGGCGCTCGCGGTCGCTCGCGCCTCGCTATTCGCAGGTTCGTGGGACTTTCCGAGTCCCACGCTCATTGCGGGACCGAAGGTCCCACGTGGTTTAAGAGGTGCTACGCGCCTTTTGTCATTGCGGGAAATCTTCGATTTCCCGCTTGCAGTAAAAACGCTCCGCGTTTTTGCCACATCACGAAAGGCGCGAAGCGCCTTTCGAACGACGTTGCTCGCTCACGAGAACGCCGACCGGTCGGCCCCTTCCAGTCCCGCCTAAGCCAGTTCCCGTTTCTTCATCGCTTGATCAAGCACGACCGATAGCGTGGGCCGATCCGCCGACGCCGCGATTCGACGCTCGGTCGATCCCGAGATTGGGGAAGAAGGCACAACTCGGACTTGCTAGCGCGTGGTGAGTCCGCACGGGAGTCCATCACGTACCACGGATCGGGATAGGAATCAAACATGGGAGAAACGGTAGTGGGGCCAACCCGACCGCGTGTCCAGTCCGTGTCTCCGCACGCATCGAGCGGGCGCGAACGATGGACGCCGACTACCGATGTCCGGACTGTAGCGCCGTCCTCGACGCGAACGGACGGATCGTCGCCGACCCGCGTCGAGGCCGACTCGACGACCGCGGCCCCGAACAGCCCGAAGGCTGATTCGTCGACCGAACGCGAGCGTCTCACTCGCCGGTTAGTCGCTCGATCGTCGCCCGGTCCGAGAGTTCGGCGACCGACTCGATCGAGCGATCGGCGAGCGGGGTCGGGTCGCCGACGAGCACACCCCGAAAGCCGTTCTCGCACGCCGGGACGACGTCGGTGCCGATCCGGTCGCCGACGTAGACGTGTCGATCCGCGGGGAGGCGTTCCTTCGCCGCCTCGAAGAAGCCGTCACGTGGCTTCATCGAGTCGGTTTCCCCCGAGATCAGTACGTCCTCGAAGCGGTCGGTGAGACCGTGGCGGTCGAGTTTCGCCCGCTGCATG
>PXRY01000030.1:0-4025 GCA_003022925.1 Halobacteriales archaeon QS_8_65_32 | reverse complement strand
CGGTGAACGCCGCCGGGTCGGCGTCGAAGCCGTAGTGTTCGACCCAGCGCTCGATCCCCTGCCGGTAGGGGTCGGTCGCGTTTCGCTGGAAGTACTGATCGACGAGGCTCTCGTACAGCGAAATCGCCTCGTCGTCGATCGCGAGACCGAAGCTCTCCGCGGCACCGGTCACGTCGTCGTGGTCGTCGCAGTGGACGAGCGTCCCGTCGATATCGAAGTAGATCGTGACGTCCATACCGGGAGTTCGACCCCCCGGGTACAAAACCGACCCCCGGATGCGAAACGGCTCGCGGGCACGAAGCGGCCCGGTCGGCACGCGTCACCCGTCGGAACCGCCGGTGCGATCGCCGGGGTCCCCGCCCGATCGCTCGGGCCGAGCCAACGAGGCCGAATCGGTTCCCGAAACAAGGCGCCGAGTCGACGCCCGGGATCGAGTCATGAACCCACAGGCCATACCTTTATATGTGATACGGCCTCATCGTAATTTGGATGGCGGCAACCGTCGTTGCACCACCCACACCACCCACACCCGACGACGGTCGGGCCGTCACCACTCTTTCGATCGACTATCGACGCTCGTGAGCGCCGCTCAGGTAAGTCGCCGCCTTCGTTCCCGTTCCGATCGTGGCCGGTTGGCGGACGACTCGCTCGACGACTGCATGCTTCAAGCCGTAGTCTTATCGCCGCTTCAGCCCGGACCCACCACATGGGACGCGTAACCTACGACTTCGACGACGAGACGGTGGTCGTCACGGGTGGGAGTGCCGGCATCGGGCGGGCGGTCGCCCGTCGCTTCGGGGCCGCCGGCGCACACGTCATCAACGCCGACCAGCGCGAAGATCCCAAGGCGGAGGGCGAGGACGTACCGACCCACGATGTCATCGCCGAGGAGGGCGGCAGCGCCGAATACGTCGAGACCAATGTCTCGGATCGGGAGGACCTCGAATCCGTGGTCGAGGGCGCACACGAGCACGGCGGCGTCGACGTCATGGTGAACAACGCTGGCATGCAAAACTCCGGGCCCTTTCTGGAGGTCGACCCCGCCGAGTTCGAGCAGTTACACGATGTCAACGCGAAGGGGGTCTACTTCGGCACGCAGGTCGCCGCAAACGACATGCTCGACCGCGACGACCCCGGAGTGATCGTCAATACGGCGTCGATCAGCTCCGAGGACGCCCAGCACGACCAGGTCCAGTACGACTCGACGAAGGGCGCGATCAAGATGATCACCCGGGGCGCGGCGCTCGAACTCGCTGAACACGGTATTCGGGTGAACGCCGTCGCGCCCGGCCAGATCGCGACGGAGTTCTCCGAGGGGTGGTCCGAGGAAGCTCAAGAAGCCGCCGGCGAGGGCGGCGGTGGTGATGACGGCTTTCTCAAACCCGTCCCGCTCGCGCGGGCCGGCTTCCCCGACGATCTGGATGGATCGTATCTCTTCCTCGCGTCGGAGGAAGCCGACTATATCACCGGCCAGTTGCTCTACGTCGACGGCGGCTGGACGGCGATCTGAAACCGACTCGTGAATTACCCCTACCGTCCCTTCCCGCGAGTCGATCGTCGCCCACGTTCGGGCCGTTCTCGACGACACGGACGTCCGCGTCACCCGCGCGATCGTCCTCGGGAGCGTTGCCCGCGACGAACACGACGCGATGAGCGATACCGACATGCTCGTCGTCTCGCCGGACTTCGAGGGTGCGCCGGGCGCGCGGCGCGGGCGTCCCTATCGGGACCGCTGGGAGTGCGAGCGATTCGGCTCGGTCGATTTCGTCGAGTACACGCCGGCCGAGTACGACGAGTACCGCCGCCGGGAGGACGGTCTCATTGCAGTGGCGGAGCGCGAGGGTATTCCGGTTGTCAGTATCGCAACCGAGCCGAATTGAGACGCGGTACTGAGACGCGACGCCATCGAATTCGTACTCGTAGGCAGCTTCGTGCTGGGAGCCAGCCGACAGTTGTTGCTGGTCGGTCTACGGCGAAGCGGTGCTGGAGCGGTGGCACTCTGGTTTCTCAGCCGTGAGCGAGCCGCCCTTGGCGGCGAGCGAGCGGTTTTTGCTGCAGATTTTTGCTGGCCCCGCAGCGAACGAGCGCCGCAGGCGCGAGTGAGCGAGGACGCCAGGAAAAAGGTTCTTAGTAGTTCTCGTAGACGGTTTTGCTGATCGTGTAGAAGTCGATCGCGGCGTCGCCCTGCTCGCGCCAGGTCTCGCTCGACGAGGCGTTCATGCCGCCGAAGGGGACGTGCAGTTCGAGGCCGGTCGTCGCCTCGTTGAGTTTGATAACCCCGAAGTCGACTTCGGCGGCGTACCGGTTCGCCTCCGTGAGGTCCTGGGTCATGATGCCCGCGGACAAGCCGAACTCGACGTCGTTCGCGACCGAAATGGCCTCGTCGATGCCACTGATCGGCATGACGGCCGCGAAGGGGCCGAAGACCTCCTCTTGCATGATCGTCATCTCCGGCTCGACGTCGGTGAAGATCGTCGGTTCGAGGAAAAAGCCCTTCTCGTAGGCTTCGCCGTTGTCGTCGCCGAGTCGGCTCCCGCCGGTTTCTACGGTCGCCCCCTCGCTCCGGCCGGTCTCGAAGTACTCGAGCGTGCGTTCGAGTTCCTCGTTGCTGACGTGCGGACCCATATCCGGGTCGTCGAGGCCGGGACCGACCTCGATATCCTCGGTGTAGGCGAGAAAGCCCTCGATGAACTCGTCGTAGACGTCCTCGTGGACGAGCACGCGTTCGGTCGAGGTACAGGCCTGGCCGGTGACGCCGAAGGCCCCGCTGCCGACGGTCTCGACGGCTTCCTCGACATCGGCGCTCGGCATCACGGTCATGGGATTCTTCGAGCCGAGTTCCGTCTGAGCGCGCTTGTGGTCGTCGGTCGCTTGCTCGTAGATAGCTTCGCCGACCGCTCGACTCCCGGTAAACGAGACTACGTCGACGTCCTCGTGGGTGACGATCGCATCGCCGACTTCCTCGCCCGAACCGACCACGAAGTTCGCAACGCCGTCGGGTAAGCCGGCTTCGTCGAGGCACTCGAAGACGTGGCGAACGACGTTCGGCGTCATCTCCGAGGGCTTGAGCGCAACGGTGTTGCCCGTTGCGAGCGCCGGAGCTACCTTCCAGACAGGGATCGCGATCGGGTAGTTCCAGGGCGTCACCAGGCCGGCGACGCCCATCGGCTCCCGTTCAGTATAGATCGCGTCGCGGCCGCCGCTCGGCTGCTTGCTCCGTCCTCCGAAGTCCTTCGCCTTCTCGGCGTAGTAGTACAGCAGGTTGACCGCCCGCCCGGTCTCGGCGGTCGCTTCCGCGTGGGTCTTTCCCTCCTCGCGGACGAAGACGTCGATTACCTCCTCGGTGCGGTCCTCGAGACGCTTTGCGGCCCCCCGACCGCGCCCGCAGCGTCGTCGGCGCTCGACCACTGGTATTCGCCCACGGTGTCGTCGGTATTCGCCGGATTGCGTACCTCGATCGTCTCACCGGTTGCCGAGTCACGCCATTGTCCGTCGACGTAGTTGCCGTAGGGTTCGGTCATACCGGTCCGGCTACCGAGCCGAGCTACACCCTTCTTTCGCTTGTCCATTCCGGCCGTTATACAGCGACGACAGGAACGATGCGACGGGAGCGACGGGGCGAAGTCGGTCGATCGCACTTCTGGAGATTCGGGCCGGTTCGACCGTCGTATCGGCCCGTCGTCGTACCGGTTCGCCGTCGCCTCGAATCGACTGCTATACCGGCTCGCCTGTGTGCAGCGGTGTTTAGTTACGCGATGAAGACCGGCGGCAACCGGTTCGGGTGGGACTGGAAGGGACCGACCGCTCGGTCCGGCCGCGGCGTTCTCGCGAGCGAGCGGAGCGAGACGAGCGAGAGCAGGGAAGAGCTTTGCTCCGACCGCGTCCACGAGAGCGAAGTGGTTCAAGAGAGCGGAGCTCTTTTGTCATGCCGAGAGATGCGAAGCGTCTCTCGTAGCACTCTCGTGAGCCAACAGGATCGCGTCGCGATCCTGTGACGACGCAAGGACCGCAGGAGTGAGCGGAGC
>PXRY01000034.1 GCA_003022925.1 Halobacteriales archaeon QS_8_65_32 | reverse complement strand
TCGATATTCGCGGCGTCATGTCGCCGATCGGTCGCTTACTCGTTGCCCTCGTCGGCCTCAACGATCGTATCGATCCCTTCCGAGCTATCGGCATCGGGGATGTATCGCCTGATCAGCGGGATCGTGACGCCGAGTCGGTCCTCGACGAGATCGAAGGGAATCTCGTCTTCGGGCTGGAGGCTGCCGGTCAGCGCGAGCACCGCGATCGACGCGATGCCGACAACGGCGACGAAGGCGATCAGCCCGACCAACCCGAGCGTCACTACCCGATCGAGCGCCACCGCTGGCGGGAAGAAGACGACCGGCAGCAAGGCGAACGTCCGAACGGTCACGCGTGAGAAGGGGTTGACGCCCGACTTGTACCACAGGGTCGCGAGCGCCGAGCCGTTCAGTACGACGGTCGAGATCGCCGTCGCCGCCGCCGCCCCCTCGAGCCCGAGGCCCGGTAGCGGGCCGTAACCGGGGATCAACGCCGCGTTCAACGCGAGGTTGAGCACAGCCGCGACGGCATTGACGACGAAGATGTCGGTCGTGTACCCAAAGGCAGACAGCGTGTCCTGACAGCGCCCGAACGACGCACTGGTGAACGAACCGAGCGCGAGCACCGCGAGTGCCGTCGCCCCGGCGGTGTATTCGTTGCCGAATGCCGCCAGCAGGAGGTCGTCGGCGAAGACGACGAGACATAATAGTGCCGGAAACGAAACGACGAAGACCCACTTCGTCGTGACTTTGTAGAGGCGATTTACCTCCCCGCGTTGGCCGCCGGCGTCGAGGCGACTCATCAACGGCAAAAAAAGAAAGCCAAACGAGGAGACGATCACACTAACGGTTCTGGCGAGCGGCCAGGCAGCCCCGTAGATACCGGCTTGCTCTATCGGGAGGTAGTAGCCGATCATGATCGAATCGACCCGACCGAGCAGGATCGAACTCACCGAGGCGAGCACGAGCGGGAGCGAAAAGACCACCATCTCGCGGGTACGTGTCCGGAAGGCGCCCCTGATCGGCAACAGTCGGTTGAACAGCCACAGCGCGACGACCAGTGCAACGGCTGCGGAAGCGAGATACGCATAACCCACAGCGACTACGCCGTAGCCCGCGAGCAACAGACCAACGATCAATCCGAGGCGCAGCCCGTTGTAGAGCAGATCACGGGTGTACGTTCGGTAGATCGTGTTCTCCCGGCCACGAATGCCGGCGACGGCGAGTTGTAGCCCGGCGAAAAAGGGAATCGTCAGGACGAACAGCGAGAGCAGTTCCGTCGAGACCTGTTCTTCGAACTGCACGCCGACCCACTCGGCGTTCGTGAACAACGCAACCGTCGTCCCAACCACAAGGACGAGCGCGACGGCACTGCCCGTGAACCACGCACCGCGAGCGTTCTCGTCGCTTTCGAAACGCGTCATGAACCGGGGGATGCCTTCCCTGAACCCGAACAGTGCAACGGTCGTTGCAATAGTCATCACTGAAAAGGAGACCTCCACCTGGCCGAAGGCACTCGGACTGAGCAACCGTCCTATGACGACCCGTTCGAACAGACGCGAGAGCGAACCGAGCGAGCCGATGAACAACATCAGCGTCGCGCTCGAAAGCAGGGCGGAGAGGTCGTCGTCGCCTGTCTCGGCGGCCGCATCGACCGTCGCCCCCTCGTCTCCCATCGCTCCCGGTACTACGGGACGCCCCATGAACGGATCGACTCGGATCGAACCGGCTTAGTTCGACCGAAGGGGGGCGGGGGTAGTCGAAGTGGTCTGATCGGGCCGGACCGAGCTGGTCGCACCGGCTCGCGGTTCTCGCTCGTGACGACCCTCGATCCCCAAGCCCGGAGACTGGAGACCCCGCTCAGAGGTACGCCGCGTCCCAGCGGGTCGGCTTTCTCAGGTTGCCACAGTCGTTGCACTGGACGCGCCCCATTGCGTCCATCGCGGTATCGAGCGTCCCGCAGTTCCCGCAGTAATAGCCGTAGCGGTCGATGTGTTCGCGATCGGCGTAGGCGACGAAGAAGGGCCCCTTCGAGCCCATGTCGGAATCGTCGTGATCGAGGGAGACGTCCTCGCCCGCGACGGTTTCGGCAGTCTCGGGCACCGAGACGTTCTCCTCGGTCGCTGCCGAAGCGGGTTCGGTCCCGGTGCCCGCCTCCCTGTAGACGAACTCGACGTGGGGTTCGCCGTCGATCACCGCGGTCCGTTCTTCGCTTTTCTCGAAGTCGAACCGCTCGTAGAAATCACTGCCCTCACGGTTGTCCTCCAGGACCAGCCCCCGGAGCCGCTCGGCACCGAGATCGTACAGCTCCTCGCGGAGGCGCTCGAACAGCTCGGTTCCGACGCTGCCGCCCCGGGCGGCGGGATCGACGTGGAGCCAGAGCATGTCCCCGTCGCCGGTCTCGCCTTCGACCACGCCTTCGGCGTAGCCGACGGGTTCTCCGTCGTTCCCGTCCTCGGCGATCAGGAAGACGACGTCCTCGTCGGCGAGGGTCGCTTCGAGGGCTTCAGTATCGTACCACTGCTTGATCGCGCTCTCGATCGTCCGTGGGCTCAGCGAGTACGATGCCTCCATCGACCGCTGTGCGATGGTCTCGATGGCGTTCCGGTCGTTCGTGGTCGCGTCGCGGACGTTCATGCCCTTCGGTTCGATGCTCCCCTGCATAAACCCCGGTGTCGCGCTCGATTCGACCGTCCGGTTCGGGCCCAGTTCCGGCGCTCGTATCCGTACCCCGGCCCGACTCGATTCGACTCGATCCGACCACACGAGTCAGGATCAGAAGTCGAGAACGAAGCGGAGCCGTTCGCCGTCCTTCCCGCGCGTCTCCCGCCCGGTTACCGAGACCTCGCCGATCTCCTCTGTGGTCTCGACGTGGGTGCCCGCACACGCCGTGCGGTCGTAGCCGTCGATCTCGACGATCCGGACGTCGGTGATGCTATCGGGAAGCAAGTCGAGGCGCGTGCGTTCCCTGTCGAGTTCCTCTTCGGCGGTTTCCCGGTCCATTTCGTACCACGTCACCGGCCGTCCCTCGCTCACGAGGGCGTTCATCCGTGCTTCGATCGCGCCGAGGTCGGCCTCCTCGAAACGGTCGTAGCCGACGTCGATGCGCGCGCGATCGGCGTACAGCTGATTGCCCGTCGTCGGAGCGTCGTACTCGTCGAGCAACAGCGCCGAAAGCAGGTGCTGGGCGGTGTGATAGCGCATGTGGGCGTACCGACGATCCCAGTCGAGTTCGCCCGTGACCCCCGTTCCCGTCGCCGGCACCGGATGTCCCCCGTCGTCCCCGTCTTTGCCGTCGCCGTCGTCGGTATCGACTAGTTCTACGTGGTGGTAGATCGTATCGGTCTTTTCGACGTCAGTGACGCGCCAGGCGTGCTCTGCCGTGCGAAGCACGCCGCGGTCGGCGGGTTGGCCGCCGCCCGTCGGGTAAAAGCCGGTTCGATCGAGGACGAGACGAGCGGGATCGTCGAGAACGCGGGTAACGCTCGCGTCGAACTCGCGGGCGTACGGATCGTCGAAATACAGCGGGTCGCTCACGGTTACACGAAGGCGGTCCCGCTACTTAACGCTCGTCGTAACCCTAAAGAGTCGAACGTTCCTCCATAATCATAATATGATCGGAACACAACACGCCCGGAGGTGTCCCCGTTGGGCGTCGAAATAAAGGAATCGCCCGTCGGCGACGCCGAGTTCGAGGAGATGAGGACCTTCGTCGCCGACTACCTCGCCGCGAGCGTCAACAACAAAGATGACGGCGGCCGGATGCGGTGGTACCCCTGGCATTCCGCGGAGTACCGCTACAACCACATCCTGAATGTCGTGGAACTCGCCACGCGGATCGCCCGCCGGGAGAACGCGGACGTCGACGTGACGCGGGTCGCCGCCGTGTTTCACGACGTGGCGAAACTAAGCGCCGAACAGGACGCCCACGCCGCCGTCGGGGCGGACATCGCCCGGCAGTTCCTCACGACCCGCGGGGAGCATCCGCCCTCGTTCGTCGACGCGGTATGTGCGGCCATCGAGGACCACTCCTACCAAGGCGACGTGGACGAACTCTCGCTCGAAGCGCGCTGCCTCGTCGAGGCCGACCTGCTCGACAAGGTCGGGGCACACGGTGCCGTGCTGCTTTTCCTCCGGATGGGCTACGAGTCGCGCAGCCATATGGACGCGGCGGAGATCGCCGGGCGCGTGCTCGAACGCGGCCGGGACGTCAAAGCCCGCGTCGAAAGCGACACCGCAGAAGGGATTGCCCACCAACGCCTCGAACGCGTCCAGTGGTTCCGCGAGTGGCTCGAAGCCGAGGTCGCCGGCGTGTCGGACCCCGACGACGGAACCGAACCCGAGGCGACGACCGACGCCGACGGAGCGACGGACCGCGACCCCGACGCCGGTTCTCGCTGATTCGGCAGCCATCAGTGTACTTCGGCGGCGGCCGTCGACTCGCTCCGGCGATTCTCGACGAGCACCGGCCGCGCTCTCAGGACGGTCTCACGCGAGCGCCGCGAGCGTTCCGAGCCCATCGGCGAGAAAGACCAGCCCGAACCCGCACAGCACCGCTGCGCTGGCGTACGCCACCAGCGGGCCGAACGCGTCGATCCGTTCGCCGACGGCGACGAGCGTCGCGGGATAGCCGAGAATCCAGCAGATGATCCCGGTAAAAAAGCCGATCAGTAAGAGCGGGCTCCCGGTCGAGACGACGAGTCGTCCCGCGAGGTCGCTGCCGGCTACCGGCACGTCGGCGAGAACGTCGAGCCGGCCGGGTTCGAGCAGCGAAACCCCGACGGTGAGCCAGAAGACGATCTGGTAAGGGTTGGTGAGCGCGAGCACGAACGCCTTCCGGAACCCCTTGCCGTCGCCATCCCGGTCGCCGCCGCTGCCGAGATCGTCTCCGTCGAACCCATCGCCGTCGTCGACATCGCCGTCGCTGCCCGACCCGTCGGGGGTCGACGGACGCGATTCGCCGGCGGACGAGTCGCGGGCGTCCCGCACCGCGCCGGAGGCGAAGACCAGCATTAGGAGGCCGCCAACGGCGAGCGCAGCGCCGCGAACGACCGGGGCGCGCTCGACGAAGGCCACGACGCCGACCGACGCGAGCACGAAGAAACAGACGTCGGCGGTCATCGCGCCGAGACCGGCCCGAAACCCCGCGGTCCAACCCCGGAGAACGCTCTCCTCGGCGATGATCGCGTTCATCGGCCCGGGCGGGGCGGCGATCGCGAGGCCGAAGACGACCCCTGCCGCGGCGGTAGTCGCCGTTGTGAGCACCAACACACCTTCTCCTGTACCGCTGTGAACGAAAAACCCTCGAACGGAACCGTCGAGCCGTTCGGTACCCACGTTCACGCAGTGTCGCGCTCGGCGAACGAAAGCAGCCAGTCGTCGATGTCGGTCAGCCACCGCTCGCCGAGCGTCCAGTCGTCGGTTCTCGCGGTCCCAGCGGTTTCGTCGGTGCTATCGGCTCGATCAGTGCTATCGATTCGACCGGTTCCATCGGTTTCGAGCGACCGAACGACGAGCGTGGTCGGTGTACTGGCGCGCGAGAGCGGAAACGAGTCATCCCGGCGGAAGCCGAAACCGGCGGGCAGGTCGTGAACAATCGTGCACACGATGTTTTAGGGCGTGATGCCGACTCGTTCGGCTACTTCGCACATCGTCTCGATCGACACCCCTCCAGCGTCGCGCTTTCGGGCGAGATACGCGAGGACCGCCCGCATCCGCCGGGTGTCGCGCGACGCAACGAGGTTGTTGGGATGCAACCACAGGTGAAAGACCCCCTCGCGACGGGCGGCAGCGTCGATCCCGCGTTTCGCGGCGGCGACGACCGGATCCCCTCGAGCCGACTCGGCGACGCTTCGTGCCGCGCCTTCGAAGCCGAACAGGTACAACGACGCGGGAACGTTCACCAGGCCGAACTCGTCGCGGTACGGCGAGACGAGCGGCGGCGCGTCGATCGTCGCCTCCGCGAGCTTGCGCAACGGTCGTCCCCCGGGAAGTTCGTCGAACCGGCGGGCCGGGGCGGCACCGCGGTAACACGAAAAATCGCTTTCGGCGAGCGTGTCGCGGTGGCCGACGACGTTTCGCGGGAAGACGAACGACGAAAGCGCCACGCCCTTTTCGCCCGCAGCGTCGACGCTCGCTTCGAGTTCCGCGAGCGCGAGCGCGCGGTCAGTCCGCCGGTCGCCGAACAGCACGTGTGAAAAGGAGTGACAGCCGATCTCGTGGTCGACGTCGCTTTCATTCACTCGTTCGATCAACCCGTCGCCGAATCGCAGCTCCGGCCGCGAGCGCCAGCGCCCACGCTCGGCGGCGAACCACGACTCGCCCGCCGGATGCGAGGCATGAGTACCGTCGCAGTCGTCGAGAAAGAGGTGGCCGACGACCGCCCAGGTCGCCGGCACGTCGAACTCCTCGAAACAGTCGATCAATCGCTTCCAGCCGTTTCTGGCGTGGTCGACGCGAGCCGTCGGCGGCGACTCCAGGTCGTGAAACCCCCAGCCGAGTTCGGCGTCGAGCGAGAGTACTACCGATCCCATCGCTTCCAGCTTTACCCGATGCTCGCAAAAGCCTGTGGTCCCGAGACGGCCACCCGATTCGCTATGCCACGACCGCGACCGCTCCGATGCAGTCACGGTCTCGCGGTGTCACGACTACCGATCGCCCCCCGTCTCGCCCGCACGGCACCGCTGCCGGCCAGCGGTTGCGCCGCGACGCGAACCTCGACTCCGTCGCTCGCCGCCCGTCTCCGCCGGTCTTTTCATAATATATTAAACTATGTTTAATTACGAAACTAGAACGATTAAAGCCTTGTTAGTCTTAGCCGACCTCCGCATACACGGAAGTATGACCCCTACAGAGAGCACGGCGCATAGCGGCCGTCGTGCGGACCGTCCAGCAACCGAAACGAGCGGTCGCGAGCGGACGGGAGCGACGGATCTGCGGGCGTTGCAACTCGTGACGACGGCCCGGCCCTTCTTTGCCGAGCAACTACGAGCGCTCTCGCGAAACGGCGTCGACTCGACGACGTTGCCGGTGTCCGGGCCCTCGGGCTCGCGATCGGTGACACACTTCCTGCGATACTACCAGGACGTCTTAGCTCGCACGCTCCGACCCGGTACGGCGGGCGACTGGGACGTTATCCACGCGAACTTCGGGCTCGTTGCCCCCCATGCGCTCGCCCAGCCGGTCCGGCCGGTGGTGCTCTCGCTGTGGGGCTCGGATCTGATGGGCAAATACGGCACGGTGAGCCGGTGGTGTGCGAGACGCTGTGACGCCGTTATCGTCATGAGCGAGGAGATGGCCGATCTCGTCGATGTCGAGTGTCACGTGATCCCCCATGGAATCGACTTCGAACGCTTCGCCCCCCGATCCCGGCGGGAAGCGCGGGCGAGCCTCGGGTGGAAATCCGATTCGAGACACGTACTGTTCCCCTACGCGCCCGATCGGGAGGTGAAGGACTACCCGCGTGCCGAACGCGTCGTCGAGCGCGCGGGAGACCGGTCCGACGCGCCCAACGCGCCGATCCGCTTACACGCGGTCCACGGAATCTCCCACGAGGAGGTGCCGACGTACATGAACGCCGCGGATGCCATGTTGATGACCTCCCGGCGGGAAGGCTCGCCGAACGCGATCAAGGAAGCCCTCGCCTGTAATCTCCCGATCGTCGCGACCGACGTCGGCGACGTGGGCGAGCGTCTGGACGGCGTCTATCCCTCCTACGTCTGCGACACCGACGAGGACTTGGCGAGCGCGCTCACCACCGTCTTCGACATCGACGCCCGCTCAAACGGCCGCGAGACGGTAGAAGACGCGAGCTTGGAGCGCACAGGCGAGCAGCTACGAGCGGTGTACGAAAGCGTCGGTGTAGGTACGTGATCGCGAGCGCTCCAAACGACTTCTGCCACCCTGCCGCGCCCCGAAACTGGGCCTCTGCCGAACCCCTCGGGAACTCGTCGCGACGCGACCGGATCGAAACGCCGAACACGGAGCCCGGAGTGTGACCGATCGATGACTGTACTCGATTTGACGCGGTGGAACACATGACCGCCGAGGACGACGACAAGACGGCGATCGACAGCGGGACGACGACCGGCGACGGGAGGGCAAACGATGGCGAAACGGGGAGCGAGAGGGCATTTGTGCTCGGACTCGACGGGATCCCCTGGTACCTGATCGAGCAGTGGGCCGCGGCGGGCGAACTGCCGCATTTCGCCCGGATGATCGAGGAGGGCGCGGCCGGCCCGCTTCGCTCGACGACGCCGGCGACGACGGCGCTCGCGTGGCCCTCGATCGCGACCGGCGTCGGGCCGGACAAACACGGCATCTACGGCTTTCAGAAGCTCTCGGGCGAACACACTCACCGGATGTATCTCAATACCGACGTCCGCCAGCCCGAACTCTGGGACGTCCTCTCGCCGGCCGCCGTCGGCAACGTCCCGATGACCTACCCCGCGAGCGAGATCGACGGCAAGCTAGTGGCCGGGATGATGACGCCCGATCTCGAAGGTACTTTTACCCACCCGCCGGAACTCTCCGACGAGATCAGACGCCGGATTCCGGCGTACCAGGTCGGTCTCGACTGGAGTGACTATGCAGGACGGGAACGGGAGTTCGCGCGCGCGCTCTCGGGGTTGGTGGGCGCTCGCCGAAAGCTCATGCGGCTGTTGATGGAACGGGAGGACTGGCGGCTCTTTTTCTTCGTCTACACCGCGCCCGATCGCCTCCAGCACCTCGTCTGGGACGAAGACGTCCTGCTCGATCACTACCGCGAACTCGACGATATCTTAGGGGAGGTCATGGAGTACGCCAACGAGCACGAGGCCACCCTGTTCGTCGTCTCCGACCACGGTTTCGGACCGATCTCGACGTTTGTTTCGGTCAACCGGATCTTCGAAAACGAGGGCTATCTGGTCCGACGACGCGACGGCGGCACTCGGGGGCTACTCTCGGACTTGGGCGTCACGAAATCGGGCGTGATGAGCGCGCTAAAGCGGGTCGGGATCGACGACAAGACCCTCGTCGAGTACCTTCCCCAGGGGCTGCTCGACGCGACGGCGAAACAGATCCCCGGCGAACACGCGCTGTACGACGTCGACTTCGGCGAAACGAGGGTCTTCTTCCACGGCTCGGGCACCGTCTACGTCAACGACACCCGACGGTTCGCCAACGGCACGGTCGATCCGGCGGACGTCCCGGCCCTGAAACGCGACGTCGAAGCGATGTTGTCCCGGGTCGTCGACCCCGAAACGGGCGAGCGCGCCCTCGACGTCTACGACGGCGTGGAGCTGTTCCCGGCCGACGAGAACGCCCCCGATCTCGTCGTGCGGGGCCGCGAGGAGTACCAGACGATCCAGTCGATCACCGACGAAGTCTTTACCGGCTCGGGGACGAAGGTCGCGAGCCATCGTTCGGAGGGGATCTTCCTCGCGACGGGCCCGGACGTCGCGGCCGGCACAACGCCCGAGAACGCGCACGTCGTCGACGTCGCCCCGACGCTACTACACACGGTCGGCCCGGTTGAGACGCGGGCGTACACCGCCGGCGACCGGCCGACGCGAGCCGGCGAAAGCGAGGACGACGCGGACTACAGCGGCGTCGAGGACCGTCTCCGCGGCCTCGGCTACCTGGAGTGATCGAACTACACCCATGTCACACACGACTGACGGAACCGGGCCGGACGACGAACCCAGTGCGACCGACGCGACCGATACAACCGGCTCGGCCGACGCAACGGACACGACCGGCGTGGCCGACGCGATCGATTCGTCGATCGCCGGTCGGACGGTGTTGGTAACCGGCGGTGCTGGGTTCATCGGTGCTCACGTGGCCGCCGCGCTGGCCGGCGCGAACGACGTCCGGGTGTTCGACGACCTCTCGACCGGCGAGAGAAAGAACGTCCCGGCGGACGCGACGCTGATCGAAGGCGACGTCCGCGATCGGGAGGCCCTCGCCGACGCGATGGCGGGCGTCGACCTGGTCTTTCACCTGGCCGCGATGGTGAGCGTTCCGCAGTCGGTCGAACAGCCCGATACCTGCCAGTCGGTGAACACCGGCGGGACGGTGAAACTGCTCGAACGGGCGAGAATCGAGGACGCCCGCGTAATCCTCTCGTCGAGCGCGGCGATCTACGGTCGGCCGGCCCGGATCCCGATCGAGGAGGGCGATCCGAAGACGCCACGGTCGCCCTACGGTATCAGCAAGCTCGCGGCGGACGGGTACGTCCGGGCGTACGCCGATCTCTACGGGCTCGAAACCGTCTCGTTGCGCTACTTCAACGTGTACGGCGCGTACCGGGGTAGCGGGGAGCCCGGCGGCGGCGTCGTCGCGACCTTCGTGAAGCGCGCGCGGGCGAACCAGCAGCTGGTCATCGAGGGCGACGGCTCACAGACGCGCGATTTCGTCCACACGACCGACATCGTTCGTGCCAACCTCGCCGCAGCCACGACCGAGCACACCGGCGAAGCGTACAACGTCAGTACGGGGACGAGCGTGACGATCGACGAGTTGGCCGGGACGATTCGGGACCTCAGCGGTTCGGACGTCCCGATCGTTCACACCGACGCGCGCACCGGCGATATCGAGCGCAGCCGGGCCGATCCGGCGAACGCCCGGCGCGACCTCGGGTACGAGCCGACCGTTCCGCTCGCCGACGGGTTGGCGTCGCTACTCGGGATCGAGCGCGAAGCGTCCATCGAGACGGACTCCTGAGTACCACGAAACCCCGATTCGACGAGCCAGTTTCGGGGTTCCGACCCGGTGTCGACCTGACATCGATGTCGAGTTACGACCTTCGTCCCGTCCTGTTCAGGCCTCGTCTTCGACTACCCAGGAGCAAAGCTCCCGTGAGAAGAAGACTCGTCGGGCTCTACGACCCTTCCTCGTCTTCGACGTCGATTGTCGCGCCGCCGCCGTTCTGCTTTGGAACTCGCACCTGAATCGTTCCCGAACTCGTGAGCGTCGCCTTCGCGTCGTCGGCGTCGACGCGCGCTTCCTCTGGGAGGTCTACGCTGCCGTCGAGCGCGAGCCCTCGCCCTGGGAGGCGCATCTCGAAGTCCTCGTAGAAGTCGCGGAAGCGATCGATGCGGACGTACAGCGTGTTCTCGTCGAGACGGACCTGGACGTCCTCGCGTTCGGCACTGGGCGCGTCGAAGACCGCCAGGTAGGCGTCGTCGCTTTCGAGCAAGTCCACGGGCAGGGGCCGGCGTTCCTGCGCGCGACTCGACACGCGTCCGATCTGTTCGAACACCTGTTGGCCGACCGCCTCGCCGATCTCGCGCAGACGGCTCATAGCTCGACTTCTTGCAGGCACTCGGTCCCGCCACAGTACGGGCAGGCGAAGTCCGAGATGCCCGTCTCGTCGGGCATGTCATAGGTGTAGTGCAGTTCGAACATGTCGAGCGTGCAACCATCGTCGGTACAGACCGCTTCGAGCGTCTTCGGCATACCATCTATATGCCCGCGTCGGTTAAGAACGCCACGGCTTCTCGTTCGGACCGCTCGTCGAGTGCTCACCGTAATCATGCCGGTAGTGTGGTCGCAAAACGTCACTTACACTCGCCCTGCCGAGCCCGGAGACGGGCCCCGGTCGCCGAGCGCGCTCAGTCCGAGCGGGGTTTCGCTTTTCGCTTCACTGTCACCATCAGTGGGAGGTCTATGTCGTCCTCGAATCGCCAGTAGCCGTTCTCGTCCTCGACCATCCCCGGGAAGCGTTCGATCGGTGAAAACGGGTGTTCGTGCACGAATAGCAATTCGATATCGGCGTCTATGAGAGCAGTCAGCGTTCGCCCAGACCATGTGTCCACTTGTATGGAGGGCCGTCCTCCCCTGTCGTCGGTGGTTCAGTCGAGAAATAGGGATGCTCAATCCGTATCGCTGTTCCGTCGCTAGCGAAGTCGTACGAGAGAGCGTCGGCCATCGGGTGATATACTGTTAGCGAGAAGTCTTGTGTACTATCCGGCCCCCGGTTGCACAAAGACTTACGACAGACAGTATGCCCCGCGATATAGAACGTTCCTCCTGGCTTGAGGAACTCAGTCACTACTTCCGCCCATCGTTCGATATCTGGCAACCAGCACAGTACACCGAAGTTGGTGAAGACCACATCGTAGCGCTCGCTATGAATTTCCAGAAGATCGTAGACGTTCGCCTCAATGAAATTCGCCCGACTTTCTAACCCAGCTTTGGCGGCCACCCTTCGGGATAGCTCGATAGCTTCCGCCGAAATATCGACGCCGATCACGGTCGCACCGTTCCGAGCCCATGACAGCGTATGTACCCCGACGAAACACTGTAGATCCAACAATTTCTTTCCTTCAATGTTCTTGAGTTCCTCCTGCTCTATCGGTAACAACACCGGTTCCCCCGCCAAGAATTCCTCGGCACCATACACGGAGTCCGTTACTAACTTTGCTGAACTATCCCCTCCCAGTGCTCACGGTTCTCCACGAAGTGTTCTGAACGGTTCGGGTTCGACTCCGCTTTCCTCGTAATATGTACATCGCTGGAGCAGATGTTAGAAGTTCCGCGAAATCTATTTCTACTCGTTATTCTACAGGGATCGAAAAGCTTGCTCCGAGAGATTACAATGAAAATGCGCAGCGAACCATTAAGACAGTTCGATCCGCTATCAGTGAACATGAACGAAAAACCGTAACTGACTCATCGAAATAGCGGAGCAGATCATCGAGGAGGGCGAGCGTCTTCCCCCATCGGAGGAACTCGAAGAAGTCTAACGCCTTGCTCTCACCCGTCGCTATCTTCTAGAACAGTGTTGTCCTCCTGCAGACCTACTTGGTGTGTCATGAAAGGAGCGCAATTGATGCTCGCATTCCGATCCTCTTCGTCCGAGCAGCACGGCGGTGTTAAGTTATACAGCTGTCTGACCGAA
>PXRY01000033.1:7763-16501 GCA_003022925.1 Halobacteriales archaeon QS_8_65_32 | reverse complement strand
CGTTCTCGCCCTCGTCCTCACTTTCGTTCTCCCCCTGCCTTTCCCGATCCGTCTTCGTCTCTCCTCCCGTATTCACCGTCCGTTCCTTCGTTTTTCTCTCGCCGTTTCGTGATTTCGCACGAATAAATTTCCTTACAACGACTTACCGAAGACGAAAGTTCTTCAAAGACGTAGGTAGTAGATCCGGTTGCGACGGAACACCCGATTATGCCACAGATGGAAACCATTGGGCTGGAGACCGACCTCAGCCTGTTCAAATACGACAACTTAGAACAGCTCCCGCCGAACTATCGCGATCTCGACGAGGGCGAGCGGACGGCCCGGATCGAGGCGGCCCTGGACGAACTGGGCGACGACGTCCTGGTGCTCGGGCACAACTACCAGCGTCGTGAAATCGTCGAACACGCCGACTTCATCGGCGATTCCTACGCGCTCTCGAAGCGCGCCGCCGAGGCCGACGCTTCAAATATCGTCTTCTGTGGGGTGACGTTCATGGCCGAGTCGGCGGACATCATCACCGACGACGATCAGGCGGTGTCGTTGCCCTCGATGGAGGCGTCGTGTCCGATGGCCGGGATGGCAGAAGCCCTCCAGGTCGACGCCGCCTGGGCCGACCTCACTGCCGCCGCGCCCGACGCCGACATCATCCCGATCACGTACATGAACTCCTACGCCGATCTCAAGGCCTTCTGTGCCGAGCAAGGTGGCCTCGTCTGTACGTCCTCGAACGCGCACCGGGCGTTCGAGTGGGCCTTAGAGCGGGGTGACAAGGTGCTCTTCCTGCCGGACAAGCACTTGGGCGAGAACACCGCTCACCGCATCGGACTGGAGGGTTCGCTTGCCGAGTGGGACCCCTGGGACCCGGAAGGCAAGGACCCCGAGGAGGTCGCCAAAGCGGCCGTGATCTGCTGGGAGGGGTACTGCCAGGTCCACGAGCGCTTTCGAACTGCACACGTCGAGCGCGTTAGGGAGAACTACCCCGACGCGGAGGTCGTTGTCCACCCCGAGTGTCGCCACGAGGTGGTCGAAGCCGCCGACGTCGTCGGCTCGACGAGTACGATCTGCGAAACGGTCGCCGAGGCCGATCCCGGCGAGACGTGGGCGATCGGCACCGAGATTCACCTCGCCGAGCACTTAGCGCGCTGGCACCCCGACGTGAACGTCGTTCCCCTCTGTGGAGACGCCTGCATGGACTGTAACGCGATGCGCCAGGTCGATCCGAACTACCTGACGTGGGTGTTAGAAGGACTCGTCGAGGGTGTTCCTCGAAACGTCGTCGAGGTCGCCCCCGAGGAGAAGGAACTCGCCCGCGTCGCGCTCGACCGGATGCTGGAGGTATAACGATGGGGGAGAACAGCTCCGACGCCGACCGAGCCGACGGCCCGAGTGAAACTGAGACTGGAGTCGAGGCGATCGAGACCGACGTGTTAGTGCTCGGCAGCGGGATCGCCGGCTGTGCAGCCGCACTGAGCGCTGCCCGAGAGGGAAGCGAGGTGCTGCTCGCGACGAAGGCCACCCGGCCCGAGGAATCGACGAGCTGGTGGGCACAGGGCGGGATCGCCGTCTCGCGGTCCCGTCCTGAGCGATTCAAGCGGGACGTGCTCGCGGCCAGTGACGGGATCGGCAACCCCGACGCGGTCGACGTGCTCGTCGAGAACGCCGACGCAGCGGTCGAAGACGTCCTGATCGATACCCTGAACGTGCCCTTCGACGTCACGGATTCCGACGGAACGGACGCTGAGGGTAGGAAGAATGCAAAGCGCGAGGCCGGCCACGACGACTCCGAGACCTCGCCCCTCGATTACGGCCGGGAGGCCGCTCACTCCGAGCGCCGCATCCTCCACGTGAACGCGAGCACCGGCCGGCACGTACTCGGCCCATTCCTCTCGCATCTCGCCGACCACCCGCGGGTCACGACCTGCGAGGACACCGCGGCGCTCGACCTGTGTACCCACGAGGGCCGGGTTCACGGCGCGATCTGTGACTTCGACGGCGATCGCAGAACCGTGTTCGCCGGGACGACGGTGCTCGCGACCGGCGGGATCGGCTCGTTGTACTCGCGCTCGACGAACCCCGGCGGGACGGGCGACGGGATCGCGATGGCCGCGCTTGCCGGCGCGGACGTTACCGACATGGAGTACGTCCAGTTCCACCCGACGGCCTTCGCCGGCGACGATGCCGACGGCGGGGGTGAGGACGACGCCGACACCGGTAGCGATGGCACCAGCGACGCGACGGACGACGCGGGCGATGAGGGCACCTTCCTGCTAAGCGAGGCCGTCCGCGGCGAGGGGGCGATCCTCCGCAACGACGACGGCGAGCGGTTCATGCCCGACTACCACGCCGACGCCGAACTCGCACCCCGGGACGTCGTTTCCCGCGCGGTCGCGACCGAACGCGAGCGAACCGGGAGCGTGACCCTCGACGTCGCCTCCGAGGCGGTTCGCGAGCGATCGCTCGCTCTCGGCGCGGACGAGGCGAACGACCCGCTCGACTTCGAGAGCGAGTTCCCCGATCTGGCCGCCGAGTGCCGGACACGGGGCGTCGACCTCGATACAGGAATCCCGGTCGCGCCGGCCGAACACTTCCTCTGTGGGGGGATCGACGTCGATAGCGAGGGACGGACGAGCCTCGATCGCCTGTTCGCCGTCGGGGAGTGTTCCTGTACTGGTATTCACGGCGCGAACCGGCTCGCGAGCACGAGCCTGCTCGAAGGGCTCATCTGGGGGCTGCGCGCCGGCCGCGCGGCGTCGGGACACGCCCCCGAGCCGATCGAGGTCCACGCTCTCCCTGACCGCGATCCCGCGCTGCCGGCGGGCTTCCCCGAAGAGAAACTCGCGCGCCTGCGCCGCGTGATGGATCGGTCCTGTGGCCTTTCCCGGTCGCCCGACGAGTCGCGCCGGGGAACGGCGGCGATCCGCCGGCTCAAAGGCGAGGTCGACGCCTACGCCCGAACGCGGACCTCACGGTCGCTCTACGAGTTGCGCGGCGCGGTCGTGACCGGCCTCCTCGTTGCGCGGGCCGCCGCGGCGAACCCCGAGTCGGCGGGCTGTCACCACGTCGTCGACGATACCCGGGAGACCGACAGCGTCGACGGCATCGATCGCGAAGACGCCGATGACGTCGGCGACGCCGGGAGCACCGACGGTACCGGAAGCGCCGACGACACGGAGAGCGCCGACGGAACCGGCGACACTGACGCCACCAGGGGGACGGAGAGCCATGCCGACGACTGAGAACCGACGACGATGATAGCGGACAGCCAGGTCGAACGGTGGTTCCGGGAGGACGTCGGCCACCACGACGTCACCAATGACCTGCCCGGCGAGACAACGGGTCGTCTCGTCGCGAAGGAATCGGGCACCGTCGCCGGCCTCGACGCCGCCGCGGCGGTCTTTTCGTACCTCGACGTACCGGTCGTCGATCGCCGCGAGAACGGCGAGTCGGTCGAGGCAGGCGATCGGGTGCTCCGCGTCGATGGCTCCACCCGAGACGTGCTCCGTGCCGAACGGGTCGCGGTGAACCTCGCGGGTCACGCCTCGGGGATCGCGACACGAACGAGAGAAGCGGTCGACGCCGCCCGGACCGAAAGCGACGACGTGGCGGTCGCCGGCACCAGAAAGACCACGCCCGGACTTCGGGGCATCGAAAAGCGCGCGATCGCCGCCGGGGGCGGCGACACCCATCGGCTGACGCTCTCGCACATGGTCATGGTCAAGGACAACCAGATCGCCGAGTCGGGGCTCGAAACCGCCGTGAAGCGCGCCGGCGAGCGCGCCTCGTTCGCGACGAAGATCGAAGTCGAGGTCGAGAGCCTCGAGGCCGGCCGCCAGGCCGCCGACTACGGAGCCGACATCGTGTTGTTCGACAACCTCCCGCCGAACGCCGTCCGAAGCGGCGTCGAGACCCTCCCTGAGAGCGTGCTCGCCGAAGCCAGCGGCGGTATCGCGCTCACCGACGTGCCCGCCTACGCGCGGACGGGCGTCGACGTGATTTCGCTCGGGTCGCTCACCCACAGCGCCCCGGCGCTCGATCTGTCCTTCCGGACCGGCGAGTAGCCCTCGCTCTATCGGTTCGCACAGATCGCCGGTCGGTCGACCGGTTCGTTGACCTGTCGGCTCGTCGAACCGTCGGACCGCTGGACCGCTGAACCGTCGACTCGCCGAACCGGTAGACCACTGGAGGTGTCAACGATCGCAACTGAGCCGTTTTAGGGCTGGCGAGCGGCGTGTCGGTAATGGCAACGACGGACGATCGGATCCCGGTGACGGTGCTCAGCGGCTACCTCGGCGCGGGCAAGACCACGCTCGTCAACCACCTGCTCGCGAACCCGGGCGATCATGACATCGCCGTGATCGTCAACGACATGGGCGAGATCAACATCGACGCCGAGCTGCTCGCGGGCGAGAACGAGAGCGAGGAACGCGCGGAGGGCAGGGACGACGGGGACGAAAGCGGGATCGTCGACCTCTCGAACGGCTGTATCTGCTGTCGGCTCCAGGACGACCTGTTGACCGAGGCGAAACGCCTCCTCGACAGCCGGGAGTTCGACTACCTCGTCGTCGAAGCCTCAGGGATTTCGGAACCCATCCCGATCGCTCGGGCGTTTACCGTCGGCACCGAAGAGAGCGAGATCGATCCCGGCGAACTGTTCGACTTGGATACGATGGTCACGGTGCTCGACACCTACGGGTTTTGGAAGGAGTTCGACGCCGGGTCGTCGATACCCGAAGAACCAGACCCGAACCGGCCGCTCGCGGACGTCCTCGTCGACGGCATCGAGTTCTGTGACGTCCTCGTGATGAACAAATGTGACATGGTCCCCGACGACGTGTTAGAGGAAATCGAAACCGTCGTCGAGCGATTGGGGCCGCGAGCACGCCTGCTCCGAACGACCTATAGCGAGGTCGCCCCCGAGGAGATCGTCGCCACCGGCCGGTTCGACTTCGAGGAGGCGACCCAGGCCCCTGGCTGGAAGCACGAACTCGCCGGCTCCGATCCCGAAGACGGGGATGGGGACGGAGTTGACCACGGTCACGGACACGACCACGCTGAAGGTCGGTCGGCCGCCGAGACCCACGGCGTGAGTTCCTTCGTCTACCGGGAGTTGCGGCCGTTCGATCCCGAGCGCTTCGACGCATGGCTCGACGATTGGTCGGGCGGCGTCATCCGGGCAAAGGGATTTTTCCACGTCGCGAGCCGGCCTGCAGCGGTGATGGGCCTCAGTCAGGCCGGCCGATCGGTGCAGGCCGGTCCGATCGGCGAGTGGGGCGCGGACGACCCCGAGACGAAACTCGTGTTTATCGGCACCGAAATGGATGAGGAGGAAATGGTCGCCGGTCTCGACGACTGCCTCGCGACCGACGCCGAACGCGATTCCGAGGAACTCGCCGATCCGTTCCCCGATTGATCGACGGGAGCGACGGCGTCGACGGCCGCGGTAGCCTGCCCGTCCGTGGCATCGGTCGGATCGAGAGGACCGATAGTAGCGGTGGTACCGGCGTTCCCGACAGACCAATATCACCGATACCGCTGATCGTACACACCGAGTCGGTACATGCCGGATAGAGTCGTCCCGATTCGATTCGCTTTGATCTAAGTGGCCCTTGCCGACGATCGGCCGGTTGGGAGCAGTGTTGACTTACGGAACTGCCCGCCAAACAACCGCCGGGGGTGGGACTGAAAGGGGCCGGTCGCGTGGCGGCGAAGCCGTGGTTCGAAAGACACCTCCGGCGTCTTTCGGTCAGTGTTGGAAATCTTCGATTCCCCGCTTGCAGCAAAAACGCTTCGCGTTCTTGCCACATTCACGAGAACTCCGTTCTCGTGAGTAAATCAGAACCTGATCACATCACAAAAGACACGAAGCGTCTTTTAACGACAGCGAGCCCCCCGAGTCGAGCGCGTTGGGGGCTTTCAAGCCGTCCTGCACTCCGCTCCTGTCTCATCGTCGCTAAGGTAACACCGCTCGGTCAGAGTACGGCCTAACAGCGTTTAGCAGGCAACCGTAGCGGGATTGCCTCTCCCTCTCGTGGCACTCGTATGAAGCCGATCGTTCGTACCGACCGGGCGTCCTTCCGGGCGAGCGCGCGGGACGCCCCGCCTAGCGCGCGGATTCCGATCGAGGTCCGCGTCCTCGTCGACGACCCGTTCGATGCCTACCGGCGGGTCCGGGGCGGCGGGTGGGCCGCCGATACCGACGCCGGGAGGGACGGGACCGAGACCGGGGACGAAACGGACGACAGGAGCCAGTACGGAAACGGCAGTGGGGGTGCCGAGCACGGAAGCGACGACGGAACGGAGACGGGCGGATTTTACCTGGCGACGACCGGCGGCCAGTCGGGATGGGGGTACTTCGGCGTCGATCCGACCGCCCACATCGAGGTGACCGACGCGGACGTCCGCGAGGGGACCCCGTCGCTCGCGACGCTCACGGAAGCCGTCAATGGGGAGGCGCTCGTCCGGGGGGACTGTGCGGTACCGTACCCATGTGGGATCGTCGGCTGGATTTCGTACGACGTTGCCGACGAGATCGAAGAACTCCCCCGAACGACGATCGACGACCGCTCGCTGCCCCGCGTTCAGGCCGGCGTCTACGAGACGATCGCCGCCTGGGAGGAACCACGCGAGGAGGGACCGACGACGCTTCACGTGACCGCCTGTCCCCGCGTCGGCGGCGCGGACGAGGACTGCCGGGAAACCGACGACGGAATCGATGGCGACGAGCAACTGGGTGACGGAACTGACGATGGGACGAGCGAGGAGGAAATCGACGCGATTTACGAGCGCGGCCGGGAGCGGGCACTCTCGCTCGCCCGCGCCGCCGTGAACGGCGATCCGGCCGCTCCGTTGCCCGCCGACGGCGATCCCGGGACCGCCGCCGAACGCTTCGAGAGCGACTGCGGCCGGGAACGGTTCCGCGAGCGCGTGCGGCGCGCAAAGGCGTACATCCGCGATAGCGACACCTTCCAGGCGAACCTCTCACACCGACTGACCGCGCCCGCGACGGTCCATCCGGTCGCGGTCTTCGACGCGTTGCGCGAGCGAAACCCCGCGCCGTATTCCGCGCTGATCGAGTTTCCGGGAATCGATCTCGTGAGCGCGAGCCCCGAACTCCTCTTAGAACGCGTCGGCGAGCGCCTCCTCACCGAACCGATCGCCGGCACCCGGCCGCGCGGCGAGAGCGACGAGGAGGACGCGGCGTTAGAAGCCGACCTGCGCGGCGACGCGAAAGAACGCGCCGAACACGCGATGCTCGTCGATCTCGAACGCAACGACCTCGGGAAAGGTTTCGGCCTATGGTTCGGTCGAGGTAAGCGACTATCGGCGGGTGGATCACTACTTGGCGGTGATGCATCTGGTCTCGCGGGTCCGCAGGCGACTCCGTGACGGCGCGACGCTCGCCGACGCGATCGAAGCCGTGTTTCCCGGCGGGACGATCACCGGCGCGCCCAAACCCCGGACAATGGAGATCATCGACGAACTCGAAAGCACGCGCCGAGGGCCCTGTACAGGGTCGATCGGGATCTTCAGGTTCGACGAGCGGGCGACGCTAAACATTCTCATCCGGACGCTCGTGCGCCACCGTGGGCACTACTCCGTTCGCGTGGGGGCCGGAGTCGTCCACGATTCGGACCCGGATCGCGAGTACACCGAAACCCTCGACAAGGCCCGCGCGCTTACCGAAAGCGTCGAAGCAGCGCTCGAACACGAGCGGGACCACGACCGCGACGGCGATCGCGACTGCGAGGACGGTCACGACAGCGACGACGATCGTGATCGCGACGACCGCAACCGCGAGGGGTCGCCCGACCTCGCATCGGAGGGGACGCCATGACGGTACTCGTGATCGACAACCACGATTCGTTCGCCTATAATCTCGTCCAGTACGTCGGGACCCACACCGACGTACTCGTCCGGCGTAACGACGCGATTTCGGTGCCCGAAATCGCCGCGCTCGATCCCGACGGGATCGTCGTCTCGCCCGGCCCCGGAACGCCGGCCGACGCCAGCGTGTCGATCCCGTTGTTCGCCAACCTCGACTACCCGACGCTCGGGGTCTGTCTCGGCCACCAGGCGCTCTGTGCGGCCAACGGCGCGCCGATCGGCCACGCGAAGCGCGTCGTCCACGGCAAATCATCGCAGATCTCTCACGACGGAACCGGCGTCTTCGCCGACCTTCCCGAAACCGTCGAGGTCGGGCGCTATCACTCCCTCGCGGTTCGTCGCGAGGACCTCCCCGACTGTCTCGTAGAAACCGCACGCACCGACGACGAGGAAGCGACGGTGATGGCGGTTCGCCACCGCAAGAAACCTCACGAGGGCGTCCAGTTTCACCCCGAGAGCGTGCTCATCGGCGTCGGTGAACGGATGATCGAGACCTTCTGTCGGTCCTGTGGGGCGACCGAAACGTTCGCCGGTGAGGCCGTGCCCGAGGAGTCCGGAGAGCCCGAAGAATCCGAGGTAGACGGACGGGCCCCGGATCGGCCGCCGAGAGCGGGCCGACGATGACCGACCGCGACAGCGACGCCGATGCCGGTAGCGGTGGCGGCGGTAGTGATGCCGATAGCAATGGTGACGGCGACCCGCGCTTTTACCATGTGAACGGCGAGGTCGTACCCGCGAGCGAGGCGACCGTGAGCGTCCGCGATCGGGGGTTCCTCTACGGCGACGCGGCCTTCGAGACCCTACGGGCCTACGGGGGCACGGTCTTCGAATGCGACACTCACATCGGTCGGCTC
>PXRY01000033.1:1458-7698 GCA_003022925.1 Halobacteriales archaeon QS_8_65_32 | reverse complement strand
CCCTCGATCGTCGTCATCGTCGCCCCGCTCGCGCGCGGGGGCGAGGAGGGGACGCCGGCGTGGGACGGCCCCGCGACCGTCGAGACGGTCGGAACGCGGGCCGTCCCCGACAGCGCGATTCCCGCCGGCGCGAAGACCCACAACTACCTGAACGGGATCCTCGCGCGCCTCGAACTGCGTGGGAGCGAGAAGGCACAAGGGGCTAACGGGGCCGACCCCGGTACCGGTGCTTCCCGCGCCGACGAGGCGCTGGTGTGCGACGAAAGCGGCGCAGTCGCGGAGGACGCGACGAGCAACGTCTTTCTCGTACGTGACGGCACCCTCCACACCCCGGACGCCGACGGGCCGCTGCTTCCTGGCGCTACCCGGACGGTCGTCCTTGACCTCGCACGCGAGGCGGGCATCCCCGTCGAAACCGGGCGGTACACGCCCGCCGACTGCCGGGCCGCCGAGGAACTGTTCGTGACGAACACGACCTGGGAGGTCCGTCCGGTCGCCCGACTCGACGATCGGCGCTTTCCGACCGGCGACGACGGCGCGGGCGGGCCGATCACCCGGCGACTCGCGCGCGTTCGACGAACTGGTCGAGCGTCGTCACTACTGAGCTGTTTCGGTCCAACGGGTCGAGACCGGTTCCCGACGCCTGACTACCTGAACCGCGACGCGGGAGTCAGGCGACCTGCTCGCGCAGGTCGTCCCACTCCTCGTAAAAACCGTAGTTCGACTGGCGTTGGGACTTCTTCCGCATCGCGTCCTGGTAGATGTCGTCGTACTCGCGCAACTGTCCCCAGCCCATTCCCATGTTACAGTACAGACACATGGACGATCACGATCCGATGTAGTACAGCCGATCGCATAACGGTTCGTACGGCGACCGCAACCACGGCGTCGCTCGGCCGTTCCCCTTCAGCCGATCCGCTCCCTCCCCGTCCGCTTTCGCTCGTCGTCCCATTCCCGCTCGTCGGCGTTGCCCGCGTCCTGATGCAGGCCCCGGCGTTTAGTGACCGACGACCGTGGGCTGGGTACGGAGGTGCGCTCGGCTCGCTCGATCGGGGACCGATCGACTGTCCGGACGCTGCACTCCGCTCACACGGATCATGACATACGAGATGGATCTCGAGACGGCGACGCAGTTGATCGAAGCATCGCAGGACAAGGCCGAAGAGATAGACGTCCCGCAGGTGATCGCGGTCGCGAACAGCGAGGGAAACCTCGTTGCCCAACACCGGATGGACGGCGCGTGGCTCGCGAGCATCAAGATCTCGCGGAACAAGGCCTACACGGCGGCTGCCCTGGAGATGCCGACCCATGCACTCGCCGAGATGAGCGAACCCGGCGAACCCCTGTATGGGTTACAGACGACCGACGAGAGCCGGATGGTAATCTTCGGCGGCGGCTACCCCTTGGAGCGCGACGGCGAGATCGTCGGCACGATCGGTGCGAGCGGCGGCCAAGTAAACCAGGACATGGAAGTTGCCCAAGCCGGCGTCGAAGCCTTCGATGAACTGACCGACTGACCGGCTGACCGAGCAGCCGGCAAACCAACTGGCCGACGAACCGACTGACCGACCGGCCGACCGATCGTTGACTCGTCGGTTCGCTCTCGAAGTTCTCGACGCGCTCGCCGACCTGTACCGCGAAACCGGGAGCCGACCCCATCCACGCCACACCGTGATGCTCCGGCGCGAGCGCAGGCAGGGCATACAGGTACGTCGAGCGCTAAGCGAACGGATGAGCGAGCGCGACGGTGACGATCCTTCGGCCTCCCCTTCGAACACCGATCCGGCTCACGGTGGATCGGTCACCGGGCGTTGTGAACTGTGTGAATGGTACGCCGTCCTCGATTCGTATCCGGCGATGGTCGAAGCCTATCAGGACCACCTCCGTGACGAACACCCGAAGGCGTGGCTCCGAGCGTGATCGGCGATATCGAGCACGGGCTCGGAAGAAGGCAGCAGGTCGTGTTGGACGGTTCGAAAGCCCCCAGCGTCTCCCGAACCACGGTGCTTGCTTCGTCGGGGTTCGCCGAACCTACTGGCCCCTTTCAGTCCCACTCGTGACGGTCGTCCGGCGGGCAATCATATGAGTCGATACTGCCGGCGTAGCCAGCGGAAAAAATTCGGGTGCTGGTTCGGTCGCGGTCCGTGCAGCGAGCGCGTCGTCGCCGTCGCCTTACGGCTCCAAGAGGACTTTCGTGACGCCCTCTTCGCGGTTGTCGAACGCCTCGTACATGTCGGGCGCTTCGTCCAGCCCGACGCGGTGGGAGACGACGAAACTCGGGTCCGCCCGGCCCTCGATGATCATGTCACGCAGACGCCGGTTGTACTGCTTGACGTTACACTGGCCGGTGCCGAGGCGCTGGCCCTTCTCGAAGAGCTTCCCGAAGTCGATGCCCAACCGTCCCTGGGCGGCCATCTCGTCGGGTGCGCCCGGGTCCGAGGGTACGTACAGTCCCGGGATCCCTAACTCGCCCGTCGGCCGGACGGTCTGGATGAGCTGGTTCAAGACGACTGCGGGGTTCTCCCGCGCCGGGTCGTAGGCGTCCGATCCCGGATCGGTCTCGGGATCGATCGCCTGATAGCCCACCGCGTCGACACCCTTGTCGACGCCGCCGCCGTGGGCGTCTTTGATCTGCTCGACCGGGTCGCCGTCCTCGAAGTTGATCGGGATGGCGTCGCAGTTCTCCTCGACCATGTCAAGCCGGCTGGGCACACGATCGACCGAGTAGATCTCCGAGGCCCCTTGCAGTTTCGCGCTGTAGGCGGCCATCATCCCGACCGGCCCCGCCCCGTAGATGGCGATCGACTCGCCGGGTTGTAAGTTCGCGAGCCGCGTGCCGTGCCACCCCGTCGGGAAGATGTCGGCGAGCAGCGAAAAGGAGTCCTCGTGCTCGTTGCCCTCGGGGAGTTTCAACGCGTTGAAGTCGGCATACGGTACGCGGAGCTTCTCGGCCTGTCCACCCTTGTACGGGCCCATCGCGACATAGCCGTAGGCACCGCCGGCGAAGCCGGGGTTGACGTTCGTACAGAAGCCGGTGTAGCCTCCCTCGCAGTTCTGACAGAAGCCGCACGCGACGTTGAACGGGAGGACGATCCGGTCGCCCTCCTCGATCGTGCTTACCGCGTCGCCGACCTGCTCGACGACCCCCATGTTCTCGTGGCCGAAGACGATGCCGGGTTCGGCGGCAGTGCGCCCTTCGTACATGTGCAGGTCCGACCCGCAGATGCACGTCGTCGTGATATCGATCACCACGTCGTTCGGGTGTTCGATCTCCGGTTCGTCGACCTCCTCGACGGCGACGTCGTTTTCGCCCTGGTATACGACTGCTTCCATTGACACTTTCTGACCCCTCGCACCGGGAGGACAACCGCCTCCGTAATCATTGTTTCCCCTGTTGTGCGCGAGGTGAACCGACGACGGGCCGGCGGTCCTCCCGACGGCGGTGCCGTCCCTGGACGACGCCGGATCGACGCGCGTTCGGTCGGCGAACCGATACGTGAACTGTTAGTTCCGGCTGTGGGCCGACTCGGTTGGCGTCAGCTCGGCCCGTTCGAAGGGCTCCGTACCGGTGCCTATCACTCGGGAGCGACGATTCCGGAACGGTACGCTCGAAACGCAGAGTTCGACCGTCGGGAAGGTGGTGCAGGCAGGGGAAAACGGCGGCGACGGGGCGGTCAGTCGTTCGCAAAGCGCAGCGGCGCGCCGGCCGGCTCGAACCCGCGCCGGCAGACCAGCGGGTCGCGCCGGCGGATCGTGCTGATCTGGCCGTCGGCTTCCATCTCCCGGAGCACGTCGTCGAGATCGTCCTCGGGCCACTCCGTCTCCTCGGCGAGCGTCGACCGGTGGACGCGTCCGCCGTGAGCGATCAGTTTACGGAGCACGAGCGCCTCCTCGGAGACGTCTTCGTCGGCGATGCGACTCGACCCGACGTCCGCCGAGCCCGCGGCGTGCTCGTCCTCGCCGTGACCGGCCGATCCCGACCCGTTCGCGCTCGCGTGCTCGCTTTCTGTCGGGGCGGTCTCGTCCTCGTCGCCCCGCCCCGGCACTAGTCGATTCAAAAGTGCCGTCGTGATGTTCATCGGATACGGGTTAGCCGGTCGCGTAGAAATATCTTTGCATATCACTTCTTTACGATTTTTAATACGCTGTCGCGAGCGCTACGCTCCGATCGTCGCTCGAACCGCACCTCGCGCGACGAACGGCGAAGCCGCCACGTGCCTAGGCTGGGCTCTCGGATCGATCGGAGTAACTCCCTGTTGCCGGGTTGCTGACTCGGACGCCGCCGCGTTCGCTCACCCAGTGTTCTTCATGCCGGCGGCGATCCCCTTGACCGTGAGCCGGAGGGTCCGTTCGCGTTCGGCGTCCAGCCCTTCGGCGTCGAGCAGTTCGATCTGGAGCAGATTCAACGGGTCGACGTAGGGGTTCCGTCGCCGTAGGCTCTCGCGCAGCCACTCGCGATCAACGAGGCCTTCGCGGCCGGCGATCGACGTGACCAGCGAGACACCCCGATCGTACTCGTCGTGCAACCGGCCGAAGAAGCGCTCGCGGAGGTCGGGGTCTGCCATCGCGGCGTACTCGGCGGCGATCTCCATGTCGGTGCGCGCGAGCGCGAGTGCCGCGTTGTCGATCGTCGTCCGGAAGAAGGGCCACTCGTCGTACATCTCCTGGAGAACGCCCATGTCTCCGTTCCGGAGGTAGGCGTCGATCCCGGTCGCGAGCGCGTACCAGCCGGTGACGATACACCGCGATTGGGTCCAGGCGAACACCCACGGGATCGCCCGCAGGTCCTCGACCGTGCGCTCGCCGGTTCGCGAAGCCGGGCGCGAGCCCAAGTTCAGTTCCTCGATCACCGTGATCGGGGTCGCCTGCTCGAAGTAGGGAACGAACCCCTTGCTTTCGAGCAGGTCGCGGTACTCCGCGCGGGCGGCCGCCGCCATCTCGTCCATCGCATCGATCCACTCCTCGGGGAGTTCGCCGCCTCCTCCGCGGCTCCCGTCTCCCCCGCGGTTCCCATCCTCGCCGCCTCCGTTCTCGCTGTCTCTATCTCCCTCCTCGCCCCCGTCCTCCTCGCTCCCGTCGTCGTTGCCGTCGTCAAGCGCGCGGTGGCGCGCGCGCAGTTGGGCGTCGATCATCTGTTCGAGTTCGCGCTCGGCGATGCGGGGGTTCGCGTACTTCTCGGCGATCGATTCGCCCTGTTCGGTGAACTTGACCTGGCCGGAGACCGTTTCGGTCGGTAAGGCGAGCAACGCCTCGTTCATCGGCCCGCCACCCCGCGAGATCGACCCGCCCCGACCGTGAAACAGCCGCAGGGTTACGTTCTCCCTTTCGGCGACGCGCGCGAGCCGCCGCTGGGTGCAATAGAGGTCCCAGTTCGCAGCCAAGAAACCGTTTTCCTTCCCCGAGTCCGAGTAGCCGATCATGGCCTCCTGGACGCCGTTGCGTGCGGCGACGTTCGCCCGGTAGGCGTCGTTCGAAAGCAGTGTTCCCAGGATCGTCCCCGCCTCCGCGAGGGCGTGTTCGGTCTCGAACAGCGGAACGACGTCGAGACCCGAATGCCCGTCGAGATCGATCACGCCCGCCTGTTCGGCGAGGAAACATACCTCCAAGACGTGACTGGCTTCCTCGGTCATACTGATGCAGTAGGTGTCGATCGCGTCGCTGCCGTACTCGCGCTGCCACTCGCCGAGGCGATCGAACAGTTCGAGAACGCGCGCTGCCGTGTCGGACAGTCCCTCGCGCGTCGCCGCTCCGAGGTCGATGACGGGTTCGTCCTGGGTCATCGCGTCCGAAAGCAGCCTCACCCGTTCGGCTTCGTCGAGACCCCGGTAGTCGATCCCCTCGACGGCGAGAACTTCCGCCACTGCTTCGGTGTGGTTCTCGCGGTGGTCCCGGAGGTCGAGGCTCGCCAACCCGAACCCGAACGTTTCGACCCGGCGGGAAAGCGGCTCGACATATGTGTCGGCGACGACGCCCGCCCCGTTCGCCCGCAAGTCGGCATCGATTGCGTCGAGGTCCGCGAGCAACGCCGCTTCACTTCCGTAACCGCCGGGCCGGATGCCCCCGACCCGATCGAGGCGTTCGCGCATCAGCCGGAGTTTCTCCCGGTAGGGTTCATCCGGGTAGCGTTCGGCCGCTCGCCTTGCGACTTCGGGGAGGCGCTCGCGGTCGGCGTCGAGGCGCTCGGCGAACTCGTCGGTGAGCGAGCGCCGGTCGCCGTCCTGGCTTAGTACCCCCGAAAGG
>PXRY01000033.1:0-1435 GCA_003022925.1 Halobacteriales archaeon QS_8_65_32 | reverse complement strand
GTGACGTCGGGCGTCACATAGGGGTTGCCGTCGCGGTCCCCGCCGGCCCACGAACGGAACTCGAACAGTTCGGGCACCGAGACGTCGAACTCGCCCTCCAGGGCCGTTTCCAACTCGTTGTAGACCTCGCCCACCACGTCGAAGAGCACTTCCTCCAAGTACCATTGAACATTGCGGGCCTCGTCGGCCGGTTCGGGCCGCCGGCCCCTGACCTGCGCGCTCGCCCAGAGGCTCGTCACCTCCGCCTCGATCGTGCGCTTTACCTGTTCGCGTTCGAGGTCGGTGAGCAGCGTCTCGTCGAGGACCTCTAACGCTTCGGCGATCGCGCGCAGTTTCGCCTTGATCGTCTTCCGGCGTGCTTCGGTCGGGTGGGCGGTAAACGTCGGGACGATGAGCACATCCCGTAGGATCCGCTCGACGGTCGCGTCGTCCGCGCCGGCGGCCCGAAGGTCCGAAACGCAATCGGCGAACGTCCCGTCGAGGGTGCCCTCCTGCGAACCGGTCCTGATCGAGCGGACGCGCTGGCGTTCCTCCGCGAGGTTGATGAGTTCGAAGTAACTGGTAAAGGCCCGCGTGACGACGTTCTCGGTCTCCGTATCGAGGCTGCGGAGCGTCTCCTTTACCTCGTCGCGGCGCTCGTGCTCGCCGCGCCGGTAGCGGATCGAATCCCGACGAACGCGTTCGACGGTCTCGAACGCCGCCCGGGAGGTCCGCGCCTCGAAGATCGCGCCCAGGAGCGAACCCAGGTCGTCGACGTCCTCGCCGACGTTCCTGGAATGTAGTTGCATAAAGGACAAGATCCCGTGGCGATCCTAACCGTTCCCTCTACGGCAAATCTTTCATTCCGGTCCGAGTAAACGCTCGTAACGATTCCTGTTTCTCGACCGTCGCCGTCGGTCGACCAGACGGGTTCGCTTCAGCCGTAGTCGCGCCAGCGGTAGCCACACTCCGTACACTTGAAAAACCGCGTGGGCGGTTCGTCGGCCGCGCCGGTCTGTTTGATCGTGTACCACGCCCGGTCGTTTCCACAGTCCTCACAGGTCTCGGCGGCCGTGGGCATCCCCTCGTCGGCGGCGTCCTCGGTGGTCTCGATCACGTCATCGAAAATTTGTTTTTCGGTACTCACGTACTTCGCCGCTTCCGTCTCGTCCTTCGCCGTACGAGCGCCACAGGACGAACAGACCATCTCCGCGCCGTTCGCGTGCATCAACGACCCGCACTCCTCGCAGAACTGCATGGACGAACTGACGACCGCATGGACAAAAGCCTCCGGCCCTTTTGAGGCGGTATTTAGTGAAGCGATGAAGATCGACGAGAACCGGTTCGGGTGGGACTGGAAGGGGCCGACCGCGTGGCGGCGAAGCCGTGGTTCGAAAGACGCCTCCGGCGTCTTTCGTTCAGTGCGGGACCTCCGACCCCGCTCGCAGTCAGAACG
>PXRY01000032.1:8961-16762 GCA_003022925.1 Halobacteriales archaeon QS_8_65_32 | reverse complement strand
GCGACGCTCCGGCGAGCACCGCCCGGTAGCGTTTACCCGCCTCGTTCTCGGCGTCGATCGCGCGGGCGATCCGCTCGGAGACCCACCCGTTGCCGGCGGAAGCTTCGGCGTCGTCGCTCCGTCGGTCATCGGTCGGCCGGTCGACAGCCGGTCGGTCGGCAGTTCGTGCGTCGTCCTCCCGCTCATTACCGCTCCGTTCGCCGCTACCCCGTTCCCCATTACTCCGCTGGTCGTCACCCCATCGGCCGACGCCGTCGGGCAGGAAGCGTTCGTAGACCGGGAGGCGCTCGCGGAGGGGAACGCCCGCGGTTTCGGCGAAGTCCTCGAGTTCGCGCAGCGCCGGCCAGGCGTAGTCGGGGTTGATGTGGTCGTCGGTCACGGGGGAGACGCCCCCCAGATCGTCGACGCCGCAGTCGAGCACCCTCTCGACCGGCGCGAGGTTCGGCGGGACCTGGACCGAGACGTCCTCGGGCAGGCAGTACCGGGCCATCGCCACGGCGTGGCGAAAGGCCTCGGTGTCCGGCCCCGACGCGCGCCAGCGCTCGTTCGGGACGACGGGTTGGACGATCACCTCCTGAACGTGGCCGTATCGCTCGTGAAGCGCGCGAATACACAGCAGGCTATGGGCGCGGTCGCGCCGTGATTCGCCGATACCGACGAGGATCCCGGTGGTGAATGGCACCCTGAGGCGGCCGGCGGTTTCGATCGTTCCCAACCGCTGGGCAGGGGTCTTCCGCTGGGGCCCGCTGTGTGCCGGGACGTCCGCGGTCGTCTCCAACATGACGCCCATCGAGGCGTTGACCGGGGCGACGCTCGCCATCTCCTCGCGCGTGAGATCACCCGGGTTGCTGTGGGGGAGCAAGCCCTCGTCGAGCGCGATCTCACAGGCTTCCCGCAGGTACGAGAGGATCGAGTCGTGGCCCCAGTCGGCCAACCGTCGGTGAATTCCGTCGTAGCGCGCGTCGGGCTTGTCGCCGAAGGTAAACAGCGCCTCCGTACAACCCGCCCGCGCCCCGTCACGACAGAGGTCGCGAACGCTCTCGGGGGCCATGAGCGTCGCCTCGCCAGGATCGTCGTAGTACGTGCAGTACGAACAGGTGTACCGACACGCGGTCGTGAGCGGGACGAAGACGTTCCGACAAAAGGAGAGCTCGGCGGCGGGCGCGACGTCCGCGGGCCTAACGGCGACGAGCGCGTCTACGTCGGCCTCGCCGATCGTCAACGCGCCGGCCGTTGCCCGACCCGTCGACGACCCGTTCTCGCCCTCGGCAACGCTCTCGATGTCGCCGTTGCTCCCGGCGTCGACGTCGGTCTCGGCCCCTGGTGTCACGGGCGTGTTCCGGACCGAATCGACAAAAGCCTGTCCGGCACGACCCGGTTTTCGCCGGCCGACGAGCGCCGCCACGAACCGTCACGCCCGGAGCTGGAACGGGCAAGTCCCCCCGGGTAGGTCGGGTCGACGGCTCTCCGCGGAACTCCCTGTCGAGCACCGACCCCATACGAGCGAGTGTGATATGAAGTCAGTGCACACGCAAGGGAAGCAGTTAGTTGTAGCGCGTCCAATAGATCGGTGCGGGCTACCGTGAGGGCGTCACGAGGACATTGCACCCTGAGGGTGATCCCCTCGCGGGTCGGCCCGCAGCACAGCGGGAAGACGATACCGTCGGTCCGTCCGGCTCGCCCCGGCCGATCGCTACGCCACCACACCGCCACCGTTGTTCCGTACCGCCATTTCGTGCCGTCGTCCGGTGTTGCCGTCTCACCGTACCGCCGTGTCGCCGTCAGCGTCGCTGGCCCGGTCGCGTCGGGTTGCTATGCACCGGCGACCGCGCCTGCCCTGGAAGCGAGCGCAACTATCGTCACTCGGATTCTCACAAAACGCTTATTGAAATCCGAGAGGTATGGTTCAGCGTGTCATACTTCGTGAACTATTGTACCGAATGCGACTGGTCCGCGAGCACTCAAGCGTGCACTCGGAGCGAGCAGTCCGGCCTCGCTATTGCCCACCACGTCGCGACCGGCCACGACATCGCCGGCGAGCGCCGGGCGACCGAACCGTCAGGAACGGGGCAGGAGACGGGGTGGGCCACCGAGTGGCCGCCGCCCTCGGAGGACTCCTGACCGAAGGGGCGTCAGCGGTTGAAACGACCGGGTAGCGACCGAACGATGACCGACGACGCTCGCGGGCCGGCCGACCGGTGTTAAGGACGGCTGACCGGGACCGGAGCCGGCCGACGCAGCCTGCGTTTCGGGTCCGCCGCGCGGTCAACGAACGCGATCTCGATAGGACCCGTCGAGGCCCGCCAAGAACCCGTTTCAGCACCACTGAACGCGTGTCAGGTATAACGAAGAGCTGTCATCGACTCAGTGAAAAAGCACGGTCGCGAGTGACACACGTACCGCGACAGCGAGACGGCCAGCCTCGCCACCGCAGTCGCGGATCGACCGACGAAGCGCGTGCGTGTCGTCATTCGGATTATCACAAAAAGACTAATACAGTGTGTTATCAGTAAGTGAACGCGGGCCATCCGTGGGGGGCGGACTGGACATTGCATCCTGAGGGTACGTCCTCCGCGGGCGGCCTGTGCGAGGTGAGCGCTTAGAACCACCGGCGAGCTCCTCACTCGAATAATCACAAAAAGTTATGCGACTATCGAACGGTCGACCACCCGTGTGGCAAATGTTTACGCGACTTTACTCGGGAAGCGAGCGCGTTGCCGTCACGCACGGGAGCGACGACTCGCCCGGGCAACGGCCGGCCACGCCGGACTTCCGATGACGGACGTCCGTTCGCTCCTTCCCGCCACGGCCGCTGACGGCGAGCGACGTCGCCCGCCTCCGGGCAAGGCAAGCGGGGGACACGTTCGTCGTCCCCCAGGAGCGATTCGAGGCGGGGACCGACGGCGACGACCGCCGAAACGGCGAGGCGCGGGCGCTGTTCGTGCTGTCGAACGGCACGCTATCGATGCTTCGCTTGAACGGGGAGCGCTGGACTCGGACCGTCCTCGAACGTGATGCTCGTCCCACGGACGCGATCGCGGCGGTCGTCGCCGACTTCCTCGCGTGAGCGCCGTGCAACCCGGCGGTCGATGACTGTCGTCGGTCGCCGACGCCGGCCATTAGTATCGACGTCGGCGGGCTGTATAAACGGTCAGCGAGCGTACCCCTAACGCTTAGTTCTCGTGGCCGCTCGTCTCGGGGCGCAACGGGTATCCGTATTCGTTGTGCTGCACACCCTCGCAGTGTTCCGCGACGGCGACGCTAAAAATCGCCGTCGCGTGCTGGTCCACCCTACCGGCCGGCTTCGGTCCTACCGAGTGGCCGGGGTCCGGCCGACCACCCTTACGCCGTCGACCGTCGCGAGACGGCCGTCCGCCCGCTCGTTCGTTTATTTGTTCGTTCCGTTCACGCCGCTCGTCCCCTCGCTTTATTCCCTTCCATTCCGACCGGCAGTCCGATTCCGTTCCGTCGCGTCCTTCGGCTGCTGTCCGCTCCGGCCCGCGGTTCAGTTCTCGTCTCTGGTCCCGTGTCGATCCCGGTTCCCGTCATCGCCTCGGTACTCGTCGTTTACGCTGTAGACGCGCGTTCGTTCCGGGCCGGTCAAGGCGGTTAGCTTCGGGCGGTCGGTCCCTTCGCTATCCGGGTCAGGCGGTCGGTCCGACTCGGTCGCCGGTCGGTCGGTACGGATCCGTTCTCCCCCAATGTCGTGGTCGGTCGAACACGCGTGGTCGATCGCGAGCGACGCGTAGTTCGTTCCGCGTGCGCCCGACAGTAGTCTTGATCCACTCACACTCGAAGTAGTAGTTTACGAAGGGGTTCCACGCCGGTCCATTGGTCCCGCCAACGGTTTAAGTTCTTTGTGAGTTTCCGAGTTAACGAGCTCGATTCGGCCGCCACCCCGAGCCGGTCCGTCGAGGAAGCCGGGAGCCAGGCGGCGTTTGTCGTCCTAACTATAGGGGGTACATATGAACGGAGAACGGTTAGGCAACTACCCCACGACGGATGGATCCCATGCCGACCGACTACTATGACGTCTTCGAGGGACCGCTCACCGGCGAGCACGGCTGTGTCCCCCCGCCGTTCGGGATCGGGACGGGACGGGTTCGCTCGGACGACGGGAGTCGAGACGGTGCCGGCGTCCGCGAGGGACGCTCGCCGGGGGAGGTTTAAGCGTGGCCGAACGACGCGAGGCGAGGTGTGATAGCTGCCGGCGGGCCTTCGCCCGCGAGGCCGCGCACTGGGCGACGTTCGACGGCGAGGCGGCGCGGTACCGGTGTCCGTTCTGCTCGCGGTGGACCAGGGGGCCGCCCCCGTGAGTTCCCCGATCGAGCGGCGGCGCTCGGGGGTCTGTCCGGACTGTGACGCGCCGGCAGTCGTCCCGACCGCCGACCGAGGCGAACGCGTCTGTGAGGAATGTGGGCTCGTCGTCGCGGACGATGAAATCGATCGCGGCCCGGAGTGGCGCGCGTACAGCCACCGCGAGAGTCAGGCGAAATCACGCGTCGGCGCGCCGGCCACGCGGACGCTCCACGACAAGGGTCTCACGACCGATATCGACTGGCGCGACGAAGACGCCGCCGGCACGCCGCTGTCCGATCGCCAGCGCGAACGGGTAAGCCGACTCCGGCAGTGGCACGAACGGGTCCGAACCAACGAGGCCGGCGAGCGCAGCCTCCGATACGCGCTCGGCGAGATCGATCGCATGGCCGCCGCGTTGGGCGTCCCCCGGCCGGTCCGGGAGGTTGCGAGCACCCTCTACCGCCGGGCGCTCGCCGAGGACCTCGTTCGTGGTCGCTCGATTGAGGCTGTCACCACGGCGGTATTGTACGCCGCCTGTCGGGTCGAAGGAGTCACCCGATCGCTCGACGAGGTCGCCGCCGTCGCGCGGGTCGAACGCACGCCGGTCGGCCGAACGTATCGCTACCTCGCCGGCGAGCTCGCGCTCGAACTCGAACCCGTCGACCCCGCTGAGTACATCCCTCGCTTTCGCTCGGAACTCGGCCTCTCCGAGCGGGTCGGACGAACGGCGAGCGAGGTGGTCGGTCGCACCGTCGCGGCGGGCGTTCTCTCGGGGAAATCACCCACCGGGTTCGCCGCCGGCGCGATCTACGTCGCCGCGCTGCTCTGTGACGAGAAGCGAACCCAGGCGGCGGTCGCCGACGCTGCGGGGGTCACGACCGTTACCGTTCGCAACCGCTACCAGGCACAGATCGACGCCCTCGGGATCTCGGCGGGCGACGGCCTCTCGGAGGGGTCGCGAGCGTCGCTCGACGCGGAGGGGTCACCCGCGAGTTCGACCCCGGTCGTAGCGACCGAGACGCCGCCATCATCGCCATCGCCACCGTCGCCGTCGTCGAACGACTGGCGGGACAGCGGCGGCGATAGCGACGACAGGGACGACGACGGCAGCAGCGGCCGCGACAGCGACGGCAGCGAGGATAACGACGAAAGCAATGAAAGCGACGACAGCGACGAGCACCGCTTATCGAAACCATGACACCGGATCGAACTACTATGACTGCCGCCGACCCCGAGAGCGAGGAGGGAACCGAGAGCGAAACGGGAACCGAAAGCGAGGACGGAATCGAAAGCGAGGGAAGAACCGAGAGCGAGGCGAAGCCCGGCTGTGAAAGCGGGAGTGAGAACGAGAGCCGGAGCGAACGGAATACGCACGCGGGGACGGAAGCGACGACCGGAACGGAAACGGACGCGGGGACGGAGCGGACCGCTGATTCGGGTCGCTCGGCGACGGTCGCCGAACTCACGCTTCCGGTCACGGACTTCGCGCTCGGCGAGACGGCCGAGGCGCTCGACGGCGCCGCCTTCGAAATCGAGCGCGTCGTCGCCTACGCTGGCGACCGTCTCGTACCCTTCGTCTGGGCGAACGGGGCCGAACGCGGCGCGCTCGAACGCGCGTTCGCGAACGATTCGAGCGTCGCCGCCTTCGAGTTGCTCGCCGACGTCGGCGACGGGAGCGACGGAAGAAGCCGAACGGACAGGGAGAACGGAAAAAGAGGCAAGGACAGCAACGACGGCAAGAACGGCAATGACGGCGAGGACGCCGAGTACCTTTACCGGATCGAGTGGACCGAACGCATCCGAGCGCTTTCCCACCTGCTCGTCGAGGAGGGTGGCACGGTCCTCGCCGCGGCGACCGCGAACGGCCGGTGGAACGTCCGCGTGTTGGTCCCCGAGCGTCCGGCGCTCGCACGGACGTTCGAGGCCTGTGAGGCGGCCGGGCTCTCGATGGACGTCGCGAAGGTATACACGCTCGACGACGGCCGGCAGGGTCGTTTCGGGCTCACTGACGGACAGCAGGAGACGCTCGCGCTCGCGTTCGAGCGCGGTTACTACGGGGTCCCACGCGGGGTGATGGCGAAGGAACTGGCCGACGAACTCGCGATCAGCCACCAGGCACTGTCCGAGCGGGTCCGACGCGCGCACGGCAACCTCGTCGAGAACGCGATCGTCCTCGGCTACGGCATCGGGCGCGAACGGGGGAGTCTGTAGGGAATCGAACGCTCCGAAGCGAGAACGGTTTAGGACGAGGACGCTCCGGGGCGCGAACACTTCGAAACCGGACGAGGAGCGCTCGCGACGGACGGTCCCCCCCGCCGGTTGGTCCGCCGTCCTCAGTGCGGACCGTCGGACCCTTGCTCGTGTACCCCTGACGCTTATTCGATTGCCCGTCCGCCTCTGTCGTATGATGATCGTTGCGACGCTCAGCATCACGCCCGCCGACGACGGTAACTTCACCGACGAGATCGCCGCGGCCATCGGCGCGCTCGACGACCACGACGTGAGCTACGAGGTCGATCCGATGGGGACGACGATCGAAGCCGAGGCACTGAGCGACCTCCTCGGGGCCGTCGAGGCTGCTCACGAGGCCGTTAGCGCCGACCGCGTGCGAACGGTGCTCCAGATCGACGACGACCGCGAGCGTGCCCAGGACGGGGCCCAACGGGTCGCCGCCGTCGAGGAGGCCCTCGGCCGCGAACCGACCGGAGAGCCACAAGCCTGAGCCTTCCACACGACCGAAGCCGTGAGGGTTTGCTGCGTTCGTTGCGAACGGACGTCCCGCGCGACAATCCTTTTCGTCCCTCTCGCACCGCCTCCTTGCAAAAGTCTAGCGAGAGTTCGCATCCTGGTAGCAGCTACCACTCGGATATGCGTCTAGCCGATACGATCGGACGCGAAGCGAGCACCACTGGTGTCGACCACGGTCGATACGCCTGCCGAACCTGTGGTATCCCGCTGGAACGGGACCTCGATCGCTGTCCGGAGTGCGGCCATGCCACCATCGCGCCGATCGAGGACGTGATCGACCCGACGTTCAGCGACTGACGTCCTCCCGGATCGAAGGGCGTCAACGCGCGCCTATCGACCGGCTGTCGCGGTTCTCATTGCGACCGTCCCGTTCGACACCACCAAGCGGGCACGGTACGGCTTTCGGCGAACACGACGGAAGGCGGTCGGCCCGTCTCCGACCCCGCAGCATCGAGCGGGACGAACGCCGTCGCCCCGCATCGACTACACTCGTCGACGCCCATCGGGTATCGACGGCCGTCGTTCGCCCGCTTCATGATCTATGGTTTTCCGCAGTCCTCACACTGAGCGATCGTTCTGACTCCGGCATGACTCATCCTCGCTGTCACCGTTTTCCCCGACGTAGCCACCGATCATATACGTGGGAAGTACTCATGTACTCTCGTCGTCACCGCCGGTCGATCGACCGTCCCCGTCGTCACGATACGCCACAGTGCATCGACGTACCACGATACTGATGGGCGGAACCCGACGA
>PXRY01000032.1:0-8883 GCA_003022925.1 Halobacteriales archaeon QS_8_65_32 | reverse complement strand
TTCACCTTCCTAGTTCCGGATCCGGGAACCGCCGCATGCCTCGGTACTCTCACGGAGTAGCGGCTGCTCGGCGCTGCCCGTCGAAACGATTTCGTATCGATCCGCTCGATCGAGAGCGAACACCGAACACGGCTCCGGAGCGCTGTACCGCCCGGTCGATCCGGAGTCGTTCTTGCACCCGTCGTTCACGCCGAGCGACGGCGATGTTCTGCCAGGCTCCGGTTCGGCTGCCATCGGTTTCGCCGGTCGCTTCAGTGCTCGCTCGGCGTGTCGGCTCTCCGCGCTGGCGATCGTCGCGGCTGCGGCGAGGCTGCGGACGTCACTGCGCTATCGGTCGGCGACGAGTTCGGCGAAGTGCTCGATGGGGACCGCCTTCCATCGTGGTCATGTCGAGCCCCTGGCGTTCGACGGCCAGCGAGAGTTCGAACACCGCGTCGCGGTCGGGGGCCTCGAAGACGAGCAGGAAGTCGTACCGGCTGAGTAGCGCGTACGTGTCGACGATCTCGATGTCGGACGTCGCGTCCTCGGCTTCCATGCGGATGTCACCCCAGATCGAGGTGAGTTCCTGGAGGTTCTGGAACTCGGCGTCGGTTACTTCGACGAGCGAGATCCACGTTGACATGCCCGATCGTAGCGCACCGAGGGACAAGTCGGCTCGGGGTACGCATGCCGGCCGCGGTCCATCGATGTCGCTAGCTATCGGAGTCGCCGGCATCGGAGTCACTGACACCGAAACCGCCAGCGTCGATCGTCCGTCGAAAGCGGGGCGCGCGACCGACGTCTCCCGCGAACGCGGGCGGGGCGGGGTGGTGTGGTGTCGACGCGGCGTTGACGCTGATTCGCCGACGCGTTTCGCGTCGGTGTTCCGTGAGTTAACTCGATTCCTCACAACACTACTATGAACCCGAGTCGAGTAAGAGCGAATATGGAGCCACCACTCGTGAACTACTGCCTTGAATGTGCGTGGTCCGCGAGCGCTGTGGATCATACCCGAAAGCAACAGGCCGCGCTCGCGGTCGAACACGCCGTCACGACCGGCCATGACATCGACAGCTACCGGGAGACCGACGCGTCGGAGGAATCGGACGAGCCGAACGAGTCGGATACGGGGTGGGCGGACGAGTGGCCGCCTTCGAGAGAGGACGGATAAATCGGGGTACGACTGTACCCCGAACCCTCATGTCTCACCGCGTCGCAATCGGGCACGCAGCGGGGATCGCCCGCTGTAGGTGTACGTGCCCGTGTTGACGGGTAGTGTGACCCCCCTTGTCCACTCCGCTCCCGGCCGACCGCCCCTGTCCACCTTCCTGGGTCGGAGCCGGGAGCCACCGCCACTTCGTCGCCGTACCGACCGTCGAGGCGACCCCGCCTGCCGACCCGCTGGTCCCCGACCGAACGTGCCTCGGCCTGATCGATTGCCTGCCGTCCGCGCCGAGCATCTTCACCTCGTCGCCCGTTCTGCGCCCCGTTACTCCTCCTTCGGAGGCGGCCGGGCGTCGGAACGCGCCCTCAGAAGTGATAGCCGTAGCGCCGTCGGAGCTGGTAGGCCGCAGTGCCCCAGACGTATGTGTCGCCCGGCCACCAGGTTCGTGCGTCGTTGAACCCGCCGATAAGAACGCCGTTCGTGGTTTTCGGATCGGGGTGGTAGTTCACCGATCCGCTGTCGCCGTCGCTCATGGTGAACCGGCCGCCCCACTTGAGCTGGCCGCGTTTCGGTATGTCGCCGTAGTACGAGGTGATCCCGTTTTCGCCGTCGATCGTCCCCGTTCGCTGGCCGCTGCGAGCTCCCATCACCGTGAGCGGCTCGTTGCGCGCCTGGAAGTCAGCGAGCCCGATCTGCGTGAACTGGCCGGTGACGGGTGCCGGTGGCCGGGCTCGGATCCCGCTGTGAGGCGCGTACCCGTTCGATGGCCGGACGCGAACGAGGTCCGTCTCGGGATTGCCTCTCGCGACGGTACCGATCGCCGTCTCCCCGTTCTCGTGTCGAAGCGAGAGTTCCTGGCCGAAGTGTGCGTATCGCTTCGTCCCGCGCGCGCCGAAGACGTGATTCGCCGTCGCGAAGAAGGGCTCGCCGTCCCGGTCGTACATCGCCGGCGCGAGCGTCCCGATACCCGAATCGGTCGCGCAGGCAACCCCGCCCGAGACGCGCCCGTCCGTCGGCCGCTCGACGCGCCTGAACGCCGGGTCGCCGTCGTCGTCGCCGCTGCCGCCGCGAGGCGGCCACCCGCCGGTCGTCTCGACGTCGAGATCGATGTCGACGCTTCCGTCGACGCTCGTCGACAGTTCCCGGAGCACGTCCGCGAACAGGTCGCTCGCTCGCCTGCGTGCCTGCTCGGTTCGCACGTCGAGTCGAACGGCGGCGGGTTCGTCGTACCCGCCTGCCCTGACGAACGATCCGACGACGCCGGTGACCGCCCGCTGCAGGCGGCGACTCGCCTCGAACGCGGCCGTGACTTGACGATACCAGCCTGCGGGGACCGTCTTCGTTCGTGCATTAAGCGAACGTCGGTACCCGTTACCGGCCGCGCGAGCGCGTAGGTGATCCATACGTCACCGTTACCCGACGGCGAGAGCGTCCCGGTATCGACCGAGGATGTGGCGGCGATACCGATGCCGACGGCCGCCGACCCGCGAAGGAAGCCCCGCCGACTCACGCTCGTCGAGGGAGCGTCGCTCGCGGCATCGCCGCTCCCCCGTCGGTCCCGTCGGTCGCTCATCGGTGAACGAAGGAACTCGACCGGTGGGACGGTTGGCCTTGCGTGTTCGTGGTTCGTCGACCCTGCAGTCGCTCTCGCCCCGTAGAACGGTCCGAGCGGGAGCGACCCGGCAACCGGGGCCGTTCCGTTCGGTCGTCTCGGTATGGCGATCACCATTACACGCGCCGCCCGTTTCCGTTAGCAGCGACCGGCTCCGCCATCGGCGTCGGCTCTCCGATCGGCCCCATCGGTCGTTCCCCTCGGACGGCCGACCGTCGTGTCGGTGCGCTCAGCGAAGCGCCTCGTCGATACGCCGGCGCAGCGTCCGGAGCTGTGCCCGATCGAGTTCGTACGTCGTCGCCACCGGGGTCTACCCGCAGTCGGCGTCGATCGAAAGCTCGAACTGATCGGGCCAGATTTCGGCGACGGTAGCGGTGACGTTACCCCCGGGTCCGCGTCGGTGTCGGTACTATCGGTCGCCATGGGAAAGAATCATCGCGGCTCCGGTATCGGGCCGTGGCTTGCTCGTGCATGTCGTCCGTCTCGGCGGGAGCTCGGTTCGCCCGACGGCTCGGGACGACGAGAAACGTCTTCGATCGGCTCGTCGGACGGCCGCGAGACACGCGTACCACAAGGCGTTTTCGCCCCGACTCCTTTCCGAACGTATGGTCGTCGCGGACCTCCACGTTCACACGGTCGAATCCGACGGCACGATGACGCTCGAGGAGGTCCGCGACGCCGCCCGCGAGGCGGACCTCGCGGCCGTTGCGATCACCGATCACGACCGGCTGTGTTCGGCGCTCAACGCTCCGGTTTCACGTATCGACGCCGACGGCGAGGTTCGTGACGTCGCAAGCGTCGATGGGCGACCCGGCCCCGACGGGTCGGAACGCCGGGGAACCGGCGACGACAATGACGGAACCGGCAGCGACGGATTCGGCGGCGACGGGCCCGGTAGCGACGAACCCGGCGACCGCGATGGTCGCGGCCCCGGCCGCGACCTGACGGTGATCCGGGGGATCGAACTGCGCGTCGATACCGGCTTCGGGGCCGTCGACCTACTGGGCTACGCCGGCCGGGAGACGCCCGCGCTGGCCCGCGAACTCGACCGGCTGGGAAGGAATCGCGAGAAGCGCGGGCGACGGATCGTCGAGCGCGTCGAGGACCGGCTGGGCGTCTCGCTCGACCTCGCGGTCGACGAACACACCGGCCGGCCACACGTCGCCCGCGCGATCGCCGAGAGCGACGCCGACTACGGCTACCGGGAGGCCTTTGCCGAACTCATCGGCGACGGGTGTCCGTGTTACGTCGCCCGCGACCTGCCGTCGGTCGAAGCGAGCGCTTCGCTGCTCGCCGAGGCCTGTCGCGTGGTCTCGCTCGCACATCCCTTCCGGTACCGGGACACCGAACGCGCACTCGGGTTGTGTGGCGAGGTCGGTATCGACGCCGTCGAGCGGTATTACCCATACGGCCACGCGGTCGACGAGGCGCTGCTCGACCGCACGATCGAAGCGGAGGACCTGCTCGCAACGGGCGGTAGCGACGCCCACGACGACACCCTTGGGCGGGTAGGGCTTCCCGCGGAAGCGTACGATCGGCTCGCCGAGCGATTGTTGAGGCCGTAGCGTTCAAACCGACCGGGCACCCATGGAAGATATGCAATGTCATCACTGCGAGCGCGAGGCGGCCTTCGCCGTCGAGAAAAGCGGCGTCAAGGTCGGTGTCTGTAAGGCCCACCTCCGCGAGCGCCTGCGGGAACTCGCCGACGCCGACGAACTCGGCGACCTCAAGGACGAACTCGACGTCGACCGCTCGGGATAGCTGGATAACGAACCCGCGCGACACGTACGACCCATCCGACGCACGCGACGCACGCGACGTACACGAGTACGACCCACCGGCCCCCTTCTGCCGTCCCGGGTGTCTCTCCACGTTCTCTCACACCGTCCTACAGAACTCGCGAGCGTCGTCGCCGGCCTCGCGGCAGGGATCGGCCGATGCGGGCTGTGCCTCGTGGCTGTGACGGGGGTATCGATGACTTCCTATTTGGGTACTCAGTCCCAGTCAGTCGGGCCCGATCGCGTTCACGGGGTATTGCTCGGCCGGGCCGATCGGCTCGCACTCGTCGGCCTTGTGACCGCCGTCGCCCCAGCGATCAGCGGTAAGGTCGTCGGCCTCACCCTTGTCGGCTGGCTCTTAGTCGGCTTCGCTATCGTTGGACACCTCACCGTTCTCCAGCGCTTTTACGGCGCGCTCGATACGCTGTCGTAATGCCGATTCGGCAGAGAGTCGGCGAGCATTCGAGTGACAGGAGCGCGACGGCCCGGCAGAAGCGGCAGTGGCTAATTAACTGCGAAGGCCGCCACGGACTGCTTCGGATGGGACTGGAAGGGGCCGGGCGTTCACGGTCGCTTCGCGCCCGTGAGTTCGGGAGAGCGAAGCTCTCCTGTAGATCGGCGAACCTCGGCGAAGCAAGCACCACAGGAGCGACCGAAGGGAGCGACGAGGAGCGCAGCGAGCCGCGGGAGTCGACCGCCCGGGGGCTTCCTAAGCGGTCTCACCAATTTTCTCGTACGAGACTACTGCATCAAACACTATTGAGGAGGCCGGCGCACGATTTATACTCGGTCGTCCGTTAGACAGGTGATATGGCACAGTGTGAGATGTGCGGTGCCGAGACGTCCTCGCCGCGGACGGTCAAGATCGAGGGCGCGGAGTTGGATGTCTGTGACAGTTGTGCCGGGTTCGGCACGGAGGTCCGCGAGCAGGGATCGGAAAGCACCTCCACGAAGTACTCGACCGGGAGTTCGGGATCGAGCGGCCGATCGGGCCGGTCGGGAGGCGGGGAGTCCGGCGGCGAGTCGGCGAGCAGCGGTGCAGGGGAAAGCGGTGGCGGCAGTGGTTCGGGCGGTTCGAGAAGTGGGTCCCGGCGGCCGGACCCGTTCAACGACGATACGCTCGCTCAGGACTACGACGATCGTCTCCGCGAAGCGCGCGAGGGGACGGGACTGAGCCAGGCCGACCTCGCGAAGGAACTCAACGAGAAGGCGAGTCTCATCCGGAAGTTAGAACGCGGCGAGATGCTGCCGTCCAACCGCGTGCAGAAGAAACTCGAACGCCGCTTCGACATCGACCTCACCGAAGAGGGAGCCGAGGACACCGAGTGGGAAGGCGGCGCGTCGACCGGCAGCTACACTTTCGGCGATGTCGTAAAGCGAAAGGACTCCTGAGGTTTTTTATGAGCCGGATTTAGAAGAGATATCAGTTAAGCCGTTTTGGAAGCGCCCGACGTTCACGGGCGCTTCCGAAACGATCTGGCCAGCTCTCCGACCCGCTCGATCGGGCAATACTGTGACGACCACCCACACTTATACCGAACCGGTTTGTCCCCTCCGCCCATGCGAGAACTGTTTACGATGTGGCGCGACACGCGGATGATACTGCTCGTCGCGGTGGTCGCAGCTGTCTACGCGGCCATCCTGCTCGGCGAGAACTCGAGAGCCGAGAGCCGGGAAGACGGAGAGGCGATCCTGGAAGCAGCACAGCGCATCCTCTCGGGAGTCGAGAACGTCGAGATAGAACTCGCGGAAGCCTCGGGCGATGTCGCCGAGGCGATCGTTACCCGCTCTAGCGAACACGACAAGACCGTACTGGGATCGCCGACGAGCGGATTGCTCAGGCAATTCGCGTTCGGGATGGTGACCGAATCGGTCGACTGGGACTCCGAGAACGGGGTCGTAGTCGCCCAACAGGATACCGGAGGAGCGTCGATGTACGACCGCTGGATCATCGGCGACGGGACCAACTAGCACGATGGGTTCATACAACGAATCCGGAAGCAATCCGAAACCCTCTGTAATCCGACATGAGAGCGTTGTCTCCGACATCGAGCGAGCCGATGATGGAATCCATACCGCACCGAAATATAGCAACAGAGCCCGGCGATATTGTGATACTACTTTCAGCCATCGGATCGATGCTCGCGCACTTCGGGTATTTCAGAAATCACGGCAGAACGCTCTTTGGCAGGCGATCTGACATGCTCCCACTCGCCAAGCGTGTGCGAAACTGGTTGACCAGTGCTCCAGGTTCAATTATACATGAATGCCGAAACTGCGGCACGACACTCGATGAACAACGGGACTCCTGCTACGTCTGCGGGGCCGACGAGATCGCTTGCTACGACCTCAGGTAAGTACCACATGAGCACACGATTCATACGCCACGTCCTCGTCCCCGTCGCTGATCAGGAGGACGCACGGACAACGGCACGGATCCTCGAACCGTACGAATTCGAACGGATTACGGTTTCACACGTCGTCGAGAAATGAGAGGGCGTTCCCGACAAGACGCCCGTCGAGCAGTCCGAACAGGTCGCCGCCAAGGCGTTCGACGCTTTTCGGGAGGCGTTTCCCGACGCGGAGACCGAAACTACGTACCGTCGAGACGTCGTCGAGGGCATCCTGAACGTCGCAAACGAGATCGACGCAAATACTATCGTCTTTAGACCTCGGAGGGGCCCCGAATCCTTCAGTGGCTCGCCGGTGACCGTTCGCTCCGGCTGATCACGGAGGCAGACCGGCCGGTCATCTCGGTATGAGAGAGAGTGCATGAGCGCTGACGACGAAGAACTCGTGAAGGATCTCGGGTTGCTCTCGGCACTAACTATCGGGGTCGGGACGATGATCGGTGCGGGCATCTTCGTCCTGCCTGGACAGGCAGCCAACCGCTGCAGGTCCGGCAGTCGCGCTCTCGTTCGTCGTCGGTGGCGTCATCTCGCTGTTCACCGCGCTTTCAGCCTCGGAACTCGGCACCGCGATGCCGAAGGCCGGGGGCAGTTACTATTACGTCAATCACGCACTGGGCCCGCTGTTCGGCTCCGTCGCCGGGTGGGGGAACTGGATGGGACTCGCGTTCGCGAGCGCCTTCTACACGCTCGGGTTCGGCGAATACCTCGCGACCTTCCTCCCGTTGCCGGCCCTGGCGCTGGGTCCAGTCGGCCTTACGGAGTTCCAACTCGGGGCCCCTGCTCGCTGGTGCAGCGTTCATCAGCATCAACTACGTTGGGGCTAAAGAAACCGGGACCGTTCAAGTCGTCATCGTGACGATCCTTGTCGGCATCCTGACGTTTTTTATTCTTGGGTTTCTACAGGCGGACGTTTCGACGCTTCAGCCGTTCTTCCCGGCCGAGACGGGTGGGCCTGCGGCGGTCCTCCCGGCGACGGGACTGGTATTCGTCTCGTTCCTCGGGTTCGCGAAAATCACGACTGTCGCCGAGGAACTGAAGAACCCAGGACGGAACCTGCCCTTAGCGGTCGTCGGGAGCGTCCTCATCGTGACCGTGATGTACGGAATCGTCATGGTCGTCCTGATGGGCGTCGTCAACTAGGACGTTCTCGGTGAAAGCACGACGCCCGTGCTGGACGTGGCCGAGGTCGCCTTCGGAACGCTCGGGATCGCCGGTATCGGGTTCGGCCTGCTGACGTTCGCAGGGTTGCTGGCGACCGCCTCCAGTGCGAACGCCTCGATACTTGCGTTCTCGCGATCAACTTCGCGATGGGTCGGGACGAACTCATCTCGGACAAGCTCAACGCGATCCACCCCGACTTCGCGACGCCGTATCGGAGCATCGCCGTCACGGGCGAGCTCATTCCCCTGTTCATAGTCATCGGTGACGTGGAGACGCTCGCCAAGGCCGGCAGTGTGCTCCATCTCATCGTCTACGGCCTGCTTAACCTCGCGCTGATCGTGATGCGGGAGGCAGATACCCCGGAGTACCAGCCCGAGTTCGAGGTACCACTGTATCCGGTCGTACCGGCCCGGGGGCAATCATCTCGTTCGGATTAATCGCGTTCATGAAGCCGATCGAGATCGGCCTCTCACTGGTGTTCGTCGGCGGCGGACTCCTCTGGTATCTCGTCTACGCCCGCAACAAGGCTGAAAAAGAGGAATTCTGAGCCAGTACATCCTCGACCGATCCGATGAGATGCCGGCTACGGCCGTTTCGGCGGCAAGCACGGTCCAACCGGACGGCGGTGCCTACCGGGTGATGGTCCCGCTCGCGAACCCACGAACGGAAAAGGATCTGATCACGCTGGCGAGCGCGATCGCCAAACAGCGCGGCGGGACCGTCGACGCCGTTCACATCGTTACCGCCCCCGACCAGACCCCCCTCCAGCACGCCGCC
>PXRY01000031.1 GCA_003022925.1 Halobacteriales archaeon QS_8_65_32 | reverse complement strand
TCTCGGATTGCTTCAATATTATTACTACCGACCGCTTTGAGTACTAACGCGAGTTTCAGTCGTGCCTTTTGAGCCGATAGATCGCCGCCGTCGATCACTCCATGCGAGCGAAGCGTCTCGCCGCCGCCGGGACCGCCGTACACCGGTGCAGTAGTGCCACCCACACAGCGCGAGGTGATCACGACGGGGACGCCAGCCTTGATCGCGTCGGCCACGGCCGATTCGATCACCCCGGTCGTGTTGCCAAGCCCGGTTCCCGCGACGACGATCCCGTTAATCCCGGCGTCGAGCGCACGACGAATCGGGGCACCGGACACGCCGGCCGCGGAGGCGACGATCGCGACCGCCGCGTCCGTCTCGGTGACGTCGACCTGCGCCGACCGGCTGCCCGGTTCGCGGAAGGTCCGCAGGCCGGCGTGAGAGAGGGCTGCGACCGGGCCAGCGTCGGGCGAACGAAACGTATCGAGCGCGCTGGTGTGGGTCTTCGTGACTTCGCGGGCGGCGTGGATTTCCCCGTCGAAGGCGACGTAGACGCCGCCCATATCGGCGAAGAAGTCGTGGGCGGCCGCCCGGACCGCCGTCAGGAGGTTCGCCGGGCCGTCGGGACTTACCTCGTCGAAGCGGCACTGGGCACCGGTGAAGACGATCGGAATGTCGAGGTCACAGACGAGATCGAGGTAGTACGCCGACTCTTCCATCGTATCGGTGCCGTGGGTGACGACGACGCCATCCACACCTGTCTCGGCGGCCCCGGCGGCTGCGCGTGCGATCGCCGCCATCCCGTCGAGGTCCATGTCGTAACTCGGCGTCTGGAGGACTTGCTCGGCTTCGACGTCCGCGTACTCGCCGATAGCCGGCACCGCCGAAACGAGGTCCGCGCCGCTCCTCTCGGGCGTCGCGCCCGCCTCGCCCGCGGTGCTCGCGATCGTTCCCCCAGTGCCGAGGACCGTGATCGTCGGCGACATGGAGGGGAGTGCTCGACTCGGCGTGTTAGCTCTTCGGGACCGGTCGCAGGATTCCGAGTCAGCGACCCGGCCGATCGGGCCCTCCCCTCCAAGGCGACCTCCGCTCGCAGGGGTGACTATTAGGTGTCTGTGACGTGTCCGCGAGGACGCCATGGGCGACATAGACGTAGCGATCGGCGTCGACGTGGACTGTGTAGCCGGCTGGCTCGGTTCGTACGGCGGCGAGGACTCGCCGGCCGACCTCTCGCGGGGGCTGTCGGCGGGCAACGAGGGTATTCCCCGGATGTTGCAGCTCTTCGAGGACGAGGGGATCGACACCTCCTGGTTCGTTCCGGGCCACTCGATCGAGACCTTCCCCGAGGAAGTCGGGGCGGTCGCGGACGCCGGCCACGAGATCGGCATCCACGGCTACTCCCACGAGAACCCGACCGACCTCTCGCGCGAGCAAGAAGACACGATCATCGCCAAGTCCATCGATCTCGTCTCCGACCTGACCGGGGAGAAACCGGTCGGCCACCGCGCGAGTTGGTGGGAGTTCTCCGAGAACACACCCGAACTCGTCTCCGAATACGACTTCCTCTACGATTCGAGCCTGATGGAACGCGAGTTCGAGCCCGGCTACATGCGAACGGGCGACAGCTGGGAGAAGATCGACTACGACAAGAACCCCGAAACGTGGATGACGCCGTACGAGTACGGCGAGGAAACCGACGTCGTCGAGATCCCCATCAGCTGGTATCGCGACGACATCCCGCCGATGCTCTTCGTCAAGCAACCGAACTACCACGCGGGCTACACGAGCCCGAAGATAATCTACGAGGAGTACTACAAAGCGCAGTTCGACTTCCTCTACAATCGGCGCGGAGCCGGCGTCTACACGCTTACGATCCACCCGGACCTACACGGGAAACCCCACATGATTTCCTTCTTGGAGGACTTCATCAACTACGCGAAGAGCCACGAAGGGGTCGAGTTCACCGATCTAAAGACGATTGCACACAAGTACGACGACGACCCGTCGGTCTACGAGTCGGAGGGCGAGTACGTCTGATCGCGATCGCCGCTGTGTCCTCGTCGAAACGGGTCACCGGCGGTTCGCTCTCGGTCGATTGGAGCACCCGTCGGCCGGTCGAGCCCGACGCCGCGCACCGACTACCCGCCGAACTCGGCTTCGGTCACGCGCACGACGACGGTCTCCTCGACTTCTTGTAGGTCGTACTCGGGTATCGGTGCCCGCGAGCCGTCGGGGTCCGTGTCCCGCCGGCGGACGTACATCGGTTCGACCAAGCTCCCCTCGCTCACGCCGTAGACCGCGAGATACCTGTCGGACGTTTCGGGGTCGATCGCGTCGTTTCTGACCTGCGTCGCGAGCGCCCGTGAGAGCCACTCGGTGTCACTAACGCTCGGCTCGCGGACGAACGCCGCACTCGCGAACCGGGCGAGATACCAGTTCAGGTCGTTCAGCAAGGAGACCGCCGCGCCGAGGCTTACGGTGTCGAGCGCGAGGGCGTTCGCAAAGGGCTCGTTCAAGTCGTACGTCGAGAGCGCGTTGCGGGCGGTCTCCCGGCTGAGGAGTTCGTAGCGGACCGACGGTCCTGCTCGCTCCCTGCGGTCGCTGTGCGGGCTGCGACTTCCGAACTCTCACTCGCTCACGCTGTTCGCTCGCGAGAATCGGGGGGCTCGCTGTCGTTCAAAAGGCTCGAAGCGCCTTTTATGATGTTGTCAGAACGCTCCGCGTTCTGACTGCAAGCGGGACCGAAGGTCCCGCAATGAGCGTGGGACTCGCAGAGTCCCACGAACCTGCGAGCGGGCCTGCGGCCCGTGAGCAGATGACGAGACGGCTTCGCCGTCTCGAACCACGCGCCTCAGCTCGTTCGCTCGCGGTGCTCGCTCTCTCGCCTACGGTGCTTACGTCGCCCGCCGTCGTCGAGCGGTCGGCCCCTTTCAGTCCCGCCCGCGACGGCTGCTCGGCGGGCAATTGCGTAGATTGATATGAAAGTCCTGCTGTCGATCTTACTGGTCGATAGCCCTCGTTCGGTTCCGTCGGCTGACCGGTCGTTTCTGCCTGCGTGCGGCATCTTTAATAGTTCCTAATGTGTGGTCCGCTTATGCGACTCTCCGAAACGCGGGACCGATTCGCGAGCGAACTGACCTTTCCGGTCGAGCACGAGACCGTTCTCGACGAACTCGGCGACACGGAACTCGACGCGCCCTACGGCGAACCGGAATCCGTCGGCGACGTTCTAGAACGCGCCAGTGAGACCGAATATCGCTCGGCCGACGATCTGTACGACACGCTCGTCACCTTCGTCGGCGACGCCTACATCGGACGGAAGTTCTACGACGACCGAGGGTCGAACACCGACATCGACCACGACGAGGTGTCCTTTTGATGAGCGTCACGATCGTCTCGGGGGTCCCTGGCGTCGGGAGTTCGCGGGTCTGTGAGGCCGCGCGCCGGCATTTGGACGACTCGTTCGAACTCGTGAATTTCGGCGACGTCATGCTCGAAGAAGCCGTTGCCCGCGGGTCCGCGACGAGCCGGGACGAACTCGCCAACCTCGCGATGCATGACTATCGGGTGCTCCAGCGCCGGTCGGCCGAGGAGATCGACCGCCGCCGCCGCGAGCACGGCCGCTCGATAGTTATCGACACTCACCTCGCGGTGAACACCGACCGGGGATTCCTCCCCGGATTGCCCGAGGTCGTCTTCGCCGAACTGCGTCCGAGCGCCTTCGTGTTGGTCGAAGCCGAAGCCGAAACCATCGTCTCGCGGCGTGAGGAAAGTGCGAACCGCGAGTACCGCGGCGACGACGAGCGGCTCGTCTCCTTTCACGCTCAGCTCAATCGCGCGGCCGCGATGAATCATGCGATCCGGGCGGCCGTCCCGATCACGCCGATCTCGAACGAGGGCGACGTCGAGGACGCCGCCGCTCGACTCGTCGCCGTCGTCGAAGCCGCCGAGGGTCGATAGCCGGATAGCCGGTCGTCGTCCCGTCGTCCTACCTCGTCGTCACCCGTCGATCGGTGTTCCGAAACCGACGCTGAGCGACCGACGCGTCGTCGAACCGGGTTATCGGGTGTACTATGGGCCGTCGGAGCCGATGGGCTGGCTCAGAAGGTCGCGAGATCACCGTCGATTACCCGGTCGGTGACGTCGGCAACCGCCGCCAGTTCGCGATCGACGATTTCCTCGACGCGGGCTTCGACGTCGCCGATCTGAACCCCTGAAGCGGTGACGACGTGGACGTCCGCCACCTGCGGGTGGTCGATCGGCTGGCCGATCTGGCTGAGCAGGCGGACTCTGAGATCGCGGATCCCCCCGACGTCCGCGACGACGGTTTCCGCGATGTGTGGCGACAGCAGGTTATAGATCTTCCCGATGTGATTCACCGGATTCTTTCCGGAGGTCGCCTCCATCGACATCGAGCGGTTGGGAGTGATGAGCCCGTTCGCGCGGTTTCCCCGGCCAACCGAGCCGTCGTCACCCTGTTCGGCGGAGGTTCCGGTGGTGGTGAGATATATCGAGCCGGCGTCGTAGTCGTCGGCGGTGTTCACGTAGATAGCGACGTCCCGATCGGTGTACTCGCCCGCCAACTCGCGCACGAACCCGTGGACATCACGAATCGCGTCGTCGTACGCATCGATGCCCGAGACGAACTCATCGACGATCGCCGCGGCCACCGTGACGTCGATGTGGTCGTCCTCACGTCTGCCCATGACCTTGATGTCCGGGCCGAGTTCGGGGTGCTCGCGGGCGTACTCGCCGTTGAGCCGGCGTTCGGTCTCCAAGACGATACGTTCGGTCTCCGACAGGGGAGCGTGACCGACGCCGAAGCTCGTGTCGTTCGCCATCGGGACCGGCCGCGTCCCCTCGGAACCGCTCGCAGGCGAGCCGGAGTTCCCGGCTCCGGTTTCGGTCCCGTCCGCGTCGCCCGCGTCGTCCACGCCGTTGCCGCCGAACACTCCCTGGAGGTCGCCGCTGCCCTCACCCAAGCGAGCGTCGACGACGATGTCGGTGCCGACGTCCAATCGCGGAACCGCCTCGGCGAGGTACTCGCGGGCGGCGCGCAACGCGATCGGCTCGGTGGGGATCGTTATGCCCTCGTACTCCGACGTCGCCCGGCCGACCAAGAGCAAGTAGATCGGTTCGGTCAGTTCGCCGCCGCCGAACTCCGGACTAGCCGATCCGGCGACGAGTTGCGCTTCGTCAGTGTTGTAGTGGAGTATCTTCCCTACTCGGTCGAGGTAGGCTCTCGAAAGCGCCCGGGAGACGCTTTCGGCGACGCCGTCACAGATCGAGTCGGGGTGGCCGATCCCTTTCCGCTCGACGATCTCGACCGCCTGATTCTCGACCGGCGCGCGGTCGAGCGCCTCGACTCTAACGTTTCGTTCGGTCATTGCCGTTTACTACTGCGCCGTCGGTTCTATAACTTACGAAAACTTTTCAATCACGTCTAATTACTGTTGAGCATACGACGGGTCGGCCGTCGATCGCCGGCACCACCGGGTTCCGGCGTCGGCTGTCGACTCACGCCTCCGTCCCTTCGGCGTCGAGGCACAGTTCGAGGTAGGAGGTCCTGACCTGCGCGTTGGGATCGAGGCCGAGGTCACGGAGCATCCCGTAGACGCGCTCGCGGGCCGTATCGATCCGGTTCTCCGGAGCTTCGAGTTCGACCTCGACGAACTCGCCGATTCCCTCCACCCGATCGAGAACGACCGTGTATTCGCCGTCGTGACTATCATCTCCGTTGCCACCATCACCGCCATCGCCGCCGTCACCGTCATCGCCGTCGTCGCCGGCGTCGGTGCCGGTGTAGACCGATCGCTCCTTCCGGACGGTCGCTGCGGGGGCGAAGCCGAGTGCCGAGAGGACGTCCCGGAGTTCGTCGGCGTCCTCGACACCAGTTTCAGCCTCACGACGGGTCTTCGACTGGCTGTCGACGAGCGGACCTTTGTAGGTGAGAACGATGCGTTCGTCTCCGTTTCGACCGTCCCGACCGTCCAGGTTGTCTCGGCCGTCCCCCTTGCCCTCTTCGCCCCCATTACCCTGACTGGATTCGTCGGCTCCGCTTCCGTGTCGGTTGCCGGTTTCGATCGTCGTCTCGCGGCGGATCCGGAGGGCCTCGTCGGTGTCGGCGAACGATCGTTGGGGGGCGTCGTAATAGGTGTCTTCCTGTGTCACCGTCTCCCGGAAGCGGACGTTCCGCGCCCCGATCCGCTCGCGGACGGCTTCGTGGTCAGCCCGGACTTTTACCTCAACTTCATACATGAATGTGGCCAGGTCAGCTAACGGCAAAGCCGTGACTCCTCGCGCCGAGCGATCGTCCTTGGGTCAGGAACACGAATAGCACCGATAGAACAACCGATCGCTCGCCGGCCTGGTAGCTATGTGACGATTTCTGGATCCGAGAGGCAGCGTTCGGCGGCGATCTACGGGGAGCCCGATTTCTCAATCAACGATGGTCGTCGCCTATCGGAAGACGTGAGAGGGCAGTCTCCAATCCGACACAACGGAATCGCTGCGTGATACGTCCGTCGCTGGATTCTACCACCGGCTGTCGGTTCGTCGTCGACGAGTCTTCGAGCGAATCGACGGTCGCCGTATACCAATCCTCCGCGGGTTGTCGTGGGAGACCGATAGAGAACTCTCTCTCACCTGACTGTCCTCCTATGGCATACTCGAAGCAGTGATCGATCCGTCGCTCCGCACTACGACGAGTGATGTCCTCAATGTCCGTACTCCGAGCGGTGTTGCCGGGAACCAATAGAATAGAGATCGCGCGATCGTTGAGGGCTCGAACCAGTCGTTCGGCATCGGGTTCAATGGCGACGTTCTTGTGATCCGGATAGATGTCCAACATCCTGTAGTCAGCCGGGCTGGACGTCGCCTGGAACGTGTAATAGTTGGGATACTCGAAGAAGTCTCCCTTTCGTGCTCTCAGGCGATCGTAGAACACAGTGACACAGGAGAGAACGAAGTTCCCCGCGCCGATCCCTTCGGCACCAGTACCCATCACGATGCCTACCCGATCTTCGGGAGTAATAGTCGGCATCACCTCGCCCCTCGGAACCGGTTTTCCATCGGATCGATACTCGAAATCCGGGGCAGCTAGTTCTTCCGAGGTATGCATAGCTCGTGAGAGTTCGTCAATCGTAGTAACTGTTGTCACGCTGTATCGAGCACGTTTAAGCCGAACAGTCGGTCGCTGTCAGGACGTTCGTCGATATCGCTGCGGACGCGCGAGTTCGAGCGAGGACACCTGATGGACACTAAGGGAACCACCGAGTTTCCCGAATCGACGGTGCTGCGCAGGCCGACGCTACCTTTTTGATCCGTGTGACGTAAGCAAGTTCATGCTTACGGTCCGGGCACCGGCGACGAGCGCGAACCTCGGGAGCGGCTTCGACGTCTTCGGGGTCGCGCTCTCGCGCCCGGCAGACGTCGTGCGGGTCTCACGCGCCGCCGAAACCACTATTTCGGTTTCAGGCGTCGGTTCGCAGTACATTCCCGAGGACCCCGATCGCAACACCGTCGGCGCGGTCGCCGACGCCTTGAACGCCCCCGCTCACATCGAGATCGACAAGGGAGTCCGGCCGGCGTCGGGCTTGGGGTCGTCGGCGGCGAGCGCGGCCGGCGCAGCAGTCGCGCTCAACGAACTCTACGACCGGGGCTACTCGCGAACCGAACTCGTTCCGATGGCCGCCGAGGGCGAGGCCGTCGTCTCGGGTGACGCCCACGCGGACAACGTCGCGCCCTCGATCCTCGGCGGCTTTACGATCGCCGCGCCCGGCGGGATCACCCACGTCGACGCCCGGGTGCCCTTAGTCGCCTGTCTGCCGGAGATCGTCGTCTCGACGCGGGACGCTCGCCGGGTGGTGCCCGAGGAACTGACGATGACCGAATCGGTAGCGACCGTCGGCCGCGCGGCCTCCCTCGCCGTCGGGATGTGTCGCAGCGACCCCGATCTCGTCGGCGGGGGGATGGACGACTCGGTCGTGACACCCGCCCGAGCTTCGCTCATCGAGGGCTACGACGAGGTCCGGGAGGCCGCCCTCGAAGCGGGCGCAGCGGGCGTTACCGTCAGCGGTGCCGGCCCGGCCGTCCTCGCTGCCTGCGGCGAGCGGGACCGCCAGCCGATCGCGATCGCGATGTTAGAAGCCTTCGACGCCGTCGGCGTCGACGCCCGGGTCTACCAGACCCGCGTCGGCGAAGGCGTCACGGTGTACTGAGACGTCGGCGTGACGTCGCCGTTTCGCATCGTTTTTCCTGTCCGCGTCGACGACGATCGTTGCCGTGCTGGAGGTGTCGAGGAGCGATCTCGGGGTGGTGCTCTCTAACCAGGTCGCTACGTGTCCCTCGAACGGAGAGTTACGGCTATCAACTGAAATACGCCGCGAAGGTAACTCCGATGTACCCGCCAGTGGCGTAGATCAGCGTTTGACTGATCACCTCCGAGAAGGTCTCGATACCGACGACGTGGAGAACGTACATATCGAACAATGCTGCAGTAAACGCTACGAACAGGACGACGACCAGCCGCCAGCCACTAAACAGGGATCTCTCGAAAATCGTCCCGCGCATGGTTCCGCGTGGGGTCGTGGAATTCATAACGTTTCCTACCAGTGCGATCGTCCGATCGCTCGTGCTCGCCGGTCTTCCGGGACACCCTCGAAGCGGGATACTGACACGAGATCCCCGCTCGCGGAGCGGACGAGCAGTTCCGCGCGAACGAGCGCTTTTGCTGTTACGACACACGAGCGAAACGGTCTTACAGGCCTCCCCTCTCGGCGCTGCTACATCGAGGGCTGCTATACTGTTAGCGAGAAGTTCTTGTACACTATTCGGCCCCCGGTTGCACAAAGACTTACAGCAGACAGTATATATCGATGGCTACTCCGTCGACACGCGAAAGACTGTTATCGACGTCCGATACAACGGGGATATGTCTACGCCCGACGAGACCGACCTCGAAATCCTCGCGCTTCTCACGGCGAACGCACGGCGGCCCTACCGGGAGATCGCCGACCTGGTCGGCCTTTCGGCACCCGCGGTGTCGAACCGGATCGACCGACTCGGCGAACTCGGCGTCATCCGGGGGTTCACCGTCGACGTCGATCGCTCCCAGCTGCGCGAGGGCATCTCGGTGCTGTTCGATCTCGACCTGGCAGTCGAGTTCGACGCGATCGATGCGGTGCGGACGACCCTCGCCGAGACCGAGGGGGTCGGCCACGTCTTTACGACCGCCGAGGGCCACGTTCTCTTCGAAGCGAGCGTTCCGAACGGGAACGTCCGCGAGTGGCTGTCTGCGACGATCGACACCGATCGGATCGCGGGCTACGACGTCCGGTTGCTCACCGATGTCGACTGGACGCCGGACGTCGCCGGCACTGAGTTCGCCCTGAACTGCGTCGAGTGTGACAACACGGTCACGAGCGAGGGAACGGTGACGCGTATCGACGGCGACCTCTATCAGTTCTGTTGTCCGTCGTGTGAAAGCCGGTTCACCGACCGGTACGAGACCTTTCGCGAAGCGCCGGAGGGGTAGCCCGACCTCGCCGGTGGTCCTCGGCTCGCCGTCCGGTCCGAGCGGCGGTCGGTAGCTCACGCCGAAGCCGACACGATCGCCTCGGGTGGGACTGGAAGGGGCCGGGCGCTCGGCGTTCTCGTGAGTGAGCGCAGCGAGCGAACGAGAGCTTGAAGCGCGAGCAGAGCGAGTCCTTCATAGAACTCTGGCGAAGTAAGCACCGTGATTCGGGAGAGCGGAGCTCTCTCGTCATCTGCTCACGGGCTGCAGGCCCGCTCGCAGGTTCGTGGGACTCTGCGAGTCCCACGCTCATTGCGGAACCGAAGGTCCCGCTTGCAGCAAAAACGCTCCGCGTTTTTGCCACATTCACGAGAACGGAGTTCTCGTGAGTAAATCCAGAACTCGAAGAGTTCTGATCACATCACAAAAGGCGCGGAGCGCCTTTTGAACGACGGCGAGCCGCGGGAGCCGAGCAATGTGAGAGCTTGGCTCGGGAGCTTCCTAAACGGTTTCCACCGACACTGTTGTCCAAATACTTTCTAACTTAAGCACGACCTTCAGATCTGCAGTCGGCGTGCAATCAAGTCCAACAGACCGGGTTTTTCTTTCTCGATCGGGTCCCACAAGCGAAAGGCCTCTTCGACGTGGGCTTCCCGGCTCGCAACGATTTCTTTCTCTTGGGGGGCAGCGACGACGAGGTTGATCTCGTAGTGGCCGTAGTAGCCGTACTTGAGCAGGGTCCGGTCTCGAAAGCCCGAGACGAACTCCTGAACGTCGTCGGGGACGGCCGAGGTAACGAGCACGAACGTGAAGTCGGTGCTGTAGTGTTCTTCGTCGGCGTCGATCCGCTCGTCGGCGAGGTCGTGGCCCAGCGCGACCAACCGTTCGCACTCGGTGACCGTTGCCCGATTCGTCCGCCGACAGAACAGGTGTTCGGCCGAGCCGTGATTGGCATAGGAGAGTGCCGGGTGGAAGAAGTGCTTCTGGCTCTCGATCATCATCCGACCGTAGAGCCCGAACCGCTCGCCACGGGTCGTCACGTCCCTTTCGAGATCGTAATTGAACACGAGTCGGTCGGCAACGCGATCGACGTACTCGTCGTCCCAGTCGGGGGCGTCCCGGCGGGCTTCGGCCACGACCTCCGCGGGCGGCAGATCGTCGGACGACCGACCGTTGGACGACCGGTCGTCGTCCGTACGTCCTGACTCCTCGCTCCCGTCGGACGATTCGTGAGTGTCGTCGGCCGATATCCGGCTCCTGTCGGTTGACGTCCGACTCCCGTCGGACCGCTCGGTCTCGTCGGTCGGTTCCCGGCTCTCGTCGGTTCGGGTCACGGTTCGTAGGGGTGAACGTCGTCGGTGGCGGGCGCGCCGATCGCGAGCACGTGGACCGTCTCCTCGGCGTCACCGGGGTTGTACGCGCGCTGTGGGCTCTCGGGATCGACGATCAACAGTTCCTCGGTTCCCACTTCGTAGGTTCCTTCGGGCGTCTCGACCGAAAGCGTCCCCTGAATCACAAAAACGCCTCCTGCTGGTCGTCGTGGTAGTGATACGCCAGCGGCAACTGTTCGCCCGGTTCGGCCTCGAAGCGGTTGATCGCCATGGTCGTCAGCTCGCCGAGATCGGCGAGTCCCCGGTGCCGGCAGGGTCGATCCGGCGTCGCCTCGACCGCGGCCGTGTCGACGGTTCGGTAGCCCATACCCGAGTTCAGCGTTCGACCGATCAAAAAAGGTAGCGTGCCGTCCCGTTCGGCTGTCCCATCACGTTCGATTGTCCTGTTGCATCCGGCTCTCCGGTCCCGCTCGGTTCCGTCCTGTTCCCGCTCCTGGGAGCACGCTCGCACCGGTGTGAGTTCCTCTGGCGACCGATTGGGGTGCTCGCGGTTTCGACCGGGGACGCAATCGTTAATATTCCGTGGTGACTGGCAGCGAACACCGAACGGTTCCAATGGAGGCCTGGCTTCGCGT
>PXRY01000024.1:10896-20062 GCA_003022925.1 Halobacteriales archaeon QS_8_65_32 | reverse complement strand
CGGAACGTATCGCCGCTGAACTCGGTGACGCACTGGCCGCGCCCACGATCCGACCAGGGTGTTCGGGCCACCACATGGATTTCCCCGGAACGATCACGATTCCCGCAGCGACGCTCATGGACTTGATTCGATCGTACTGTGAATCGCTTTCGAGACATGGGTTCGAGTACGTCATTCTCGTTCCGACTCACGGCGGGAAACTTCGCGCCGGTCAACACCGTTGCGCCCGAGATCGCTCGCGAGGTCAATGCGAACGTGATCGCGCTCGCGGACCTCGGGGACCTCATGACGCTACAGAACGAGGGACTCCGCGAGGCCGGCGTCGAGTACGAAGAGCCGGTGATTCAGGCCGGTGCAACCGAGACGGCTATCGTATTAGCGGTAAACGAAGGGCTCGTTCGGACGGATGAATTCGACACCGGTCACGAAGGGGATCTATCGGTGTCGCGGCTGCTCAGTTCAGGATTCAAGACAATTGCTGAAAGCGGTGTGCTCGGCGATCCCCGGAAGGGAACCGCCGAACCCGGCGAGGCGATTCTCGATCGGATAACGGCCGCGTACGTCGAACGGATCGAGGCTGAACGGAACGCCGTCTGAGTCGTCCGGAGCGGTCGGCCTTTGTTTAAATCCGGCGATCGTATAGTTGACCGGGACGTTCTCGTCGTCTTCGGGTGCCGTTTCGGCTACATCGACTCGCGAAGGTAGTCCGGACAATCGCCACGGGTGGGACTGAAAGGGGCTGGCGTCGTGGACGAACTCCGGCGACACAAGCACGCGAGCGACCGGAGGGAGCGAGCGCGCGCAGCGAGTCGCGGGAGTCCACGACGCCAGGGGCTTTCAAGATGCCGTTCTCCGTGTCGATTTCAGCACGACCGGTTCCGACGACCTCCTCTACTGCTGAGGCGAACACTGATACTCACAGCGCCGAACTCCCACTATGGACTTCGCGCTCTCGGCGGAACAGAAACAGATCAAGAACACCGTCGCCGATTTCGTCGACAACGAAGTAGTCCCCCGCGCCGCAGCGATCGACGCGACCGACGAGTTCCCGGCCGATCTGATCGACGAGATGGGCGACCTCGGCCTCATGGGAATGCCCTTTCCCGAGGAATACGGCGGCGCGGGGCTCGATTATCACTCCTACGTGATCGGCTTAGAGGAGATTTCTCGGGGGTCGGGCGGCCTCGGCACCATCGTCGCTGCCCACACGAGCCTCGCGGGCAACATGCTCTCTGCCTTCGGCGACGACGAACAAAAGAACGAGTTCCTCACGCCGCTCAACGAGGGAACCGACGTCGGTGCCTTCGCGCTGTCGGAAGCCGGTGCCGGCAGCGACGTGCCCGCGATGGAGACCACTGCCCGACGGGAGGGCAACGAGTACGTGATCGATGGCGGCAAACTCTGGATTTCCAATGGCTCGGTCGCCGACACGATCACGCTCTTTGCGAAGACCGACCCCGACGCCGGGAACAAGGGAATCTCCTCGTTCGTCGTCCGGCCCGAGGAGGACGACGGCTTCCACGTCGAAGGCACCGAACACAAACTCGGCGACAAAGGCTGTCCGACCGCCGAGTTGCGCTTTTCGGACATGCGGATCCCCGCGAGCCGCCGCCTCGGCGAGGAAGGTCGGGGGTTCGTCCACGCACTCAAAACGCTGAACGGCGGGCGGATCACGATCGCCACCCGCGGGGTGGGGATCGCCCAAGCAGCGCTCGACGCTACGCTGTCGTACGTCGCCGAACGCGAGCAGTTCGGCGCATCCATCGGGGAGTTCCAGGCCGTCCAGCACAAACTCGCCGATATGGACACCAAAGTCCAGTCCGCACGGATGCTCACCCATCGCGCCGCCGATCTGAAGATCAGGAACGACTCGTACATCAAGGAAGCCGCCCAGGCGAAACTGTACGCCTCCGAAATCAGCCGCGAGGTCGCGAACGAGGCGATCCAACTGCACGGCGGCTACGGTTATACGACGGACTTCCCCGTCGAGCGCTACTACCGCGACGCGAAGCTCAACGAGATCTACGAAGGGACCTCCGAGATCCTCCGGAACACGATCGCCGCACAACTATTGGGGTAACGCTTCTCGCTTCGATCCGCTCTTTCTCCTTCGTCCTGTCACTTTTCTAAATTTTCCCTTCGCGCCAGCCGGAACCGATACGCTCGACAGGCTGGGACCCTAACTCGCTACATGGACGACACGACCGCCGAGGACGCCGACGAGATCGAAACGGAATCGGAGACCGGGGCTGGGGCCGAGGCCAAGGCTGAAGCCGACGTCGAACGCGAAGCGAACGGCATCATCGCTCGGTACGCTGAAACCAACGCCGAGCGCCGGCTCACATTCGAGGCCGGCCGCGACGGATCGACCGCCGTCGTCGCCCAGAACCGCGACGGTTACGCAATGCTCACGGTTCGACAGACGGCCGAGGGCGACGAGCTCGAACGCTACTACGGGTTCGACATGGCGCTCGATCACGCCGCCGAACTCTTGGGGACGAACCCCCACGACCTCCCGGTCCCCGACGAGGCGGCCGACATGGGGATGTGAGCGCTGGAGGGACGGGAGTACGGAGAGACGAAGGGGAGGGATTCGAGAGGGGAGTAGTTCAATCGACGGTTCTCGTGGAAAGAGTCGTCGGGACCGTAGTGGACGCCGCTTACTTCGAGGCGTCGGAACCGCGGCGCGCGCCGATACCGTAGACGAACCCGAACCCGAGCCCGACGAACACCGCGAAGTAGACCGTGATCCGAAGCGCAACGGCACCCCGCAGGAACTGCCCGAAGATCGCCCAGGCGATCACCACGACGAACGCCGCCGCGAAGGCGTAGCCGATCACGCTCAACACTCGCGTCCGGCTGTAGCCTGTCATGAACTCTCGACCGAGCCTTCGACTAATCGAGTAAAGCTTTTGCGATGAAACGAACTCCGAAACGAGGCGTAAGCAGGTCGTCGGCAGCCGACGGTTAGCTGTGGATGCCCATTGCCTCGATCTGTTCCTGGTAGCGATTGCGGATGGTGACTTCGGTCACCTGAGCGACGTCGGCGACCTCGCGCTGGGTCTTTTTCTCGTTGCAGAGCAACGAGGCGGCGTAGATCGCCGCAGCGGCGTAGCCCGTCGGGGATTTACCGGATAAGAGGCCCTCCTCAGCGGTGGTCTCGATGATGTCGTTCGCCTTCGATTGGACTTCCTCGGACAAGGACAGCTCCGAACAGAAGCGGGGGACGTACTTCTTCGGATCGACGGGTCTCATTTCGAGGCCGAGTTCCTGGGAGATATACCGATATGTACGACCGATCTCCTTTCGCTCGACGCGCGAGACCTCCGAGATCTCTTCCAACGAACGCGGGATGCCCTCCTTCCGACAGGCGGCATACAGCGCGGACGTCGCAACGCCCTCGATCGAGCGGCCACGGATGAGGTCGTCGGCGAGCGCGCGCCGATAGATAACCGAGGCGACCTCCCGGACCGACCGGGGAACGCCTAACGCCGACGCCATCCGATCGATCTCCGAGAGGGCGAACTGCAGGTTTCGTTCGCCGGCGTCCTTCGTCCGAATGCGTTCCTGCCATTTCCGAAGCCGGTGCATCTGGGAGCGCTTCTTCGAGGAGATCGACCGCCCGTAGGCGTCCTTGTCCTTCCAATCGATGGTCGTGGTCAGGCCCTTGTCGTGCATCGTCTGGGTGGTCGGCGCACCCACGCGGGACTTCTGCTGGCGTTCCGAATGATTGAACGCGCGCCACTCCGGGCCTGGATCGATCGTGCTCTCCTCGACGACCAGGCCGCAGTCCTCACAGATGAGTTCGCCGCGATCGGAACTCTTGACCAAGTTCTTCGACTCGCACTCCGGACAATCACGTACTCCCTCTTGCTCCTGTTCCCGTTCCCCCGTTGAACCCCCTTGCTGACGCTCGCGCTCGCGCTGACGGGTAGGCCGTGTCATTGCACTTAAGTAGTAGTAGCGCGTGCACATATAAATCCTCGGTAAACCTTTTGTGGTCTCATCGATGGGGCCGGACTAGCCGTTCTAGCCCCAGCACCGGCCGCCGGGACCGCTTCGATGCTTCGTCCCCGGACCGCAACCGCCAATAGCCTCTCGCCCCCTCCTCGACTCGATGCCGGTGATCGAGTGCGACGTCGATGTCCTTCGTCCCTCCCTGATCGAGGCCGGCGTCGAGGTCAACGAGGGCAACACCCCCCACGAGCGCTGGCGTGCGGCGTACGAGGAGGGTGTGGCCGTTGCCTACGACGGGAAGGTCGTGATCCAGGGGCGCAGTCCCCAGCGCCTCGCCGCGTTGGTTCGTACGGCGATCGAGGGAGATGGGGACGGTGAAGAAGGCGGAGAGGGAAGCGACGCTCCGTCCGCCAGCGATCGGGCGTACTGTTATTTCGACGGCGCGTCGCGGGGCAACCCCGGCCCGGCGGCGGTCGGGTGGGTGATCGTCACCGCCGACGGCATCGTCGCCGAGGGTGGCGAGCGGATTCCCAACACCACGAACAATCGCGCGGAGTACGAGGCGCTGATCCGCGTTCTGGAGGTCGCCGGCGAGTACGGCTTCCGAGCGATCGACGCCCGCGGCGATTCGGCGGTGATCGTCCGACAGGTCCGTGGGGAGTATCAGACGAATCAGCCCGAACTGCGCGAGCGCCGGGTGACGGTCCGTGAACTCCTTCGCGGGTTCGGCGATTGGACGATCGAACACGTCCCCCGGGAGGCGAACGACCGCGCCGACGCGCAGGCGAACGAGGCACTCGACCGTGACTGACCGCAACCACCGCGACCACGACGATCCCAACGACGGCGACGCGACGGCCGACCTCCCTGCCGGGGCGATCGAAGAAGCGGAACGCCTGACCCGCCTCGCGCGCGATGCGGTCGATCCCGACGAGCGGGCGGCCTATCGCGAGCGACGCGCCGAGGCCGTCGCCGAACACGGCTACGCGGTCCGTGTACGTGAGGAGGACGCCCACGCAGTACTCGTCTGCTATCCGGCCGACTGGCTCGACGAAGGGATCATTAGAACCGACCGAATCGACGACCTCGACCGTGCAGTCGAACGACCGTTGTCCGGCCCGGGCAACCCCGACGACTGGGACGAGATCAACGCGTACAACCGATCGATCGCCGCCCGCGTCGCCGACCGCCACGGCTCGGCCCACGGCGCGAACGCCGGGGCCTTCGCCGACTTCATGGGCAACCACTACGCCCGGCCGGTCGACTCGGCGAGCGCTGCGGAAATCGACGACTTTCTCGCCGAGTACTTCCCGCGCAACGCCTGGCCGACCGCCGAACAGGAGGCAGTCGTCGAGACCTCGATCGATCTCCTGTTCGACGTCGCGAGCGACGACGATGCCGGCGACGCAACCGACGGCAGCACGACCGATGACACGGCGACTGACGACGCGACCGGCGGCGAAGCGGGGAACGGGGACACCGATCGCCGGTGAGCGTTCCCGAGTAGCTCCGACCGCTCGGCCGGTTCCCTCAGCGCTCGCGTGCATGGCCGCCACATGACTTACGAGCGAGCGCCGACGAACGGAAAACACCGAACGTGACGACCGCCGGTGGTCGGTTACAGTTGGTCGTCGACGAGCCGCCGGACCGTATCGGCACGGTCGCCGCCGGATACGAACTTCGAGAGCGTCCATTCGAGCGAGTCGAGCACGGCAGCTCTCCCCTGGTCGGTGAGTTCGTACTGGTTGGTGCGCTTGTCGAGTTCGGATTTCTCGATGAAGTCCATCTCCACCAAGTCGTCCAAATTCGGGTATAGGCGGCCGTGGTTGACCTCCGAACCGTAGTACATTTCGAGCTCGCGTTTGACCGCGAGGCCGTACATCGGCCGTTCGGCGAGGATAACGAGGATGTTGCGCTGGAACGCCGTGAGGTCCCGTGCGATCGACGACGAACTCCCTACTGAACGTGCCTCTGACATGAGGCGGAATATATCATATAACCATTTAACACTTTGCTTGTTATGAGAACTTTACCTCGAAACGTCCGTATTACAGTATTTCTGCGGTGATCCATCGCCCTCCGGACCCGAAAGCGGACGAATCGACAGCAACGTGGGTCGATAGTTACACGTTCGACGAGGGCGGAGCCGTCCGACTGTAGCATGCTCGCCGAACCCGTCCGGAACTCGGCTCGGCCGAGTTCGACTCGGCCGGATTCGAGCCACGCTTATCGCTCGTCGCTCGCGGTTCGAAACCGATTTGAGCGCGCCGGTCACAGGAAATCGAAATGACGAACCTCTTTGCCGACCTCGAAGCGGGCCCGAACCCCCCCGAGGAGATCACCGTCGTCGTCGAGTGTCTCAAAGGCGAGCGCAACAAGTACGAGTACGAAAAGGACTTGCCGGGTATGGTCCTCGATCGGGTGCTGCACTCGAACGTCCACTACCCCGCCGATTACGGCTTCATCCCCCGGTCGTGGTACGACGACGACGACCCGTTAGACGCCCTCGTGCTCGTCGAGGACTCGACCTTTCCGGGCTGTGTGGTCGAGGCTCGCCCGGTGGCACTCATGGGGATGGACGACGACGGCGAACAGGACGACAAAGTCATTTGCGTGCCCACCGAGGACCCCCGCTTCGATCACATCGAGGGCCTGGGGGACGTGCCCGACCAGCTCCGAGCCGAAATCGACGAGTTCTTTGCGACCTACAAGAACCTGGAGGAAGATAAGGAAGTCGAGACGCTGGGCTGGGAGGACCGCGAGGCGTCGCTCGACGCGATTTCTCACTCCCAGAACCTCTACGCCGAGAAGTTCGAATAGCGACACCGATCGTTCGAACGACCGAGACGCCACGAACCGCGGAAGCCGCCCATCACCGACTCCGATTCCGATCCCGCTCCCGATTCCAGTTCCGACGATCCCGCCGACCTCGGTGACGCCACCGACCCCGAGGATTCAGCCGGCCTCGATGACTCCACCGACTCCAATGCCGCTGGCTCCGACGACCCCGACCGCCGTCCCGATCCGGAGACCGGACGCGAGCACCAGCGAAGCGTCCGGATCGGGTTACTAGCCGCCTCACCGGCCGACAAGCCGCTCGCCGCCAGTTCTTTGTTTTCTACTCATCGCTCGAGCGCGAGAGGGTTCGTCGACAGCGACGAGGAGACCGTCTTCCGCTCGCCGAGGGCGGTCAGAACGGCGAGTACGGTCGTGGTACCCCCGGAAATCGTCTCGCCGACCAGCACCTCGCTATCGGACAGCGCGCTTCCGAGCCGTCGTTCCCGCCCGAAGACGTCCCTCGCACCGGGTACCGCCGTCGGCTCGCTCGCGATGCGCGGGGGCGTGCTGCACGCGAGCGCCGACGGTGCCGACGACACCGGCGGCGCTAACGGTGCCGGAACCGAAACCGGGTCCCGGGTCGGAACCGGAACCGAGGCCGAAACCGGGACTGTGGCAAGGACCGAGACGGAGACCGGTACCGGCGCACCGAAGGCGAGTGCCGTCGCCGTCACCGGGGCGAGCGCCGGCGGCGATGTCGGACTCACGGACTTTGAGGGGGTCGTTGAGTACGATTTAGGGACCGTGACGGCCGTCTCGATCCCGCGGGTCGATAGCGGCGGGAGCGACGCGGCTAACCGGGAAACGATCGCCGACCTCGCCGGCAGCCACGACTTAATCGCGACCGCCGGCGCCGAGGCGCTCGTCACGGCCGGGGGGGCTGACATCGAACCCGACGTGCGCTTCGGCACGCCCGAAGCCGTCCGCGAGGCGGCGACGAAGGGGTTAAACGTGTTGTTGCTCGCAACGACCGACGAACTGTCGGCGCACACCGACCGGCTCCACGAGGCGAACCTCGGCTACGAGGTCGTCGACGCCGCCGAGGACTGATCGGACACCGAAAGTCGGAGCCGGGAGTACGAGCAACCGCGAGCGAGCGTGGCCTTCCGGTCGCTTCGCTCGGTCGGGCTCTCAGGCGTCGAGTCGTGCCGCCAGGTCGGTGATGTCATCGGCGACGACATCGTAGACCCCTGTGTCGGGTTTCTCGATCGCCTCGTCGGAACCCCACTCTAACGGCCAGTGGATGTAGGCCGTCCGAAGCCCCGCCTCGCGAGCGGCATCCAAGTCGGTTTCGTGGGCGGCGACCATGGCGACCCGCTCGGGGTCGAGATCCAGCAGGTCGACGGCTCGCAGGTAGGCCGCCTCGTCGTTTGTACTCGCAAGCCAGTTCCGCCGAGAGGATCAGGTCCCACGGGATGCCCGCCCGTTTCGCCATATTTGCGAGCAGGCGGACGTGGCCGTTCGACAGCGGTGCGATCAGGTACTCCGCTCGGATGGCGAGCAACCCGGGGATCGAGTCCGGCCAGGGGTCGAGGCGGTGTCAGACGCGATTGAATCGAGCCTTCTCGGCCTCGGTTAGTCCCTCGACGCCGAAGCGATCGAGCAACTCCTCCAACGAGTTGCGATGGAGCGTATCGAGGTTCCGCCAGGGGATCTCGCCCGCTCGGACGCGCTCCAAGGAGGCCTGATACTGCTCGCGCCAAGCGTCGGCGAAGGCGGCCCAGTCGACGTCGATTCCCCTCTCGTCGCCGAGTTTCCGGCCGTCGCGGATCACACCGCTCCGCCAGTCGACGACCGGTCCCGAAGACGTCAAACACCAGCGCCTCGACGTCCCAATCGGTCATTCGAACGCCCCGTCAACGCTGCTCGCGCTCGTGGCTCTGTCGCCGGCTGCTCCGATTCGGACTCGCCGGGCGCGGTCGCCCGCGCGGCGGGCGACGCTCCGGGCAGGTAGACCGGTCCTACCGTTCCCGTTCCGATCACCGGTACTGTGATCGATTCGCGCATCGTACGCACCAGAATCGTTCATATCGCGCCGTAGCGTCGCCGACGTTTGGTTCTTCGACCGGTGACAGCTCGTCGATCGATCGACGCGGCCGGATGGATTCGTGATGTTACGGTCCGCTACCCTAACGATTCGTTAGACGCAGCTGGGTGAGATCCGACGATTTTGTATAGCGACATAAAGTTTATGCGATCGGTGGTGAACAGCCGATCGTGCCGTGTGATAACAAGGTGTTTCTGAGATCGACGTGAACACGCATATTCTCCGGCATCCTCACTCGTGTATGAAGCGGTCGGGCGGCCGGAGCGCATCGGTTCGGCGTCGCGCCTCGGCTGACGTAGCTGAGGCGACCAGTGACCTGGTGGT
>PXRY01000024.1:0-10884 GCA_003022925.1 Halobacteriales archaeon QS_8_65_32 | reverse complement strand
CGAGCGAGGAGTACCGACATAGGTGAGAGCTCCTGCCTGACCGGCGCGGCCTGGATTCGATTGCGAGACGACGTGCTCGCTCGTGACGACCACCAGTGTACTAACTGCGGAGCCGAGGCGGATCTGGAAGTTCACCACGTCGTTCTCCTCGACCGCGGCGGAACGAACCTGCTAACCGTCTGTTGGACCTGTCACGACAGCGCTTACGGCCGATCGGTTCGTATTGCGGACGAGGAACCTGACTCCGACCGCGTCCGATGGCTGCCGACGATCGAGGACGTCCGTCGTCTCGTTCGATCCACGCCTCATCCGCTCGAACGGGCGATCGTCGTCTTGCTGGCGAAGACGGGGATCGGTGTGGGGGAGGTCTGTAATCTCCTACTCGACGATATCGCGCTCGCCGACGCCGACACGAGGGAAGACGCTCGACGTACCGCTCCCACCGTGGACCGACGGAACGGTCCCCCTTCTCCGCGTCCGCGGGACCGACGAGGAGACGCTCCGACCGCCATAGCGGGAGCGATTCGAAGCGACGATCGTCCTGATCGACCGAGAACTCCACGAGGTGCTCGTTCACTGGTTAGCCATCTACCCGGACTGGTCGAAATCCGCCCGCTGTTCACGAGGACGAGTTCGAAATTAGGGAAGGCGGCTCTCGATTCACGTTGTATATCACCTCGTCGAATCGCGTGCGAAACCTCTGGGACTGCACGGACACGACCCACCAACTGGACAACCTGACTCCCTACACGCTCCGATGCTTCTTCGACGAACGGTTCGGTGGGCGACCCGCTGTCCACGAGAACGTTCTCGGCCGTCACTCGACGCCTCCGATGCCGACGGAGGAGTTAGCTACACACTACGCCGAAACCATCTATTCTTTGACGGGATCTTAGCTCGCTGTGTGATCAGCTCGATGTATATGACTACACCCTGTGTTCGCTTTCCGCGTTATCGGCTCGATTCACGCCGTCATATCGCGAGCTAAGGACTCTTATCGTCTGACGTGTATTCATATGGCTTCGCTCGAACCGTTCGGTGATGGCTCCCGATCCCGACGCGACGCGCACCAAGGTCGTGACGTACCTCCCCGCGTACCAGCGCGACCGCTGGGGGGACCACGCCGAGGAACTGGGGATGAACCGTAGCGAGTTCGTCAGGACAATGGTCCAGGCGGGCAGACGGGGCTTCGGTGCCGAAGAGAGGGACGAAACGAAGGACGGAGCGGACGAAACAGGTAAAGCGAGCGAAAGGGGTGACGCCGGCGACGCTGGCGGCGGGAAAGACAGTCGAAGCAGTAAGCCGGTCGAAGGCCGATCTGCGGACGCAACCCCTAGGGGTGAGGCGCTCGAAGAGCGGGTTCTCGACGCGCTCGACGACGGGGCCCGTTCCTGGGAAGAGCTCGTCGAAGAGGTGACCGACGACATCGAAGCACAGCTCGACACCGTCCTCGAACGACTCCAGGACGATAATCGCGTTCGCTACAGCGGCCGTGACGGCGGCTACACGCGGACCGGGGGCGAGTAGCGTGGGCGTCGACGACCGCACGCCGGCCCCCGAACCCGCCGACGACCCGATCGAGTACTTCCTCGAGGACATCCGCTATCACGGCCGCTCCGAGCGGACCCAGGAAGCCTACGGACGCGTGCTCCGAGCCTTCGCGGGCTTTCTCGCCGACCCGGATTCCGCCGGGGGCCGATGCGATCCCTCGGCAGCGGGCCAGCGCGAGTGTATGGCCTGGGTGCATTCCCTTCGCGAGGGCCACTCCCGGAGTACGGTCGCCACGTATGCCTCGTACCTGCATCGATTTTATGCGTACATGGCCCGAACCGGCGTCTTCGAGGACAATCCGATGGCGCTCGTCGTCGGCGAGATGGACGAGACCATCGAGAAGAACCCCTCGCGCCGAGAGATCACCCTACCGGCGATGCGAGCGTTCGTCGGGGAGATACGCCATCCCCTCGATCGAGCGGTGATCTGTACGCTGCTCAAGACCGGGATGCGCGTCGGGGAGTGCTGTAACTTGGACCTCCGCGACTGTGCGATTTCGGGCGAATGGGCCGATGAAACGTACGATCTCGGTTCCAGAGCGGGCCTCGACAACCGCCCGGACTCACTGCTCGTTGCGAGCGACGTCGCCCGGGGGCAGGTCGCGAACGGCGAGCGACGAAGCGCCTCGAACAAGCGCAAACGCACGACGGTGATCCCGATCGACGGCGAGCTCCGGCACAGCCTCACCCGCTGGCTCGCGATCCGCCCCGACGCCCGCTCGCCCGCCGAACCGCTGTTCTGCTCGACCGGCGGGAAGTGGGGCGAGCGGCTCACGCCAGCAATGGCTCGGAAGATCGTCGAGGAACACGCCCGTGCGGCCGGCTGGTATCGGACCGGCGGCGGTGCCGAGGAGAACGTTACGCCGCATTACTTTCGGCACTTCTTCACCACGCACCTCCGGGATCGCACCGGGGATCGCGGCGTCGTCAAATACCTCCGCGGTGACGTTGCCGAGGACGTCATCGACACCTACACCCACAACTGGGGTGACCGCGTGCGCGAGGTCTACGAGGCCAATATCTACCGCTTATTGTAGCTGGATACGTATGCTTACGTACACTTCGTGCCGACGGTCCGTCTCGCTCGTCGCACGTAAACTGCATGTCGCTATACAAAATTCGGTAGGCCGAACCTACTCTCGTGGCGGAGCGAGACCCCCTTTTTCAGCACGCAGCAGGGCCGAAACGGCGATTCAGCGCTTCGGGATCGCCGAGCGCGATCGAAATCATCGACACGCTCGACGGCTCCGGCCATCCGTTCCGAGTCGAGCGAGCGCGGTTCGAGCGATCGACGGTAGCATGGATTGATAACACGAGTCGGGGCGGTCAGGACGATCGGGGCAGGTTTCTGAGCGAGGACGACGACCGACCGGTCGTCCGTTGATTGTCCGTTCTTTGTATCGCGGATCCGGATCGCCCCGACCGTCGCCCGATGGATATAACGCGCTCCGTGGAGTACCGTTTCACGCGCTATGGGCGGGGACGATCGCCGAACTGGAGCTGCCGGCCGACGAGTTCGCGCTGTGCGAGACGCTCCGTTCGATCGAGGACATCGAGTTCGAGACCGAGCGCGTCGTTGCCCACGACCCCGATCACGTCATGCCGTACGTCTGGGCCAGCAACGTCGGCGACGTCGATTTCGACGCCACTCTGGCCGAGGATCCGAGCGTCGAGGACGTCGAGGAACTCGCCGATCTGGGTGACGAGCAACTCTACCGGATGGGCTGGATCGAGGACATCGGGACGCTCGTGCGGATCTTAGTCGAAGAAGACGGAACGATCCTCGCGGCGTTCGGGCGGGGCGAGGTCTGGGCGTTGCGAACCTTGTTCCCCGAACACGCGGCGCTGTCTCGCACCCACGAGTACTGTGAGGGCGCCGGCCTGACGATGGACGTACAGAGCGTCTACCGGCTCGACGACGGTCGCTGCGGGCGCTTCGGGCTCACCGACACCCAGCAGGACACCCTCTTGGACGCCTTCGAGCGCGGCTACTACGAGGTCCCGCGAGACGCCACCCAGCGGAACTCGCCGCCGAGATCGGGGCCTCCCATCAGGCGCTTTCCGAACAGCTCCGTCGAGTACACGGCAGCCTCGTCGAGAACGCGATCGTGATCGGCCGCGGCGCTGAGGACTGATCAACAGTGGCGTTCGGCTTCCGGCATCGCCCTCGCTCTTTTTTTCTTCCAGCCGTCGGTCGCTCGTCGATCCCCCGTCGGGCCCTCTCGCGCTCTTACGACCGTTTCAGGCGAGCGTATCGTCGTCCAACTCGACCGGCTCGTAGGCGGTCTCACACGGCGGGCCGTTCGCGAACCGATATTCGGCGCTCCCGTCCTCGAAGAGCGTCACCAACGACGACGAGCGCGTCCCGAACCCGTCCCCGTGCACGCAGAAACCGTACTCGTGGTCGCGTAGCGCCACCGTAGTGCGGTCGAGCCAGCCCTCGATGCCTTCGTCGGACTCGGGTTGTAGGTCCGCAAAGGCCCGTTCGGTGCGACGCGCCTGCTCGCGGCCGGGGTCGGGTCGCGATCGGGGAATTTCGAAGGAGTCGTCGGCACCGACGTTGACGGCGATGTGGACGCCCGGCTCGAAGTCGGTGATCGAAAGCTCGCCGTCCCACGCACAGAGCGCCGCGCGTTCGGCGTCGATAGCCACGAGGTGAAAGCCGTCGTACTCGTACTCCCCTGTTTGCGCCTCAACGAACGAGATTGCCTTCTCTGCCGTTTCGTGAGCCAACGCCTCGCGGACGAGCAACCCGCGCGAGCGCTCGCCGGCTAGCTCCCGGTCGGTCCAGCGATTGGTGACAGAGACGAGCATTCCCGAATCGTTATACCCGATCCAAGTGCCCTCGGCTTCGGCGTCTTGGGGGGCGATCACCCGCGGTTCGGTGTCGAGTTCTTTCGGGGGGAGCGACTCGCGACCCAGGCGCTCGTCACGATTGGCCGCGACGACCAAGGGTACTCCCTCGAAGACTTGCCAGGCGAAGACGAACGTACACACGGGACGGAGTACGGCAAGCGGACAGTTAAGCGGGGCGACGAGGTTCGGAACGGAACCGAACCGGCGGGACCGTTTCGAAGCCTCGCTTTCCCGGCGTCCACGGCCGCGTCGCGTGCGGTCGATCGGAGCGTCGGCCGGCGGGAGGACTTTCTCTCGGGTGCGAGAGCGGTGAAACCGGTTGAGCGGGTCGGTCGGATTCCGAACATGTTTTCTACCGCCGACGCGCGTGGCCCCATACGATGGATCGAACGGTCGCCGTCGCGTACTACCCCGAGGGGGCGGGTCACGCGACCCGGATGCTCGCGGTCGCACGCGCGCTCGAAGCGCGCGGCGTCGGGGTATCGCTCGCCGGCGGTGGGCCGGGTGCCGAATACGTCGAGGTAAACGGGTACGAGCAGTTCTCGCCCACGGCCGTCGATTTCGTCGCCGACTACCAGGGCCGGGCGAGCGCCGCTGGAAACGGGAACGCCGACGGTGCCGACGCCGCCGGGGTCGCTGCCGCTACCGGCACCACTGACGTCGGCACCGGTCCTGACATCGGCACCGAGGGGAACGAGCGCACGCCGGCCGCGGACGGCTGGACCGCGCGCGTCGGCGGCGAGCCCGGTCGCTTCGGGGGTCGGCGGGTCGGCGTCGCCGAAGACGGCTCGCTCGCGCGCGTCCTTACACGGAGCCTCCCCGACAGCGCGAGACGCGTCCGCGATTACGTGGGCTGGCTTCGGCGCACGGACCCCGACGCGATCGTGACCGACGACATGTTCGCGGCGATGGCCGCGTCGCTCGTGACGGTCCCCCTGTACGTGCTCACGCACAACGCCTCGTCGTACTACGACGCCGTGATCGAGCAGAGCTTCACCTGGTTGCTCAATCGCTACCAGTTGAGCAGTGCAAACGCCTTCCTGTACCCGGCGGTCTGGCCGCCCGATCCCGACGACCCGCCGGGAGTGACGTACGTTCCGCCGGTCGCGCTCGAACCCGCCGAGTGGAACTCGCCCACCTCCCCCGAGGACGTTGACGTCCTATTAGTGCCGAGCACGTACTCGACCGGCTTTGCCGACCTCGCCGACGCCTTGCGCGCGGACGGGCGGTCGGTGACGCTCGTCGGCGATCGTGAGTGGACGCCGGTCCCCGCGATGGTGCCCTACATCCGGGCCGCCGACGTCGTGGTCTGTTCGGGTTACTCGACGGTGATGGAAGCCGCCGTCGGGGCCACGCCGTGTGTGATCTGGCCGTTTACCGACGAGCAACACGGATTTACCAGGGTGATCGAGCGAACCGGCCTCCCGGGCTTTCAGGTCGAACACTCGATCCCCCACGTCCGCCGGGCGGTCCGTCACCCGCCCGAGGCCCCGCGGTACGAGAACGGTGCTGCGCGCGTCGCCGCGTTCGTCGACGGGCGACTGGCGTAACTCCGGCCCCGTATCGCATCGTGTCGAATCGCACCGAATCCTGTCGGGTTCGGTCGGCGAAGGGTACGGGACGACCGAGCGAGCAACGAGCGACGAACGATCGAACGACCGAACGCTCGGCCGATCGGTCAGTCGGCGTCTGCGGCGTCGGCGGTCTCGTCGCCGCCGGGATCGAACATGGGGGTGATCCCTCGGCCGATGTGGTTGCCCAATAGCCACTCGGACTACTCGAGTTCGAGGACGCGACAGTCCCGGTTGGGGATGCGCCGATCGCGGGTCTGGCTGTAGTTGAGCAACGCGACGAGCACGACGCCGCCAACGGTGTTGCCGAGCACCGCCGGGGAAGAAAGCTACCGAGGAAGTCGAGCAGTATCGCGTCGCCGCCGAAGACGACGTAGAGCACTTCGGCCGCGCCGACGATCGAGTGGGCCCAACCCCGCCGCCGCGACCGTGTAGGTAAGCAGGAAGATAACGAGTACCCGGGCGGCGGTGTCCCGTGCGGCATGTACCAGCCAGACCATCCTACCGACGAGCGCGCCGGCGAACACGCCCTTCCAGAAGAGCGTCCCCCATGAGAGCTCGAGGAAGTGTGCGCCGAACTCGTGAGCAACGGCCGCTGTTTCGGGCTCGAACACGCCGGTTCTCGCGAGCACGTACGCGCTCGCGGCCGCCCCGAGCACGTTCGCCGCGAGCACGATGCCCCACACGCGAACCAGCGCCGGCACGCTCGCGATCCGGGTCATGACGAGCGTCACGGGCGTGAGGGTGTTCTCGGTGAACAGTTGGTAGCTCCCGAGCACGACGCCGACGAAACCGAGCGGGTACAGCAGGTAGCCGATCGCGGTCGCCGTGTCCGAGGGGGCCCACCCCCGTCCGAGACGAGCGCCGTCAGCGCCGCGGAGCCGAGAAACGAGAAGTTCATGACGATACCGGCGGCGGGGCCGCTCAAAAAGAGCAAGCGATTGCTCCGGGAGAACTCCTCGTTGGCGGTCGCGACGACCCGTTGGAAGATCTCATCGGCGGAGAAGCGATCGCGGACGGCCGATCCGGCCGCGGGCGCGCCGCGCTCCGATCGGTCGATCGTCTCGCGCAGGGCGTCTGACCCTCCGCCCCTGGGAGTAGCCGTCGGCGGGACGTTTGCGAGGTCGCCGCTCTCGACGAGCGCGTTCGTGATGGCGTCGGCGGTGTACCGACCGTCGTAGCGCTCGCCGTCGATAAAGAAGGTCGGCGCGCTGTCGACGCCGCTTTCGATGCCGCTCTCGAAGTTCTCGCGGACTCGACTCTCGTGCTCGCTCTCGGCGAGGTCGGCGGCGAAGCGATCGGTATCGAGGCCGAGCGCGGCGGCGTGGGAAACGAGTTCCTCGTCCGAGAGGGCCTCTGGGTGGTCGTAGAGTCGATCGTGCATCGCCCAGAACGCGCCTTGCGCGCCGACGGCTTCGGCGGCTTCTGCGGCGTGTTTCGCGTGTGGGTGGATCTGGGTGAGCGGGAAGTGGCGGTAGACGTAGCGGAGCCGATCGCCCAGACGCTCCCTGACTTTCTCGATCTCGGGGGAAGACCTCCGTGCAATCGGGGCAGTCGAAGTCGCCGTATTGGACGAGCGTCACTGCCGCGTCGTCTGGCCCACGGACGTGATCGCGATCGTCGACGGGTCGGGCGAGAACGCCCGACCCACCCGAAAACGCGCTGGCCTCGGCGCTCATCGTCGTCGCAGGACGGTCTCGTGCGCGCCCGAACCGGGGGGAGGCTACTACTGTGGTTCACTGATGAAACTCGTACACGATAGCCGCTCATGTGGATTTCGGTCGCCGCCGTTTCACTCGTTTTCCTCGTTTCCTTCCGGTCGCGTTCTCGACTTCCGTTCCCGTGACCCGGATGTGGGGCAGCGACACGGACCGAAACCGCCTTTCGCCGCTCGGTCGTAGCCGTCGTCGATGGTACGTGTGCGAGTCTCGACCGGCGCTCGCCTGCACTTCGGGTTCTGTAACCTCTCGCTCGCGCGCGAACGCCTCTACGGCGGTCTCGGGGTCGCCCTCCGCGAACCACAGGTCGCCGTCACAGCCGAACCCGATTCGGCGGTTCGGGCCGACGACCGAGCAGTCGAGGAGGCTGCGCGGGCGGCGACCTCGGTGCTCGGGGTCTCGGGTGCGGTCGTCGAGGTCGAAGCGAGCTACCCGCGTCACGTCGGCCTCGGCAGCGGCACCCAACTCGCGCTCGCGACCTACGCGGCGATCGCCGGCGCACACGGGATCGACCCCGAGGTTCGCGAGCACGCGCCGTCCCTCGGCCGCGGGGGGCGAAGCGGCGTCGGCGTCGCCGCGTTCGAGTCCGGCGGCTTTACTCTCGACGTTGGCCACCCGGCACGGCGCTTTACGAGTCGACGGCCGGCGGACGGTGCCTGGGACGTGCCGGCGACCGGCGCGCGCCACGACCTCCCCGCGGACTGGCGTTTCGTCGTCATAGTGCCGGACCTCCCGCCGGGGAAGAGCGGCGACGCCGAGGACGAGGGGATGCGCACGGTCGTCGAGCGGGCCGAGCCGGGGATCGCCGACGAGATCTCGCGCGTCGTTACCGACCGGCTCCTGCCGGCGGTCGCCGAAGGCGATCACGACCGGTTCGGGGCCGCCGTGAGCGAGGTCGGCCGGCTCAACGGCGCGTGGTACACGAACGAACAAGGCGGAATCTACCGGCCGCCGCTCGGCGACGTCATCGAGGCGATGAGCGCGAGCCCCGTCTTTTCAGGTGTCGGCCAGTCCTCGTGGGGCCCGACGATCTACGGCGTTACGACCGCCGAGCGATCCGAGGACGGTGCCCGCGCCGCACGCGACGCGCTCGACGCGTCGGGTCTCGGCGAGGATAGGACGGGAGGGGAGCGAACCGAGGCGAAAGGAGCGGCCGCCGCCCCAGCAGCGATGGTCGACCGAGCGACGAACACCACAGCGGATCGCTCCGAGCGGAACCGGAAGGGACCACCCGAGACGCGTTCCATCGGTCCTCGTCGCGCGATTGCACACTGCTGGCGATCGGAGTGGTGTTTAGTTGCGCGACGAGGACCGACAGCAACCGCTGCGAGTGGGACTGGAAGGGGCCGACCGCGTGGCGGCTTCGCCGTGGTTCGAACGACGCCGAAGGCGCCTTTCGGTCAGCGCTAGAAATCGTAGATTTCCAGCTTGCAGCAGGAACGCTTCGCGTTTTTTGCCACATCTGCTCGCGGGCGAAGCCCGCTCGTATGGTCCGTGGGACTCGGGGAGTCCCACGTTCATTGCGGGACCGGGGGTCCCGCTTGCAGTAAAAATGCTTCGTGTTTTTTCCACATTCACGAGAACGGAGTTCTCGTGAGTAAATCAGGACTCGAAGAGTTCCCATCACATCTCAAAAGACGCGAAGCGTCTTTTGAACGACAGCGAGCCGCGGCCGGTCGAGCGTCCGGGGGCTTGCTAAACGGTCTCAGCGATCCATCGAACTGCTACACCCAGCACTACTGTCTCAGGAGCACCGATACCAATAGGTGACTGGCTGCACGAGACGATCCATGAGCGAACCCGAACCGGCCTTCGACGTCGACGATCACGCCCGCCGGCACGACCCCGAGTCGCGGACCCGGGCCCTCCAGTCGCTGCTGATCGAGAAGGGCCTGCTCTCGACGGACGCCGTCGACGAGATCGTCGCCACCTACGAGGACGACATCGGCCCGCTCAACGGCGCTCGCGTCGTCGCCCGCGCGTGGGACGACTCCGACTACAGGGACCGACTCCTCAACGACGCGATCGGCGCGATTTCCGACCTCGGCGTTGACGTCAACGAGGACACGACCGAGATCGAAGTGGTCGAGAACACCCCGAGCGATCACCACCTCGTCGTCTGTACACTCTGTTCGTGTTACCCCTGGGCGGTGCTCGGGCTGCCGCCGACGTGGTACAAGACGCCGGCATACCGCTCGCGCGCGGTCAAGGACCCGAGAGGGCTGCTCCGCGAGGAGTTCAGCGTCGATCTCGACGACAGCATCGAGATTCACGTCCACGACAGCACCTCCGAACTCCGATATATGGTGCTCCCACAGCGCCCGCCTGGGACCGAGGACCTGAGCGAAGCGGAGTTGATCGACCTGGTGACCCGAAACGCGATGATCGGCGCCGACCGGCTCGGTGCGTGAGATGAGCGGGAACGGATTACCCGACGGGCCGCCGGTCGAGTCGAACGGATCGAACGACCCGATCGAAGCCGAGCAGGGCTTCGACGCGCCCTGGCAGGCCCGAGCCTTCGCGGTCGCCGTTGCGGTGACGCAGGAAGAGGAGAACTCCTGGGACGCCTTTCAAGAGCGTCTGGCCGCCGAAGTCGAGCGCGACGCGGCCGGCGGGACCGACCGATCGACGGCGGACGAGGACCCCGAGACGATCTACTACGAGCAGTGGCTCGGAGCGCTCTCGCGACTCCTCGTCGAGTCGGGTATCCTCACATCGGCGGAGATCGACGCTCGTGCCCGAGAGTTCGCCGACGGCGAGCGAACCGCCGAGGAGTGGATCGACGGCGAGCGCGACCACGCTCACGGCGACGGCCACGAGCACGACCACGCACACGATCACTGATACGCCGTGATCCCCGTCGTCGGAATAAAGTGGCTAGCAGCCGCTTCGTTCCGTCGTCGTTCGCTGGTTATTGTATCGCCGTACCCGTCCCATCGCTCTTGCGTCCCTTCTCTCCTTGCCTCGCCTCGCCAGTGGTGTTTAGTCAACCGATGAAGACTGACAGGAACCGGTTCGGGTGGGACTGGAAGGGGCCGACCGCGTGGCGGCTTCGCCGTGGTTCGAAAGACGCCCCCGGCGTCGTTCGTTCAGTGCGGGACCTCCGATCCCGCTCGCAGTCAGAACGCTTCGCGTTCTGACAATATCACGAGAGAGCTCCGCTCTCTCGAACGACCACGTTAGAGGAGG
>PXRY01000023.1 GCA_003022925.1 Halobacteriales archaeon QS_8_65_32 | reverse complement strand
CACGAGAAGGAGGTGACGTTCATGGCTGAGGATGGAGCGCGTCTGTACGAACAGGCACGACAGAAAGACACCGATCTCGATCGAGCCTGGGAAGAGATTTGCTCGATCAACGACAGGGTCGAGTGGGACTACGAGAATATTCTCTCAAATAGGGACGAGGAGTCCAATGTCAGCTTTGATACCGAATCGGACCTTCACAGCTCACACGGACGTCACGAGCGCCTCGAAGAGTCGGAGACACGCGCCGAAGAATTTCACCGTCTACTTGAACGCAGGGCTCGTGAATTCGAGCCCAAAGCCAAACGTCGAGCACGTCGCGTCGACGAATGATAATTCCCGATACGAACGTCTAGATTTTCGCTCTCACCGGGAAGGAGCAGAAGTACGTCGACTTGATCGAAGGCATCACCCTCGGTAGAGACGACGAATGCCGCGTGAGCGCTTACATCTTCGAAGAAGTGCGAACGAACATAGAGGGATCGGAGCGGCCCGAGCGGTGGAGCGTCCTCGATTGGTTCGTGAAGATGCTCGACGAGTCGGAGTTCGTCATCGGACCGTCTTAGGAACAGATCGGACGCATGAGTGTCCGGGACGAGAGACACCACCCCGCGAACGTTACTCTTGCACGAGCAGTAGGTATCCAGACGAAAGACGCCCCGATCGTCACTTTCGCATACATGCAGCACGGATGGCGTCAACCGAGCGAGGATCCCGATCCCATCGAGATCGTCACGGCCGACGAAGAGTTCGGTCGGTTCGATCCCGAGAAATACGATCTTCCGCTCGAAATAACACATCTGTAACCCGAAGAATACTAACGAGGAAGATGTAGAAGGAGAAACGCTAGTGTGCTGCCCGACCGAACCCGGTTCGACGGGAAATATCAGGCCGAATACTCCCAGTCCCCGACGGGAACGACCTCGCCTTCGGCGAAGCCCTCGCGGCCCTCGGGCACTGCGACCCAGCCGTCGGCGAGTGCAACACTAGACAGGACGCCCGACCCGCTCGCCCGCGTCGGGGTCGCGAGCGGGGTGTCACCGCCGTCGTCGCTGTCCTTGCCTATGTCTCTCTCGTCATTGTCGCCGTCGTTGGAGCTGTTCAGTCGGACCCGCGCGAACGTCCGGTAGCCCGGTTCGCTCTCGATCTTCCTGGTCAGGCGAGCGTCGGTCGTCGGGTTGGGGGCGGGCGGAAGGCCACCGACGCGTTTCATGACCGGTCGGAGGAACTGGACGGCGTTGACGATACAGGCCACCGGATAGCCCGGCAACATCAGCACGGGGGTCTCCTCGACGACGCCGAGCGCGACCGGGTGGCCCGGCCGGAGGGCAACGCCGTGGACGAGCACCTCGCCCAACTCGTCGACCACCTCGGGGATCAGATCGCGTTCACCGACCGACGATCCGCCGGTCGTCACGACGACGTCCTTCGTGAGGTCGCGCTGAACCGCGACGCGCAGCGCCTCGCGGTCGTCGGTGACGATCTCCCGGTAGGTCGCTTGCCCGCCCCAACGCCGGATATATTCGGCGACGGTGAGCCCATTAGTCTCGATCACCTCGCCCGGGTTCGGGTCCGATTGAACGAGTTCCTCGCCGGTCGGGACCACGCCAACGGTCGGGGGTTCTCGCACGCGGAGTTCGCTCACGCCGGTCGATTTGAGCAATCCGAGGTCGGAAGGCCTGAGCCGGTGGCCCGCGTCGAAGAGGTGCTGGTCGGCGGCGACGTCCTCGCCCACCGGCGCGACGTTCGACCCTTCCGCGAGCGCGGTGAACACCTCTACGTCGTTACCGACCTCCTCGACGCGTTCGATCATTACGACGGCGTCCGCACCCTCCGGAAGTTCGCTCCCGGTGTGGACTCGGATTGCCTCGCCCGGCGCGAGCGAGTCGGCATCGCCGTCGGCCCCGTGCCCGCGGAGGATCTCGGGGTTACGCTCGCCCGCGCCAAAGGTGTCTGTGGCACGCACCGCGTACCCGTCCATCGCCGCCCGTGCGTAGTGGGGGACCGCCCGTCGTGCCCGAACGGGGTCGGCGAGCACCCGCCCGTCCGCGGCCGTCAGGCTCACCCGCTCGGTTCGCTCGTGGGGACTCACGGCGTCCAGCAGCCGCTCGCGAGCAGCGGCGATCCGCGTGACCTGCTTAAATCCCGACGTGTGTAGGTCGCTCATACTTTCCCGTGGGACCCGACGGTCAAAACGTCCCGGATGGCTCCCGTGATCGTGTTTGCTGTGAGCTTTCGGACGAAGAGCTGCCGAGACCGTTTGAAAGCCCCCTCCCCTCGAAGCGGTTGCTGTCGGTTCTCGTCGCGTAACTAACCACCACCGACTGACGGTAGCGAGCCGAAAGGGATCCGAGACCCGGAGTAGCTCCGGCGCGGACGCGGACCGGGGGCCGCCAGCGGTCCCCGGATCGACGGCTACGTCAGGTGACTATCGGGGGCTTTTTCGCCCCCGAAGCGGTACTATACTGCATGTCCGCACTGCGTGACGCGCTGCGCGATCTCCCCGACGCGGTGTTCGTCGACGTGTTAGAAAGCGACGGGGAGTACCTCGTCGTCGTCGACCTTCCCGGCGTCCGAGCCGATACGGTCGACGTCACGGCGACGAACGGTCGCCTGCGCGTCGAAGCCCGCCGCGAGAAGGACGTCCCGCGGGAGTTCCGCTACCTGCGCGAGGACCGGGCGCTGTTTCTCGACGCCGAACTCCCCTTGCTGCCGGACGCGAGCGCCGAAGAGGCGTCCGGCACGGTCGAGAAGGGCGTGCTGGAGCTCCGACTCCCCAAACGCGAGCGCAGCAGCGAGACGCGGATCCGCATCGACGGCGACGACGCAGGACCGGCCTCGGGGTCAGGGTTCGATGCCAGCCCGAGCGATGCGGACGACTCGGGCTCGTCGGAATCGATCGAGCCGATCGACGAGGGCAATGGCGACGACGGCAACGACGGCGATGCCAGTACCGGCGATAGCGCCGGCGTCGACACCGACGCCGGAGCCGCCGATGGGTCGGCTACCGACTCGTAAGGTGGTCGGGAAGTGAACCTGCGGGCGTACCGGCGGTTCGTGATCGTCGCCTACCAGTTCCTCCCCCTACTCGTCGCCTACGCGCGTGACCGGCGTCGGTTCCTGTTGATCGGGGGTTCGCGAAGCGTCGATTCGGCGACCCGGCGCGAGCGAGCGGCTTCCCTGCTCGACTCGATGCTCACCTTGGGGCCGACGTTCATCAAACTCGGCCAACTGCTCTCGACCCGGCCCGACGTGCTGCCGGCCGAGTACATCGCGGAGTTCTCGAAGCTCCAGGACGAGGTGCCGCCCGCACCCTGGGCCGAAGCCGAAGCAGTCCTGACTGACGAACTCGGTCCCATCGCAGAACGCTTCGACGCGTTCGATCGGGAGGCGATCAGCGGCGCGAGTCTGGGTCAAGTCTACCGCGCCGAGATCGACGGCCAGGAAGTCGCCGTGAAGGTCCGCCGGCCGGACATCGAGGAACTCGTCAACGCCGACCTCAAAGTGATCAGGTGGAGTCTCCCCCTCATCATGCGGTTCGTCGGGGAGGCACGCTCGTTTTCGCTTTCGAATCTCGCCGACGAGTTCGCGAAAACCATCCGCGAGGAGATGGACTACGATCGCGAGCGCCGGATGCTCCAGGAGATCCAAGGGAACTTCGAGGGTAACCGGGAGATCGAGATCCCCGCCGTGATCGAATCGCATTCCGCACCTCGCGTGCTGACGATGGAGTACGTTCCCGGCACGAAGATCACCCGGGTCGAGGAACTCGACGCCATGGGCGTCGATCGCTCGGCGCTCGCCGAACTCCTCCAGCGCGTGTACCTACAGATGATCGTCGACGACGGGGTCTTTCACGCCGATCCACACCCCGGGAACCTCGCCGTCCAGGCCGACGGCACGCTTGTCTTCTATGACTTCGGGATGAGCGGGCGGGTCGACGCGTACATCCAGGACCGGATCGTCGATTTCTACATCGGGATCGCGAACCAGGACATCGACGCCATCCTCGATGCGCTGATCGCGATGGGTACCCTCAGCCCGGAGGCCGACCGGGAGGTCATGGGTAACGTGATGGAACTGGCCATCGAGGACGTCCGCGGCGAGGAGATCGAACAGTACCGCGTCCAGCAAGTCATCGATCAGATCGAAAACACGATCTACGACTTCCCGTTACGACTTCCATCCAATCTCGCGCTCGTCTTGCGGGTCGCGACCGTCGTTGAGGGGGTGTGTGTCACGCTCGACCCGGAGTTCGACTTCATCGATATCGCGACCGACTACCTGATCGATGAGGGGTATCGCGAGGCGGGAATCCGCCAGTTCATCGAAGAACGGGTCACCGAGACCCAAGCGGCCGTCGAGTCCTCCGTTCGAGTGCCCCCCAAACTCGAAGACGCGCTCGATCGCGTCGAACGCGAGGACCTCCGGATCCAGGCGGACATCGAGGACTCGGCGGACGTCATCGACCGGCTCGGAAAACGGATCGTCTACGGCCTGCTCATGACCGGCGGCGTGGTCTCGACGGCGCTACTGTATTCGTTTGGGAACAGCGTTCCGTTAGCAGTGCTCGCCCTCGCGTTTTCGGTCGTCGTCGGCGCGTTGCTCTATCGCTCGTTTCGGGGGCCGCGCGGCCTGCGCGCCCAGCCGCAGTTCACCCGCCAGAACCTCCGCGAACGACAGGGCACCGGCGCGGAAGGCGGTCCGGGCGGTCCCGACGCCGCCGGGGGTGAGACGGCCGGCGTCGCGAGCGCGATGGCCGGCCCGGTAGCCGAGTCGATGGACGATGGGAACGAGGCGCGCGACGCCCGGGCGAACGGCCGAGCTTCGGACCGAGACCGTCGCTGAGGGTGCGACCTGCCGAACTTCGGCCGTCTTCATGTCGGTTCGTCGCATCCCGCGCCCTCAGCCGTCCTCGTCGCGCAGGAGAGCGACAACTGCCTCGGGGTCGGCGTCGAGGCCACCGCCCTGTGCGACGGTCGGTGAGCCCCCACCGCCGCCACCGACCTCGCTCGTGACGCGCTCGACCACCGCGCTCGCGTCGGCCTCCCCAGCGCTCGCTACGGCGAGGTATCGGCCGTCGGCGCCGACGAGCGCGGCGACGGCCGGCGGCTCGTCTCCCTCGATTCCGTCGTCCTCATCGATCCCGTCGTCCCCGCTCGCCTCGTCAGCGTCGCTACCGCCGCCGTCGCTGTCTGCGTCCATGTTCGACCGGACGACTTCACCCGCCCGGTCGGCGAGTTCGTTCGCGTCGAGGCCGTCAATCGCGCCGACCACCCACGTCTCGCCCTCTTTCTCGACGGCCGCTTCCCGAAGGTCGGCGACCTGGCTCTCGACGGCCTGCTCGCGCAGCGCGTCGCGCTCCCTGACCGCGGCGTCGCGGTCGGCCTGGAGGCGGCCGATTGCGTCCGGCAGGTCAGCGACACGGGTGTTCGCCGCCGTTGCAGCGTCGAAAATCGCTGCGCGTTCCGTGGCCCGCTCGTCGATCGCCGCCGGCCCGACGGCGAACTCGACCCGAGTGAGGCCCTCGCCGGGGTTCGACCGCTCCAAGACGGTCACTGGTCCGATCTCCCGGGTGTTGTGGACGTGGGTGCCCCCGCAGGCCGCGACGTCCCAGCCGTCGACATCGACGATCCGGACGCTCTCGTCGCCGAGTCCCTCCTCGGTTTTGGTGTTGAACGCGACGTCCTCGCGGGCGAGAGTCTCCTCACGGGGGTACTGCTCCCAGGTCACGTCGAACGAGTCCCAGATCGCTCGGTTGACGAGGCGTTCGAGTTCGACCAAGAGGTCCGAATCGATCTCGGTCGTCGTCTCGAAATCCACCCGGACTTTCTCCGCGCCGATGTCGAACCCGCCGTAGCCGAGGTCGTCGAGCAGGCGTCGGCCCGCGCCGTAGAGAACGTGGCTCGCGGTGTGGGCACGCATACAGTAGGTGCGAAACTCGGGATCGATTGCACCGGATATCGTCTCGCCCTCGCTCGCGTCGAGCGGGCCAGCGAGCGTGTGAACAACGGCGTCGTCTCGGTATTGGGCGTCCGTGACCGGAACGCCGCCGATGGCACCGCGGTCGGCGGGCTGGCCGCCGCTCTCTCCGGGGGTTCGGAAACCGATGCGACGCTACTCTCGAACTCTAGCGTGTAGGGGTCTTCGGGGGCTTGCGTACCGATCATACCGAGGGAGAACGCGGCAAGAGGTTAGTCGTGACGCCTTCATAGTCGGGAATACGACGAAGCGCATGGGACGACTCCGCAGACGAGAGACGTTCTTCAGTACGTGCTTGTCTATCGGTTTTTATAATTAGTTGTTTCAACAACTATTAGACTACATACTTTGCTGTTTAGCGAACTCATGAGACCACCCTACAGGACGATAGCATCCGGCAGCGACACTTGTTGCTCAAGCGCTATCGCTTGCTACCTTTCGCCGCATTCACCGATCAGATCAGCGCAAACTAAATGACTTTAGCATACCACCTTTCGATGAGTCAGGAAAAACACCAAAATGAGCTATGACAACACATCAAATGCGCTTGAGTTCTTAACAGAGAGTTTCGCTTCTGTGATTGTGGATGTTGACTCCAAGGCCGAACACAGTCGTTGGAAGCCTGGAATCGGCCCATTTGAGGAGGAGAGGCAGATCGAGATGTTGGTAGAAGCTATCGGGAACTACTCCGGCGAGTTATCACTTAAAACGGAGCGAACATACCCAAGCAGTCAAAGGCGATGTGACCTGATAATCGAGACTGGTATTGATCAAGTACCAGTTGAGGCGAAATTGCTTCGATTCAGGTACGACAATGGATCGATCGATCCTGCCAGCTATGCGAGAACCTTTACGCCGTTTCCTGAGGAGAGTTCGTCATCTCTCCTTACTGACGCTAAGAGGCTTCGTGACTCCGATTTCAAGCGAAATGGAGGTCTTCTTGGACTTTACTACGAGGAAGAGAACGAAGAATACGATCAGATGAACGTCAAGAAGATCGCTGAGAAAGTTCGAATTGATACGGACTACTAGTACGGTTTCACATCGGAAGTGGCTAAGATAGCCCGCTTCGACGGACTACGACACCCTCATCATCAACAGGGTGCAGTAGTTGCCTGGAAAATTATAGATCGATAACTCGTAGTAGCCGGAATTGCTCGACCCTTCGCGAAACCGGACTTAGTCTCTCATTGTTCGCTTCCGCACGAAGGCCCGCTTGCCGATTTCGCCGGCGTGTTGAAACTATTCGGGCCGTCCGAGGAGTTCTCCAAAATACGCTACCTCCAGTGGAACTCGCGTATCCTTCATGATTAATCCTCTATACTGGGATTTCAGGCTTGTTCGCGGCGGTCGTCACCGCGTTGTACCTAAAGCCGACCGTCCTCTCGGGGAGTTCCTCGGTATCGATGTATTGATGTAAGCGGTCAACGCCAGCGTCACGTTTATGCTGGTGCCTTTTTCCGTCTTCACCGCGCATGTGCTTCGAATCTCGACGATCGTGAGGGAGCCGAGTGGGCTCGGCCCATTCATGCTTCAGGAGTCAGAACGAGCGCCGCTCATTATCTGGGAGGATTAAACTCGAAAGCTCATTGCGCGGGACCGGATTCGAACCACGCCGAGATGAGTGACTCCAACGGAACTCACCTTTCAGTTTCCAGTTGTATCGGCGAGCGAGCGGCTGAAAGCCGCGAGCGTGGTTCGAGACGACGAAGCCGTCTCGTCATCACAGAAGACGCGAAGCGTCTTCTGAACGACAGAGCAAAAACCGGGAGTGCGTGGGACCGGATTCGAACCGGCGGACCCCTACGGGACAGCGCCCTCAACGCTGCGCCGTTGACCTGGCTTGGCTACCCACGCGCAGAACGTATCCGTTCGTACCCAACGTGCGGATAAAAGCGCTTTCGTTTCGTCCATCGACGACCCCGATACCCGACTACGACCGACGAACGGATCGACGCAACCCCCAATTTCCCCACGCTAGCGATGGCACCGAACTCGATCGTCGAAGGACCATGTTCGCCCGCCGTACGGGGATCGTTGACCAGAGCGAAACCGAGGCATGTGGACGTTCGTCGCTCTCTCGTTCGGTTCGTCCCACGGCGCGTCGGGAAAGCGCTTATTCGTCCCCGTATCGTACAATCGTCACTTATGCCGAAAAGCGACACCGGCGACACTGACGACACCGACGACCCGATTCAGGTCGTCGTCGAGGACGTTTCGACCTGGGAAGGCGTCGAAACCGGCCCCCACCGGTTCAATGCCGTCGAGTTCGACGTGGGCGCTCACGAAGTCGGCCATATCCACCGCGGGGGCGGCGCGCTCGACATCAACTTCCCAAAGCGAATGGGCGATACCCTCGTCGCTAAAGGGCGGACCGGCGAGCACCACTACGTGCCCGAATCGGGCTGGACGACCTATCGCATCGGTTCGGCAGGCGACATCGAGGGAGCCCGATGGCTACTTCGGGTCTCGTATCTCTACCGGGCGCTCATCCAGCGAAAGAAGCCCGATGGAAAAGAGGTCCTCGAAGCGACCGACGTCGCGGCCGAACTCGACGAGTTGGGCGTGAGCGACGACGTGCGGGCGATCTTCGAGAACGTGACCGAACTCGAAAGTCACGGGGCGGCCTGACCGCCAGGCACCAACCCGTGCCTGATCACGTCGCGGTCAGTCGAAGCCGTCCGATCGATCACCGGGGTCGCGAGAGGTCTTTCGCGTAGGTGTCCCGCGAGCGTCGATCCGACCGTCGTCGAAGGCGTGGATCCGGTCGTAGCCGGCCGCTTCGTAGAAGCCGATCGCGCGGTCGTTCTCGGCCATGACCCCCAGTTCGATACGCGTCCTGCCGCGGCGTCGAACTACTCGTTCCATGTGTTCGAGCAATCGTCGCCCGATCCCCGCCTCCCACCGGTCCGGATCGACGTAGAGTCGGCCGAGATCGAACGTCGCCGAGCTCCCCTCGGACGGGCTCGCTACGACGAACCCGACGGCCGGCCGGTCCGTCGCCGCGAGATCTAAGAGGACGGTTTCGTCGTCGATAAGCGAGCGGAACGCTTCGGTATCGTAGTGTTCGTCGAGAAAGCGCTCGACAACCTCGGTACCGACGATCGGGGCGTGGGCCGCGTGCCACGACCGTTCTGCGACCCGCCCCATCGCATCGACATCGGCCGGCGTCGCCGAGCGAATCTCGATATCCATGTGAGCACGTGCTCGTAGGCGGTCAAAGTAGTGTCGGGGTAACAGATAGCACGGCACTGCTCGAAGGAGAGCCGAGTCGGCCAATCGAGCGGTCAGCGACGAAGAGCAACGACGATCGATCCGTACTCATAGCGGGACGGTCACCCCGGCGTTTCGCCCAACGGCGAGGTCGTAGAGGTGTTCGGCCGCCGCGGCGTCGGCGACCGCGGTCCCGACGCTCTTCGCGACGACGATTTCCTCCATCGTCTCGCGGCCGGCGGCTCCATCACAGACCGCACCGAGCGCGAGGAGGTCGTCGACGTCGAGATCGGTGTGTCGGAAGTCGCCGGTCTCGATGGCTTCCGCGGGGACGTCGGCGACGACCCGATCGGCGCGCTCGATCGTCCCGCTATCGAGTTCGCGGGTTCCTGCGGTGTAGGCACCGACGGCGATCACCGTCGTACCCGAGGCGAGCGCCTCGCCCGGGAATACCGGTTCGGTGGCGGTCGTCGCCGTCACGAGGACGTCCGCTTCCCTAATGGCTTCGCGCGGAGCCGAAACCGCCTCGGCGGGAACTCCGAGTTCGTCTTCGAGGTCGTCGGCACAGGCGTATCGTGAATCGCTCGGCGAGAAGACCCGCACGCGCTCGACGTTCGTCGCTGCGGCGATCGCGCGGGCCTGCCAGCGTGCCTGCGTGCCGGCACCGATCACGCCCAGATCGACCGCCGTCGGGTCGGCGGCGAGTTCGCGGGCAGCGAGGCCGCCGATACAGCCGGTCCGGGCGTTCGTCAGCCGCGTGCCGGCCAGGTAGCTCACCGGCATCCCGGTCCCGGCGTCGGTGAGCACAACGGTCGCATTTACGGTCGGCAAGCCCTCTCGGGTATTTCCCTCGAAGACGCCGACCACCTTCGTCGCGTAGTAGTTCGCCCCGTGAACGTAGGCGGGCATCACGAGGCCCGTTCCCAGGGGAGCGTCCGGCTGTTCGGGATCGAGGCCGGTGCCCACCGGGAAGTGCGGGCGGTCAGGCCGTTCGACCGCGCCACGATGGTCCGCGACGAACGCGTCGTCGAGAACGTTCAACAACGAATCGAGGTCGAGCACTCGCGCGACATCCTCGTCCGAGAGCACGCGTATCTCGCTCATAAGCCGTCGTCGTGCGCACGTGTGGTAGTTGTTGGCTCCGTCCTGCCAGCTCTGGCTCGGCCCCGCCCCGCCGGTTCCGGCGTCGGTCCGTCTCGCCGATCGGCGATCGAATCGTCGGTCCTGCCGATTTCCCAGTTACCGGAACGGTTTAGCTATTCGATATGCTATGCAGTCACATGAACGCGGTCGTCGTCGGCGGGGGGATCGTCGGTCTCGCGTCGGCGTACTACCTCGCGGCGGGCGGCGCGGACGTCGCGGTCTACGAGAAGAAGTCGCTTGGAAGCGGCAGTACCGAGCGCTCTGTGGGGGGTATCCGCACGCAGTTCTCGACGCCGGTGCACGTCGCGCTCTCGCTTTCGAGCATCGCGGTCTGGGAGACGTTCGAGGAGGTCCTCGATACGGACATCGCCTACCGCCGCTCGGGCTATCTCTTCTGCGCGCGAACCGAGGAGACGGCCGCCGAGTTCGCCGAAAGCGTCGCCATGCAGCGCGAGCGGGGTGTTCCGAGCGAGTTACTGAGCCCCAGGGAAGCCAGGGAGGTCTGTCCAGGATTGAAACTCGAGGAGTTCCGCGCCGCGACGTACTGTCCGATCGACGGGTTCGCCGACCCGCACCTAGCTCTTCAAGGCTTCGCCACGGAGGCGCGGAAAGCCGGTGTTGAGGTCCACACGGAAACGCCCGTGGCCGGTCTCCTCCGTGACGGTAATCGGGTGACGGGCGTCGAGATCGACGGTGTGGACGGTGTAGACGGCGGTAGTGGGACGGACCCCAAGGGCGAGGACGACGCGGGTCGAACGCGGATCGAAAGCGATGTCGTGGTGAACGCCGCCGGACCGTGGGCACGGCAGGTCGGCGGGATGGCCGGTCTTTCCCTACCGATCTCCCCGCGACGCCGCCAGGTGCTCGTCGTCGATCCCGAGACGCCGGTTCCTGAGGACGTTCCACTGACGGTCGATCTCGACACGGGGTCGTACTTCCGGCCCGAACGTGAGGGCGCGGCTCTAGTCGGCGGCCACTTCTCGAGTACTGATCCCGAGGCCGAGCCCGATCAGGACCCCGACCGGTATACGAAAGGGACGGATCTCGATTGGACCGCCGAGGCCCTCGAACGCGCGAGTGACTACACCACCTACTTCGGCCCCGACTCGGGCGTGAAACGCGGGTGGGCCGGCCTCTATGCGGTGACGCCCGACCATCACCCGGTGATCGAGGAGAGCCTCCCGGGATTGATCACCGCCGCGGGCTTTTCGGGCCATGGCTTCCAGCACTCGCCGGCGACCGGCCAACTCGTCGCCGAACTCGCGCTCGACGGCGAGGCGAGCCTCGTCGATATCTCCGGGCTCGGGAGCGATCGGTTCAACGACACGGAACGGCTCGAACACGAGCGCAACGTCGCCTGACCGACCGCCGGGGGTCCCGCGTCGCCGTTAGGCGCACCTCGCGGCGTCGGGCACGTCGGCCGCCCGAACGGTCGTCGTCCGCGCTGACCGTCGCACGCACGATTTTTACCCCTGCCGCCGATATAATGTGTATGGAACCCACGGCCGAGCAGGCGGCCATCCGCGACGTGGTTCGGGAGTTCGCAGCGGAGGAGATCCGGCCGAGTGCGCAAGAAGCCGACCGCGAGGGCGAGTTCCCTGAGGACGTCTGGGACGGGTTAGGCGACCTCGATCTCGCCGGGCTCACGACGCCCGAGGAGTACGGGGGCTACGACGCCGACCGGGTGACCTACGCCCTCGTCAACGAGGAGCTGGCACATGGCTCGCTCGCGGTCGCGACGGCGCTTTCGGTACATTGTCTCGCGACTTCCTGTATCGCCGAGTTCGGCAGTGACGAACAGCGCGAGCGCTGGCTCCCCGAGATGGCGACGGGGCGGCCGGTCGGGGCCTTCGCGCTGTCTGAAACCCACGCTGGCTCGAACCCAGCTGGGATGAGCACCGAAGCATGCCGGGACTCGGCCGAGAAAACCTCGGCTGACCCCCGAGAAGCGACGGACGCTTCTCGGGACGGCGACGAGTATATCCTGAATGGCGACAAGCAGTGGATTACTAATGGCACCCGCGCCGGGGTCGCCATCGTCTTCGCGAAGACCGACCGCGACGACCCGAATTCGGTGACCCAATTCCTCGTCCCGATGGATGCCGACGGCGTCGAAGTCGGCAAGAAGGAGGACAAACTCGGCTTACGGGCGAGCGATACGGTCTCGCTTACCTTCGACGACGCCCGGATCCCCGCCGAGAACCGCCTGACTGAGGAGGGCAGGGGCCTCGCCGCCGCGCTGTCGATTCTCACCGGCGGCCGGATCGGTATCGCCGCTCAGGCCGTCGGGGTGGCTCAGGCGGCACTCGACGCCGCGGTAGAGTACGCCGGCGATCGTGAGCAGTTCGACCGGCCGATCGCCGACTTCCAGGCGATTCGCCACAAGGTCGCCGACATGCACACGCGTACGGGGGCTGCCCGCCTACTGACCAGGGACGCTGCCCGGCGCGAGGAAGCGGGCGAGGACGTCCGGATCGAAGCGAGCATGGCGAAGTACTTCGCGAGCGAGACGGCGGTGGACGTCGCGAACGAGGCGATCCAGATTCATGGGGGGTATGGCTACACGACGGACTTCCCGGTCGAACGGTTCTACCGGGACGCGAAGATCACGACGATCTACGAGGGGACGACCCAGATCCAAAAGGACGTCATCGGCCGTGGCCTGCTGGAGTGAGAAGCCGGCGTGACCGACGGTAGTTCGGACGATGCGATCGGCGCGTTCGACGCGATCGTCTACGACCTCGACGGGACGCTCGTGCGCCTTGCGGTCGACTGGGGGACGGTCGCCGCCGACGTCGATCGGGTGCTTCGCGAGCGCGGCGTCGACCCGCCGGCCGGCCTGTGGGCGATGCTCGAGTTCGCCGAGCGAGAGGGCCACCGTGAGGCCGTCGAGGAAACCATCGCGGACCACGAGCGAAAAGGTGCGCGAAACTCCGAACGCCTCGCGCTCGCCGATCACGTCGAAGACGGCAGATACACCCACAACGGCGTGACGCACGAAAGGATACCGATCGGGATCTGTTCGCTCAACTGCGAGGCCGCTTGTCGGATCGCCATCGAGGCCCACGGCTTAGCCGAGCACGTCGGGGCGGTCGTCGGCCGGGATTCGGTGTCGACGTACAAACCCGATCCCGAGTCCCTTTTAGCTACTGTCGAAGCGCTCGGCGCGACGTCCGAGCGAGTTCTCTTCGTCGGCGACTCCGACCGCGACGCAGAAACCGCCAGGCGGGCCGGCACCCGGTTCGTCTACGTTTCGGAGTTGCTCTCCGATGACGCCGACGCCGCCGAGTGAGCGCTCGGAGCTGCCCGCTCGCCGCTTCGGTCCTTGCCCTGCTTTCGGTCGTCGGCCGATCCCGACTCGCCGCCCTGTTTCGGGTCGTTACCCTGCTTCGAGTTGTCGCCCTGCTTCGAGCCGTTATTCCGAACGGTCCCGTCGACGTCCCGGTTTTCGCCCTCGTTCACGGGTCCGTTTCCGTCCGTCTCGCGGCCCGTGGCGTCATGGCGTGTAGCGGCGTGGCGTGTGGCGTTCCGGCGCTCGTAGACGAACGTGCCGATTGCGACGACGATCCAGACGATTGCCCCGACGCGGATCGCGAAACTCGCGCGAGCGCCCCAGGTCGGCAGCGTCGCCGGGATCGACGCGAGCGCGACGATCGGCGCGCCCAAAAGGATCGTGAGCACGAACGTCGTCTGCATCACCCAGGCGAAATCGATCCCCTCCGGGTCGGTGGTCTCGACGGGATCGGGCACGGGTAAAAAGTGGATGCCGCGGCGCGATAAGCGTTCGTGACCGCCGATGGGTGGTGATCGGTGTAGTAGTTGCTCGAAAATCGACGATCGGGATCGTTCTGGAGGTTCCCGACCGCTCGACTCGGAGGGTCGCTGTCGTTCGAGAGGGCTTCGCCTGACCGTTCGAGACGTGGCCGGAGCGCTTCGAGTTCCGACGTGCCGACGAGACCTCCGTGCTCGCAACCGTCGTAGGGACGCGAAGCGTCTCCGCTGCAAGCGCGACGGCCTCGTTTTACCACGACGAGCGCTGGACTGACGGTCCGACGAACCCGCGAACGGCGAGGCGCGAGCGAACGGCGCGACCGACTGGGGGGTCAGTTCTTCAGCGCGCGGTCGGCGTGAGGGCGTCGCCGACGGCTTGTTTGACTTGGAGGGCAGCCCGTGCGGCGAGGCCGGAGGCGACCTCGTCGCGCTCGTCGTCGGGAATCGCCGTCCCGTTCGCGTCGGCGTACTCGTCGATACCGAAGCCGGCGGTGATCGCCGGGCCGACGGGCGGTTGGATCGCGACCAGTGCCTGGGAGCCGCTCGCGCTCTCGGTGACGTCGCCCTGAACGTCGTATTCGGCGGGCAACAAGTCTCTGACCCGGGTAGCGACGGTCTTCGCGTTCGAACGAAGCGCCCGATTTTCGGTGCCTGCTCCGTTCTCCCCCGCGGTGCCGCCAGCCTCGTCCGATCCACCATAGGAGTCGTTCCAGTTCATCGAAAGGTCTACTCTCCTATCGGTGGTACCCACCTAAAAGTCCGGCCATGTCTACCGGTCGTATTTACTGTAGCGGCTCTTCGGAAAAGAGCCGCCGAGACCGTTTCGGAAGCCCCCGGCACGCTCGGCTTTTGCTCGCGGGCCGCGGGCCCCTCATGGGCCGTTCCTCCCCGTTCGCCACTTCGAGGTGTTCGCTTCGCTCACACCTCGTGGTTCGAGGGAGCTTCGCTCCCTCGTCATCTGCTCACGGGCCTGCGGCCCGCTCACGGGTCGTTGCTCCCCGTTCGCTTTCGAGGCGCTCGCGGTCGCTCGCGCCTCG
>PXRY01000022.1 GCA_003022925.1 Halobacteriales archaeon QS_8_65_32 | reverse complement strand
GCTTACAATCGCATATCGATGTCACATACGGTCCGTGTCGTCTGTGAAGCAACGGAAATAGACGAGAACATCACCGTTTCGGAGGATACGCTCGTTCTCGACTTACTCATCCACGCTGGAGTGAACGACGTGACGAAATTGCTCACCTATCGGTTCGTGTACTACCAGCACACCCAGCCAATCGTCGCCACTGTTCTACAACCCGTAACGAGCGTTCCCGAGGGCGAAACGCTGTTTGTCCGCGAACGCGACTGAGGTAGTAGTAGGCTACTGAGGGAGGCAACCGCTCTCCTGTTCGAAGAGCGTCCTTCGTCGAAGCAAATCTCTTCCCCCCCACGGTATCGAGTTTCGACTGGTATCTCGACTCCAGGCCACCAGGTCGAAGGAGCAGTGACGGGAGACGACGAATACAGCGGAGATCGACCGGCAACTCGTTCTCGTCCACGAGCGCCCCAGCGACGGCCATGGTGGTGTTGAGAACGAATCGGACACTGCGCTCCGAATCGTGCAGGGAGGACCGCTACCGTCGTCGCGCGATGAACAGCGCCGCGGCGAGTAATGCAACCAGTCCAGCGAGAAGCCCGAAGCCGGGTCCGGAGGTGCTCGTTCCCTGGTCGCTCGCGGTACCCCCGCTGCCGCCGCCGCTGTCGCCACTCCCACTCGTACCGCCGCTGGCAGTCGTCGATTGATTACTCGTCGTCGCTGTGGTCGCTTCAGTGGACGTCGCCGTGGCCGTTTCGGTCGGCGTCGTAGTGGTCGTCGTGGGAGTACTAATCGTCTCGGTCGACGTGGAGGTGCTGGTCGTCGTACTTGCCGCGGTCGCTGTCGCTGTTGCGTTGGTTGTATTCGTCGTATCGGTCGAGTTCGTTCCGTTCGCTTCCATCGTCATACCACCGCTGGTTTCGATGCTAAAGGTGTACTCCCCGCTGAGACCCGTCACGCCGACGAAGTAAGGCCGTGAGTCGTTAGCCGTTGCACTGAGCGTTACGGAACTACCGGCAGGAGCGATGGTGGCGTCGGCGAGCGTATCGTCGGCCGCTGTGACGTTTCGTGACCCGTTCGGACTGGCGAGAAAGACGAACACGCGTTCGGCGTCGTCGCCGCTCTCGAGCGTGACGGTGACGTTCTGACCAGCCTCGACCGGGAACGCGAACCAGTCGGCGTCGGCTTGGGAGGCGTTCGTGCCGGTCGAGTTGATGTCGCCGCTCACCGATGTGCCTGGTCCTACGAGCGTCGCATTTACGGGATTATCGTTCGGTTCGTCCTCGGATTGTTCCGCCTGCTGGGCAACGACACCTGGAGCGAGGAGGCTCGCGAGCACGACAGCGAGCAGTACAGCAAAGATCCGACCGTGTGGTCGCTTTGATACCATATCGTCCGCACCTATGACTCACTGGATTTAATTTCGTCGATTTATCCGTTCTATCAACATGAGTTCGCGCCATAGCATCTCTTCGCGATAGTTGGATCGTAGTTCCGGAGCGTGTTCGCCGATAGTCACGCGATCGACTCCGGCGGAGTTCCGAGGGAGCCCCGCCGAAGGGCATGCTCGCCGAGCACGCGGTCGCGATTCGGTAGTCGCAGCCGGCCCGTAGATTATCGTCGGTACGATCGATCCGGCGGACGATCGCTTCGGCGACTCGGCACTCCTCCAGAGCGTTGGTGAGGCCACCGACCTTCTCTCTAGCGCGGACGGCATGGCGGAGGAGCTTCTCACGGCGATCATCGGAGTACTCACGGAGACCCATCCGGTCGGAGAAGAGGAACAGTGTGTCGGCGTCGTCCCCGGAGGTAGTAATTCTCCTTGGTACTGTGATTCATCGTGGTAGTAAGCGCCCCTGCGGACTCAGTCACGGTCACGAGCACGAAGGTCGTCAGTACGACCTCGCTTGCTCGTGTCACCTCCGCGGCATCGACCAGGCAGGACTCGACCAGTAGACAGAATCCCGGCCCAGGCTCCCCAACGTGTTCGCCTTCGAGCAGCGGCTGCGACCGGCCGAGGACGGACGTTCACTTTCACTCCGCATGGCCCACACTCAAGACCGATCCCGACGTCTCGCTCGCTATGACGATCGACGTCCTCGGCGTTCGAACCCCTCGCCGTTCTCGCGACGACCGTGACGAGCGGTTCGTACCCAACCGAAACGCGACGATAGACGTCTCCGTCGTTCCGGCGAAGGAAATCGAGTCCTATGTCGAGCGGGCGGTCGGCGACGGCTACGAGGAGTGCTACCTCGAACGGAAAGGGACGGGAGCCCATCTCACGGCGGTCAGGACACAGCGGCGACGAAAGCCCCGGTCGCGAAAGCTACGACAGTCGCGAGAAGGCGAGGAGGCCAGCAACGAAACGGGTGCGACACGAACGACGGCCTCGCCGGTCGCGACGATAGTCGATGCCGACCCGCGAGGCACGGATCGCGCGGCTGCCGAACCGAATTCGGAGTGGGGTTATGCGGTCTTCGCGACCGAGAGAACGCCCCAGTAGGTGATCGACGCGACGACGACCGCGAGCGCGAGTACGGTAACGCCGGTGTAGCCCGCGGTCGCGAGATCGGGGTTGTCGGCCAGGTAGAAGGCTCCCTCGGTGCCGATCGTCATCAACGTCCCGAAGACGAGGCTGAAGACGATCGACCAACTGAGCGCCCGCAATCCTCCGTGGGCACGCGGGACGAGACTGAACACGAACAGCACCGAATAGGTGAGCGTATAAAACGGAACGGGGACGACCGAGCCGAAGACCTGGACTCCCGTGGCCTGAAATCCGAGCACGCCGTAGTATCCGAGCGCACACAACAGCGCCGCGAGGAGCGTGAGGCCGACCCCACGACCCGTTACGTCCGAGGCCGAGGCGAACCGCGAGCCCGAGTCCGAACGCGATCGCGATCGTGATCGTGATCGAGCGCCCGAGTCGGCAGTCGAGCCCCCGCCGAGCGCCTCCCGAGTCCCCTCGGTTTCGGCGGACCGTTGCGTTCGTGAGCCACCGGCGGACTCGCCAGCCGACGCGTTGCTCCCGCCGGAACGCTCGCGACTCCCGTTTTCCCGCCGCTCATGCGCTCGTTCGCGCTCGATCGCCCGCTCGCGCGCAGGATCGAACAGCGGGCGCGAGGCGTCGTCGGCCGTGCCTGCCTCGCTCCTGTCTCCCGATTCGGACATACCAGTTCTCGTTCCCGGTTAGTCGTCGCCGGATATGACCTTTCTGGCTGTACGTGCCGGTGTGCAATTCCGCCTCGTGCATACGGTCTCGGCGTCCGGAACCAGGGGCCCGACCCGCGGACTCCTCAGGACCCGCCGTCGGCTCCGCTCCCGCTCGTCGTTCGCCCTGCCGACTCGTTCGCGCTCGATCCGTTCGCACCCGACCCGCCGCTGCCGTCGTCGCCCCCGTCGGCCTCGGTGCCCTCGTCGCTTCCGTTACCCCTATTTCCCCCATCGCCCGACAGTCGCTCGAACGCGATCACGAGACCCGCGTCCCCGTCGGTCGCTCGCTCCCGTACCCGGTACTCGCCGGCGTCGAGCCAATCGGCTTCGAGGTAGATCACGTCGTGGGCGATCAAGTCCTGAACGATAGCGTTAGCCTTCTCCGGCCGGGGCGAAGGGCTTGGGGGCCCGGATCCACCCTCGCCGACCGCCGCGGCGTAATCGGCGATTCCGGCCCCGTCGCGTGGCTGGTCGGGGATGTCGCGGGCGGTCTCCTCGAAGTCGGCTTTGGCCTGGTCCGGCGGGGTGTTGCCCCGAGCGCTGAGGTACTTCGCGACCATGCCGGCTACTTCGGGGGCCGAAAAGGACGTTCCCGACCCCTTTGTCCAGGGGCCCGGGAGGTCCTCGCCGAGCGCCGTCCCCGAGGCCTGTGCCAAGCGGTTGTTCACGCCGATCGCGGCGACATCGGGGTTGTCCCGGTTGGGGTTGTACGAGGAAAAATCGGCGATGGTTCCCTCCTCGGTGCAGGCCGCGATGCCAAAGGCACGCTTCGCGGTCGCCGGACTGCCGGCAGTCTCACCGGAGTTCCCGGCCGACACGACGTCCCTGATACCTTTCTCGACGAGCCGGTTGTGGACGCGGTCGATCTCGCGCGAGCGCTCGCTCGACCCCCAGGACATGTTCACGACATCGTAGGCGTCGGTGTTCGCGTGCAGCCACTCGTACGCGCGCATGATGACGTTCGTCTCCGTACTTCCCTCCTCGCCGAAGATCCGTAGCGAGATCAACTCGGCTCTGGGCGCCAGCCTGGTGACTTGGCCCAGTACTGCCGTCCCGTGACCGACGGAATCGCCCTCGCCAGACCCGGTGACGTCGACCTGGCGGATCGAGATCCCGTCGAACACCGGATGGCTCGTATCGATCCCCGAGTCCATCGCAACGACCGTTACCCCTTCGCCGGTGGCGTCGCCGCTCGAAACGTCGTGCAGCCGACGGACGTCCTCGATCGTCGCGACGTCCTCGGGGGCCTGGCTCACGGCCTCGGGTTCGGTGGGAATCGACACCTCCCGGTTGTCCTCGACGGCGAGCACCCGGTCGTCGCGCTCGATCGCCGCTTCGGCCTCGGAGTCGCACTCGACGTAGGCGGCCGCGCCGACGCTATCGCCGAGCTGGTAGGTCTCGATGACGGTACAGTCGGCATCGTAGAGGAACTCGGGGCGGCCGTCGAGAAAGACGATGCGTTCGGGCATGATGGCTTTGATGTCCTCGCAGCCGAGACACATGAAAGTCCTCCCTCGATCCGTCGTCGTTCACCCATGTTCTCCCGGCCGGAACTCTCGGCCGGAACCGATCGACGTGTCGGACATGATTGTCACAAGCACATCGGCTATATGGCTGCCGTAGGTCGCTTCGGTATGAGTTCCGACGAAGGGGCGTCGGTCGTCGTTCCGGCGATCACCGCGGCCAGTTCCGTTATCTGTCTCCGCTCGCTCGGCCGGCGGGGAATCAACACGATCGCGGCCGCCGAAAGCGCGGACATCCCGGCGCTTCGCTCGCGGTACTGTGATGAAGCCGTGAAGCTCCCCTCGCCGAGAACCGACCTGTTGGGGTATAAGAACGCGCTGCTGGCGCTCGCCCGGCGGCCGGACGTTCGGACGATCACGCCGTTGCGGGAGGTCGACTCGTACGTCCTCTCGGCGTACCGCGAGGAATTCGCCGAGCACATTGCGACGCCCTGGCCGACGCTCGACGTATTGCGAGACGCTCATGACCGAATACGCCTCGCTGACGCCGCCGAGGCCGCCGGCGTTGCGATTCCCGAGACCCGGCTTCTCGATACCGTCGAGGACTGGGACCGCGAGCGGATCGTCAAGGCGCGATACGCGCTGCTCGTGAACGAGTACGTCCCGTCGCTTCCCGAGACGGCCTCGGCCAAGGGGGCGCTGACCGAACACATAGATCCCGGCGTGGAACCCGACGTCGAGGGGATCACCGCCCGAATGGGCCACGTCCCTATTACCCAGGAGTTCGTCCCGGGCGAGGAGTTCGCCGTCTGGGCGCTCTGTGACGACGGCGAGCCGGTAACGATCTGTCAGCGCCGTCGGGTTCGCGGCTTCAAGTACACCGGCGGGGCGAGCGTCTGCCGGAAGACGATGTACGACCCCGACCTCGATCGGGTCGCCCGCGCCCTGCTCGCCGAACTCGACTGGCACGGGCTCGCGTCGGTCCAGTTCATCGCGAACGAAACTACCGGCGAATACGAGCTCATGGAAATCAACCCGCGCTTTTGGGCGTCGGTCTCGTGTGCCGTCCAGGCCGGCCTCGATTTCCCGTACGAGTACTACCGGTTCGCCGGCGGGGAGTCGTTCGACGGCGACTCGACGTACGAACGCGGCGTCGCGACCCATCTGCTGCGCGGCGAAGGGGCGTACCTCCACAGCGTTCTCACCGAGCGGTCGCCGTACGTCGAGGTCCCCTCGTTCCCGGCCGAGGCCTGGGCCGTCGCGCGCTCGTGTCTCGCCCAGCCGCACTTCGATTACCTCTCGCTCGACGACCCCCGCCCGTTCGTCCGCGACCTGCGCAACGAGGTAAGCAAACTGCTGTGAGTCGACCGTTCTCGGAGCGTCCGGTCGCTCGACCCCACCCAGGGCCCCACCTGGAAGCGAAGCGACGAGCGCGAGAACCGACGACGGAGAGACTACCGTGAAATCGCTCGCCTCGCGGCTTCCCTCGCTTCCGGCTCGCCCCGACGATCGATCGCTCGTCGAGAGCGCGTACTGGCGACTCGGTGCCTTCCTCTTGGGCGGGAAACGGACGGTGCGCGTCGGCGACGCGACGGCTCGCTTCGGACTCTCGACGCGTGCGGAGTACCTGCGCGCGAAGAGCCTCGGCGGCGAGCGGCCCGTGATCGAAGCGCTGCTGGGCGAGTTAGACGGCACCGAGACGGTCTGGGACGTCGGTGCCTGCGTCGGGACGTATGCGTGTCTCGTCGCAGATACACTGAGTACCGGGTCGGTCATCGCGTTCGAGCCCGAGCCGACCAACCGGTCGCGCCTGCGATCGAACCTGGAGCGCAGCGCCCCCAGAGAACGCTGGGCGGTATCGCCGGTCGCACTGTCCGATCGTAACGGGACGGCAACGCTGCGTTCGGACTCGACGGAAGCCGGCGGCGGCCACCATTACCTCTCGGCTGGGGACGGCTACCCTGTCGAGACGAGACGGGGAGCGTCGCTCGTCGAGGAGGGTCTCGCCGCCCCGGACGTACTCGAGATCGACGTCCAGGGTGCGGAGGGGCAAGTACTCTCCGGGCTGGGTGACGTGCTTCGCGGCGTCAGGGCGATCTACCTCGAAGTCCACCCCGAGAAGTGCCGTCGGTACGGGACAACGGCCGAGGACATCGAGCGGTTCCTCCGCGAGACAGGGTATTCGCTCGAACGCATGGGAACGCCGACGACCGGCCGGTCGGGCGTGTACTTCCTTCGGGCACGCCGCTGAGCGACCGATCGAACGCCGGTTACCGGACTCGACGGCTCGAAGTCTCGAACCTCGAAGCCGGGATCGTCGTGGATAACGACGTCCACCCTACTGTTGATCGGGTCGACGCCGGCCCTGAATCCGGGTTACCGACCGACGGGTTGCCCGGCTGCGAGGCGTCTCGTCCGGGCGGAGACGCGCTCGCCGACCAACCCGGCCGTGTTCCACAGGTCCCGGACGATCGGCTCGGGGTCGTCGAGCGAGAGGTAGTCGAATCGCGGCTCTTCGAAACACGAGCGCACCACGGCGGCGGTTTCGCCGAGCAGAGAGGGCCGTTCGACGTACTCGAAGTCGTATCGGGCGACGCTGTGGAGGTAACTCGCCTCCCCACGCAGGACGTGGCAGCCGACACCGACGTCGTATTCGTTCACCGGTTCGGGCGGGTCGCCGATCGCGAGCCGGTAGTACAGGGCGGGAAAGTCGACGCCAGCACAGATCGCGAGCGGGAGCGAGCCCCAGAATCGGGGATTTATTTCCATGAGCTTCAACTCGCCGTCGCGCTCGTCGCGCTTGAACTCGACCATCGCGGGCCCGTGCCAGTCGAGTTCGGCCAACAACGCGAGGCCGGCCGCGTCGAGGTCGCCGAGTGCGATCGACTCGCGAAAGGCGCTCGCGCCGCCGGAATACGTGAAACTGCGTATTCGGCGGTGCTGGAACGTCGCGAGCGGTTCGCCCTCGTCGAAGATAGCGAAGAAGCCACACTCCTCGCCCCCGGGGATGTACTCCTGGATCATCGGGACGTGGCCCATGCGGGAAGTCACGGCCTCCGTGTCCGGCGGGTCGTTCGGATCGACGAACTCGACGTCCGCGTAGCTGGCGCGGTTGTCGTCGATCAGCGTCGAGTACCGGGATTTGATGATTCGGTTGCCGTTCCAGCTCTCGACTTCGTCGAGCGGGCGCGTCCGGGGCACCGAGACGCCGACGCTTGCTGCAATCTCGAACAGTCGGCGTCGGTCCTGTGTTTCCCGTACCGTCTCGCGGGACGGCCACGGCGTGCCGACGTGTTCGGCGAACGCCTCACGGTGTTTCGAGAGCACGTAGACGTCCGGCTCCCGCACGGGGACGATCGTCCGAACGTCCGGCCGCCGCGCGAGTGCGAGCAGCGCGTCGCGATAGCCCGCCAAATCCTCGGCCGGGGCGGGGACGATCCGCGTTTCGTCACAGTACTTCGAGCGAAACGGCGGCACGTCCTCGCGTTCATGGACCGCGATTACCCGAACGCCGCGCCGTCCGAGCGAGCGGATGCTCGCGAGAGCGCTGCCGCTGCGGATCGCGGGGACGACGACCGCGTCGCCGTCCCGATTCTGACTGTTCATAAAGAGAACAATATATCTTCATATTTAATTATATCCTACTGTACTCGGCCAGCCGGCCGGCGTCTTCCGCCGAGCGCCGCTCGTACTCGCAAGGAAACACGTTCACCGCCGGCAGTCGGCGATCCGGCCGCCGGTGTTCCGACGGTCGAATCGTCGGCGGCCGCGGCGCTCGAAACACCGGGCGGTAGGAGGACGACGAACGAAACGCCGTCGTTCGGCGGCCGGGACTGCTGTCCTCGGCCTTTCGAGCCTCTCGGAGTTCTCGCCGTTTTCAGACTCTTCAGGGGGTATTCGACGTCGATCCCGACTCGGGGTGTCGTTCGCTCCAAGAGGCCGTCGATCGCCGCGGTTACCGCACGATAGGCTCGCTCGTACCCCTCGGCGGTTTGGTCGTAGGGATCGTCGATCTCGAAGTCCCCGCCGTTTCCAGCGTCCCCTCGAAACGGTTCAAGGAAGTACGCTCGGTCGGTCGCCCCGTCGAACTCCCTTCGCAGTTGCCCGTAGTTCTTCGCGTCCATCACTACCACGAGGTCGCTGCGGGCGAGCAGGTCCGCGGTGACGCGTTTCGAGCGGTGATCGGTGAGATCGATGTCGTACGCCCGAGCCGCCTCAACGGCAAAGTCGGGGCTCGTCCGCCCCTCACGCTCGATGAACCCCGCCGACTCGACCGTGAACCCCTGATCGCCGCGTTCGTTGAGGCACGCTCTCGCGTACCGTTCGGCCAACGGGCTCCGACAGACGTTGCCGTGACAGAGAAACGACACGGTTGGGTCGGCCGGCAGCGACGTTAACGCCTGCGAGGGGTCGAGCGCTCTCGCGTCCGGTGTGAGCCGTAGTTGCAGTCGCGTCGACTCCGTCAGGAATCGGCGTTAGGCGTCCTCGATATACCCACT
>PXRY01000021.1 GCA_003022925.1 Halobacteriales archaeon QS_8_65_32 | reverse complement strand
GACTCATATAACCATCAGCTATCCTCGAAGTAACGGCGTTTCGTCGACGTAACCACACCGAGCGAGCGATACGCTACACGTCGTCGCACGGTTTTCGAGCAGGGGATCGACTCGAGAGTCCCAGTCGCGATAGTTCGTCTCCGATCTCCTGGCCCGTGGGCGCACGAGCTATGAGTCACTCCTCCGGTAGGACGACTAATCAAAAATTCGAGAGATCAGGTCGGTCGTGACACTGTTTCGTCGACGGCCTCGCGCTGTACGACGGCGACGAACCTATCGAGGGCGACGTCACCGACCTACCTCGGATTGTGCGACGCCGATACCGAAGAGGATGCCGCGCCTGGCACTGGCCCGGATCAAAAGCCCGTCCAGGGCCCGATGGCGATGGACGTCGGCCCCGCCGAGGACGAGCCGATCCAATTCGCCGAAGAGCGCCACCCCGACTTCGACATCCCCGACGCCGAGGACGTCATTGCAGTCACCGTTGCCCCGAAGTAGGTTACGCCGGGTCGGGATACCGACTCCCTCCAGTTCGTACAAACAGCGGGTTGTTATCTTTTCACTTAAGTAGATATTTTGAATGAATACCGAAATACAAACAAGCGACGATCAACCCCGATCGACCAGTGAACCCTCTGACGAGCAGGTCCAGATAGAGGGCAGAACAGACCCGGAAACCCAGCGGCCTGTCTGTGCGGAATGTGGAGGACGACTGGAGCATGACGCTGAACACGGCGAGACGGCCTGTGTGGATTGTGGACTCGTTATCGAAGCGGCCGAGATCGATCGTGGCCCCGAGTGGCGAGCGTTCGATGCAGCCGAGCGCGACCGCAAATCACGGGTCGGGGCACCGACCACGCGGATGATGCACGACAAGGGGTTGTCGACGAAGATCGGTCCGCAGGATCGCGATGCATACGGGAGGATGCTGAGTTCGCGCCAGCGGCGGCGAATGCAGCGGCTGCGCACCTGGGACGAGCGCTTTCGCACCCGCGATTCGAGAGATCGCAACCTCAAGCAGGCCCTCGGTGAGATCGAGCGAATGGCCTTCGGACTAGGGTTGCCCGAGACGGTTCGGGAGACCGCGAGCGTGATTTACCGGCGAGCAGTGGACGAAAAGCTGCTTCCGGGCCGGTCGATCGAGGGCGTCGCTACCGTCGCGCTGTACGCCGCAGCCAAACAGGCCGGCACCCCCCGAACGATCGACGAACTCGCTGCGGTGAGCCGAATCAGTGAGATCGAGTTCAAGCGAACGTACCGCTATATCGTTCACGAACTCGACCTCGAGATCGAACCGGCGAATCCCCTCCAGTACGTCCCGCGATTTGCCTCCGACCTCGGTCTCAGCGACGAGACCGAACACCGCGCCCGTCAGCTGCTCCGAGCCGCAGAGGGCGAAGGGGTGTACAGTGAAGAGAGTCCGACCGGGCTGGCCGCTGCGGAGATATACGCTGCTGGTCTCCTCACCGACGAGCACGTTACACGGAGCGACGTCAGTGAAGTGACCGACATTACTGAGGTCACGATTCGCAATCACTATCAGGAACTGCTAGCGACCGACGAAAACGCGTAGTTGCGTTCACACCGAACGACACCCTGCACGGACGGTTCCGTCCCGAACAGGGCAACTGTTCCCTCGCCCTGCAGCAGTTTCGATGTTTGTTCTCCCCATGGAATGAAGGCGCGAAGACGGATCTTCGCGCCGCTCGGTGGGTGTGTAGTGGTGATGAGGGAGTCGGTGACTAAGAAGTCGATCATGAATACCGTCGATCACGCCGGAATCCGATCGAACGACACGCTTATTCGCGCGAGAGGGCGATTCCCGTTACTACCCGCCGTATGAGCAGCGACACCACGACCGACGACCCGACCGAAACCGAGGCGTTCGAGCGTGCTTGTGAGGCGTTGGTAGCGGGCGTCTTGGAGGGCGATCTCGAACGCGAGGACATCGAAGGCGCGAAACGTGAGGTCTGTAGCGAGTACTCCGCGCCGAAGGTGCCGACCAACGCCGAAGTACTCGATTTCGCGCCCGACGGGAAGCGGGAGGCGGTCGCCGCAGTGGTGCGCCGAAAGCCCGTCCGCACGGCATCGGGGGTTTCACCGGTGGCGATCATGACCTCACCGCGGATGTGTCCCCACGGCAAGTGCCTGTACTGTCCGGGCGGCCCGGCGTCGGACTTTTCCTCGGCTCAGAGCTATACCGGCCACGAACCCGCCGCTTCTCGTGGGGTTCAGAACGACTACGATCCTTACGGCCAGGTGACGTTGCGGCTCGAACAGCTTCGGAAGATCGGCCATCCGGTCGACAAGGTCGAACTCATCCTCATGGGCGGAACGATGACCGCTCGGAGCCACGACTACCAGGAATGGTTCGTCAAACGCGCCCTGCAAGCGATGAACGACTACGAACCCGAAGGGACGCCCGAACCGAAAGAAGGGGTGAGCTTCGCCCAAGAACCCGACGAGTACGAGTTTCGCTACGTGGAGGACGTGATCGCGGAGAACGAGCGCGCCGACGTTCGTAACATCGGGACGACCTTCGAGACGAAACCCGACTGGTGTGACCCCGAGCAGATCGAACGCATGCTCCGGCTCGGCGGCACGAAGGTCGAGGTGGGCGTCCAGACTACTTTCGACGAAATCAATCGGGCGATGCACCGCGGGCACGGCACCCAGGCCTCCGTGGACGCGAACCGCCGGCTGCGCGATGCGGGCTTCAAAGTCGGCTTTCACATGATGCCCGGCCAGCCGGGGATGGACCGGGAGATGTGCGTCGAGGATTTCCGGAGGCTGTTCGAGGAAAGCGAGTGGAAGCCCGACTACCTCAAGATCTATCCCACGCTCGTCGTCCGGGGCACGCGGGTGTACGACGCCTGGCGGCGCGACGACTACGAGCCGCTTCGCAACGAGGAGGCCGCCGAACTGGTCGCCGAGATCAAGGCGATGCTCCCGCGATACGTCCGGCTCCAGCGCGTCCAGCGCGATATCCCGGCGGACTTCATCGACGCGGGGGTCTGGAAGTCCAATCTCCGCCAGCTCGCCCGCCGCGAGATGGCCAAACACGGTTGGGAGTGCGACTGTATCCGGTGTCGGGAAGTCGGGATGCGTAATAGGGTACCCGACCCCGCGGACATCGAATTACGGACGCTCACTTACGACGCTTCTGGCGGCACCGAATTCTTCCTGAGCTACGTTGACCCGGAAACCGACGCGTTGGTCGGGTTCTGTCGACTGCGGTACCCCGGCGAGGTGGCGCGGCGCGGCTTGGAAAACGCCGCGTTGGTGCGCGAACTACACGTCTACGGCAACGAGGTGGGTGTCGGCGTCGAAGGCGAGGAGGGCCAGGACTACCAACACCAGGGATACGGCCGAAAACTGCTCGCAAAAGCCGAGGCGATGGCCGTGGACGACGGCTACGAGAAATTAAGCGTGATCAGCGGGATCGGCGCACGGGAGTACTACCGGGAGAAATTAGGGTACTATCAGGACGGTCCGTACGTCTCGAAGCGACTGTAAAGCAGCCGAAGACGGAGTTCGTTACGAGTTTTCGATGCAGGATTTTTGCCGCGGTCCCCGAGCGAGCGAAGTGTAGCGAGCGGGACGCGGCAAAAGTCTGCGTCCGTACGTCTCGAAACGGCTCTGAGGACAGGTTCGTCTACAGCTCCCGGACGATCGCGATACTACGGTTATTTCCTTCGAGCGGTATTCGGTACCGATGATCGTGGCGGTTTTATTATATTTGAGGGTGTGTCACAGAGTGTGAGGGGTACTGATCCGCTCGGTCGTGCAATCTACGACCACTACCGCGGCGAACGCGAGGAACCGCTCGTCGACCGCGACGGCGCTCGAACGCGCGAACAGCCGATCGAGCGCTTCTATTTCGGGGAGTTCGATCCGGGAAGCGAGCGCGGCACGTGGGTACGATCGAAACTCGACGGTCCGCTGCTCGACATCGGCGCAGGAGCCGGGCGGGACGCGCTTTACTTCCAGGACCGATTCGAGACGATTGCAACCGACGTGAGCGAGTTCCTCGTCGAGACCATGCGCGAGCGCGGCGTCCGTGACGTTCGCGAGGTCGACATGTTCGCATTGCGTGAGGCGTTCGACCGCGATCGTTTCCGATCGGTGCTCGTCTACGGCACACAGATCGGTTTGGCCGGGTCAATACAGGGTCTCAGGGAGTTCCTCGGCGATCTCGCGTTCGTGACGAAACCCGACGTGAGCGCCGCAGTTCACGGGTACGACCCGGAGATGGACGCGACCGGAGAGATACTCGGCTACCGGGCGGACCCGACGCCCGGCCTCGCGTACCGCGTCTATCACTCGACGTACGAGGACGCACACGAGACGCTCCTGTTCCGGCTGTTCAGCCCCGATCGACTTCGGGAAGCGGCGGTCGGTACTGGTTGGGAGGTCGCCGAGGTGAAATACGCTTCCGGCGAGAACCCGAGTACGTACCTGGCGGCCCTCAGAAAGCGACGACGGCACCGTTAGTCGGAGTTCCGCTACAGGACTGGGACCAGTCGCGAGGGGAACTCGCCTCAGTTTTCGAGCGGGACGTACCGCCGTGCGATCCGTTCGCCCCACCGTGAGCGCGGCGAAAGCGTTCTCGACCCTACCGGTGAGTTCGCTCCCCTGAAGGAAGACCGCCACTCCGGTGAGTGTCGTCTCGATGTCTGTCGATTCCGTGTCCGCTTGGGGATGGGATCGCTACGTGCCTAACGACTTGTGAACAGCGAATCCGTTCTGTGTTATACGAATACCTGCCGCTACGTTCCGTCGGGATACTGGCGATCGATCCCCGGATTCAGCGGAACCGGTCGTAACGCTCGATCGAGGAGCGGGTCGCTTTCGTGCGACTCGCCGGCGTGTTTCGGCCGCCGTCTCCTCGCTGTCCGTTTGCCGATTTCGTGCCTGGATCGCCAGTTCTCGGGTTCCTCGGCCCCTTCCCTACTGCGCCTGGAGCGCCATGACCTTCACTCGACCGACCGCGTCGAAGTCGCGCAGGCGGTAGACCAGGTCACGAACTCGGCCGGCCGCCCCGCGACAGAAGACCGCTTCGAGACACCACTCGCTCTGGTGGGTATGACTCGTCGTGTCGATCACGTCCTGAAACTCGTGTTGGGTAGTGTGGAGCTCCTCGATGACCGCCCGGTGTTCGTAGTCGAACACGAGCACGGCCGCGATGGGCCCCTCGATCGCTTCGAGGCGCGTGTGTGATTCGGCGTACTCGCGGATCGCCTCCCTGACGGCGCGCGAGCGCGAGTCGAATCCCTCCGCTTGCCAGACCACGTCGAACGCTTCGAGATCGGCTTCGGGGAGGTGGACGCTCGTTCGCATGGCGTCGTCTTCGGTTCACGGTCACATCACGGCCCCCGGTCATCGGGTAGTACCGCCACGGCGAACCGTACATAACAACCCACAGGGGTCCGAACCTCCTCGAAGCGGTATGGCAGACGCGGCGTCGGTGTTCGCCGGGGCGATCGTCATCGGTCTTATTCACGGGGCCGAACCGGGTCACGGCTGGCCGATCGCCGCCGCCTACGCCCTCGATAAGTCCCACCGCTGGCTCGCCGGCACGGTCGCGGGCCTGCTCATCGGGATCGGCCACCTGATCAGTTCGATCGCCGTCGTCGGCGTCTTCCTGCTCTTTGCCTCAGGCTTCGACGCCGGGAACTTAGGGTGGTTGCGCTACGTCGCCGGCGGCCTCCTGATCCTGCTCGGCATCCGCGAGTTGGGCCACGGCCACGGGCACGGAGGCGACCACGGCACGATCACGACAACGATCACGGTCACGACACTGACCTAGCTCGGGCGGCCGACGAGCGTGGCCTCGCAGGGATCGCAAGCGCGGCGTTCGTCCTCGGGTTCGCCCACGAGGAGGAGTTCCAGATTTTGGGCTTTTGTACCGGCGCGACCGATCGGTGTCTCTCGCTCATGCTCGTCTACGCGCTTGCGGTGATCGCCGCGCTGGTTACCCTCACCCTGCTTCTGGTCGCCGGGTTCGAACGCTACGAGGACCGACTCGGCCGGTACGCTACGTATTTCCCGGTGCTCTCGGGCGTCGTGTTGATCCTCATGGGTCTCGGCTTCGTCCTCGGCGTCATCTGAGCGAAGATCCTCCGCGCGAGCGCGGTCACTTCACTCCCTGCTCTCGTTCGCTCGTAACGCTCGCTCACGAGAACGCCGAGCGGTCGGGGGCTTCCTAAGTGATCGCGCCACCTCTCAGTCCCCGAGAAACTCCTTGGCTAAACACCACTGTAGCTCAGGCACCACTCGTTTCGTTCGTCGCGTTCTCCAACGGATATCGCAGTCGTATCCGGTAGTGACGCCGGTCGACCGTCTGCCGGATCGTCGCGTTGACATCGACCGGCTTCTCGCCGAGGGGGACCAGCCGGCCCCCGACGTACGTCGCGACCTTGCTATCGGGCTGAGTGAGCCGAATCCAGGAGGCGATCGTGTTCGCATAGAAGTACGCGATCGTCCGCGCTTGCGGTCGGGGTGCGGCCACGCCGGGCGAACCGGGCCGCCGCGGGATGCCGGCGATCGCGATTACCGCCCGTGGCGGGACGTCTGACTCCTCGTAGGCACTCGCGGCGGCGGGCAAACCCTCCGAAGCGACCTCACCGGCGCGCTCCCAGTCGTCGTAAGAATAGACAAACGGCGAGACCCAGACGAGCGAGCCGACAAGCACGACAACGAGACAGAAGACCGCGATCGTCCCGAGATCGAAGCCGATCGTTCGGCGTTCGACGCTCGACTCTCCAGTACTCGCTTTCTCAGGATTAGTTCGTTCTTCGGCGTCGCCTCCGTCACCGGCGACGACGGCGTCGTCGCTCCCGGTCCCGACCCTGCCGGCGAGTTCCCGACCGGTCGAAACCAGCACCAGCGAGAGCAGTGCTCCGGTCGGGACGAGCGCAACGTACCCGCTGCGAAGGGAGTACCGGCCGAACCTGACGAACACTGCGCCCAAGATCACCAACCACGCGATCGACATCGCCGCGAGCCGTCCCCGGTCGGACGCGAGGACGTCCCGGTAGCCCTCGACGCGCCACAGCGCATATGCGACGAGGCAGAACGCGCCCGCGAGGAACGCGTAGAAACCGCCGGGGACGAGTTCGACTTGCATCCCCCAGAGCCAGTAGGCGAGGTCGACCGGATAGACGAGGCTCAAGACGTACTTGCTCGCAATCGCGAGCAACGGCTCGCTCACCTTCCAGGGCCCGCCTCGATACCCGCCGAGGCCGCCGAGCACTTCGATGCGCCACCAGAGGTACGCGAGGGTCACGACGGTGTAGGGGATCGTGATTTTCACCCCGCGCCACAGCGTCCGCCCGATTCCGTAGTCTCGATCGTAGGCGACGAGCAGAAACCACGCCCCGACGAGCGGCGGGGCGAGTATCCCGATTTCCTTCGCGCCGACGGCGAGCAGGTAGGCGAGCACGGAGCCGCCGATAAGGCCCCACCGACGGAGGCGAGAGCGAGAGCGATCGGCGCGCGTCGCCCGGACGAACAACAGCACCGATCCGAGCACGAAGATCGTTGCGAGCACGTCGTGACGGCGGGCGGGGGTGGGGACGACTTCGGCGGTGATCGGGTGGATCGCGAGTAGACAGCCCGCGCCGAAGGCGACGAGGGTGTCCTTACCGATCCGGCGAACGAACGCAAAAGTGCCCACGGCCGCCGCGGCGTGCAACAACAAGTCGGTCAGATGATAGCCGAAGGGATCGAGCCCCCACAGCGCGAAGTCGACGGCATACGAGAGGTTCGCCACCGGCCGGTAGAAGAGAGCGACGACGATGGAGAAGTTCGTCCCGTACATGAGCGGGCTCGAAAACACCTGCCACGCTTCCGCTGGGGTCCGCATTCGGCTCTTTTCGATGAGCGTGAGGGTGTCGCTACCGGTGAACCAGTACGAGAGCACCTCGTAGTGGGTGCCGATAGCGACGAGGAAGACGAGGCCGGCGGCGGCGAGCGCGACGAGACCCGCCGACCCGTCGTCGCGGCCCAGCGAAGAGCGAAGTGACACGTATCGATGTGCGAACACGCCAGTATCACTCTTTTGCCCGCGAGCGCAGGCCTTCGGTCGTGTTTCGGTTCGGCAGTCCGCGGCGACCTCCCTATATGACGGCCCACGGGTCTGTCCGGGTCGCGTTCCGTGTCGCGCTCCCGGCAGCGACGCCCCGACGGTCGAAACCCCGTGACCTACCCGTGAGTGAGTATGGCACATCGGCGAAGGTTTTTGCTCGAAGCCCTCCTCCTTCGGGTATGAGCGCCGACCGCGCCGTTCTCGAACGCGCGCTCGACGAGGGCGAACGCGAGAACGGCAGCGTCGAATTCAAAGAGCGCTTGACGAAGGAACTCCACTTGGCCGACGGCCGTCTCGAAAGCCTCGCCGCTCAGTTACGCCACCGCGTACTGTCGGGCGACGGCGAGGCAACCTACGTGGTGGGTGTCACCGACGACGGCGGGATCGCAGGAATCAGTTCCTCCGACTTTTCGGAATCGATGGACGTGCTCTCCTTGCTCGCCGAAGAGGCCGGCGCGCACATCGAGGGGGTCGAGACCTGGGGCGCGAAGGGCGGCATCGTCGGCGTCGCGACGATCCGCGAGGGAGCCATCTTAGGGGCCGACGACGACCACATCGTCGTTGGGACCGCCGGCCACGTCGACCACGGCAAGAGCACCTTGGTCGGATCACTCGTCACCGGTCAACTCGACGACGGCGAGGGCGGTACCCGGGGGTATCTCGACGTCCAGCCCCACGAGGTCGAACGCGGCTTGTCTGCGGACCTCTCGTATGCCGTCTATGGCTTCGACGGCGAAGGCCCCCTCCGAATGGACAACCCCCACCGAAAGACCGACCGGGCCGGGATCGTCGAAGAGGCCGACCGGCTCGTCTCGTTCGTCGACACCGTGGGCCACGAGCCCTGGCTCCGGACCACGATCCGGGGGCTCGTGGGCCAGAAACTCGACTACGGCCTCTTGACCGTGGCCGCCGACGACGGCCCGACGAAGACCACCCGCGAGCATCTGGGAGTACTGCTCGCGACCGACCTCCCGACGATCGTCGCACTCACGAAAACCGATATGGTCGACGAATCCCGGGTCGAAGCGGTCGAGGGGGACGTCGAACGGCTGCTCCGGGAGGTCGGCAAGACCCCCCTGCCGATCGAGCGCCACGGCACCGATGTCGCCTGTGAGGAGATCGGCGAGACCGTCGTGCCCATGCTTCGCACGAGCGCCGTGACCGGCGACGGGCTCAACGTTCTCGACGAACTGTTCGAGCGCCTGCCCAAAACCGGCACGCGGGTCGGGCCGTTCTCGATGTACGTCGATCGCACCTACAACGTCACCGGGGTCGGCGCGGTCGCGTCGGGAACCGTGCGGTCGGGGACCGTCGAAGCCGGCGACGAACTTCTCCTTGGGCCCTTCCCCGACGGCGACTTCCGCGAGGTCGAAGCCCGCTCGATCGAGATGCACTACCACCGCGTCGATCGGGCGACTGCGGGTCGCATCGTCGGCATCGCGCTCAAGGGCGTACGGGAGATCGACGTCGAGCGCGGGATGGCCCTCCTACCGCGGGACGCCGAGCCGACCGCCGTCCGGGAGTTCGACGCGGAGGTGATGGTGCTCAATCATCCCACCCGGATCGACAGCGGCTACGAGCCGGTCGTCCACGTCGAGACCGTGAGCGAGGCCGCCGCGTTCTACCCGGACGAGGGTCAACTGCTGCCCGGAGACACCGGCACCGTCCAGGTTCGGTTCAAGTTCCGGCCGTACCTGGTTCACGAGGGCCAGCGGTTCGTCTTCCGCGAGGGTCAATCGAAGGGCGTGGGGACAGTGACCGACGTAACGCCCGTCGAGTAGTCGACGGTTCGACGAGTATGGCAACCGTCGTCTGTCCGGTCGTCGTTGCTGTGATTGTTGACACCGACCCTACTCACTGCCAGGGTGGGGTCGTCAGTTCTTCGAGCGAGTCGAGAACGTAGTCAGCGCGTTCGTCGTCGGGACCCTCCATTTCGACGGCTCCGGCATCGTCCGGCACCCACACCGACCGGAGGCCCGCGGCGTGTGCTCCAGCGACATCGGCGTCGAGCGAGTTCCCGACGTGGACCGTCCGCTCCGGTCGGGTACCCATATCGTCCAACGCGCGGTGAAACGGCGTGGGGTCGGGTTTCGGCGCAACGTCGTGGCCCGCGTACACCACCGTCCCGAAGGCGTCGGTCAGGCCGAGCGCCGCAAGCTTCGGCTTCTGGGTACTTGGCCTGCCGTTGGTTACCACGCCTAATCGATGCTCGTCGGCCAGCGCGTCGATCGCCTCACGGGCGTCCGGCAGGTATCGGACCTCGCCGTGATCGCGCGCGGCGGCGTAGTGTCCCGCGAGCGCGTGCCTGATTGCCCGGTCGCGGCCCCTGTCGGCGGCGATCGCGGCGAAACACGCGGCCCGGAGGTCGTCGATCCCGTCATGGTGTGCGGCGAACTTCTCGAACCGGTCGTAGTACGCCTTGACCCGAAAGAATGGCTCGACCCCTTCGTGCTCGAAGGCGGCCGCGAGTAGTTCAGCCCCCGACCGGCGGTACTCACAGAGCGTCCCATCGACGTCGAACAGCACGGCTTCTACCGGTTCGTCCATCACTTTAGTTCAGCGTGCCCAGCGAACAAAAGCCGAGCGTAGTAACGGCGACGGACGGCGGGCAACGACCGACGCCGACGATCGATCGCCGCAGTCGACTCCACGCGACTCCGCCACCGACGCTCGGCGGTCGGCGCTCGATCGGCGTTCAGTCCGACAGGAACGCCAGTGTCAGTTCGACGATCCGCTTCTCGTCGTGCAAGAATGAGTGGTCCTCGCCGGACAGTTCGATCAGGTCACCGTTCGGCAGGTGTTCTGCGATGCTCGCCGCGTTCCCGACAGTCACCACCTCGTCCTCGTCGCTCTGCAATACTCGGACCGGAACCGCGATTTCCGCCAACTCCGAGGCGTCGATCGACGGTTCGTGATCGGCGAACGGTCCGAGAACCGCAGGTGCCCACAGCACCATTCGATCGACCCCTTCCGGGAGGTGTGTGAGCGCGAGACGGCCGCCGAAGCTCTTCGCGACGATCGCCACGCTCGAACAACCCCGCGATCGAAGGAACTCGACGCCCGCACCGAGCTCGGCCTCGTAGTCCGCTTCGCTCTTTTCAGCCAGGTCGTCCGAATCCTCTCAGGTCTCGAAGCGAGCGACGGAGTAGCCCGCCTCCGTAGCCGCGTCGGCGAACCGGTCGAACACGTTGCCGAAGGGACTGTGGCCCGCACCCGGTATCACCAGTACGCCCCGCTCAGTCAGGTCGTCGGGACCGTCCAGCCGTCCAAGGTAGCGCTCGCCGTCGACGTCGAGCTTCACATCCTCGATACTCATTGACTTTGAATCCACGCCTCGACGATATAAAATACCGGAGCGACTGCCTGCACCGCTCACCGACGGTAGTCGAATCGAGCCGAGAGACAGGAAGCTCCACGGTGTACGTCCGTCGCCGTCACGCCGACCGATCTTCAGCCGGGAGATATCCTTCGTTCACCCGCTCTACGAGTCCGAAATACACCGTCCAGCCGAGGATTCGACGCGCTCGCTCACCCCAGATCGCCTCCGGGTCGGGGTAGCGATAGCGTTCCCACTGAGGGACGTGGTCGCCGAACCGCTCGGCCACTGCCTCGGCCGACAGCGGTTCGTCCGCCTCGCGCAAAACGGCGAGCACCTCCCGGACGCCGTAGACCCGCTCGCGGAAGGTGGGAGCTAACTCCTCCTCGATCGGTTCCTCGCGCCGGCGTCTGAAGCCCGAATCGGATTCGGTGACGAACCCGAGCGCCCGACCGAAAGTGAGCCACTCGCGGGCGGCGTCGCGCGCCTCCAATCCGAGACGATCGAGCAGCCGCGCACAACACTCGCTCTCGCTCGCCGGCACCAAGGGGATCGCCCGCCGCGCGCGCTCGATAACGTCGCCACTGTCGTCTGCAGGGTTCTCGCCGCTGCGCTCGGGACCGCCATCGCCGTCGCCGTCTGTAGGCGGTTCGGGAACGATCTTGAATCTCATCGCGGTGTCGTGGTCGAAGTCGCAGTCGCGGTCGTGATTCGATTCTCGATACGATGCCCGGGACACCGGCTGGCGCTCACGCGATCTCGAAGCTCTCGGCGACTACGCTCTCGTCAGTGTCTCCCTGAACGTGGGTCGGGCCGTCGATCACATCGATCGTGACCTGCGCCGGGGCGAAGAAACCCTCGGGCACGTCCGAAAAATCCCAGTCGGCTTCCTCGAAGACGTCCTCGGAGGGCCGGCCGTATTCCGTCGCGGCCGCCGAGTGGACCCGATCGAACCCCTCGGAGTCCTCTTCGACGACGAGGTGGACGTGGCCGCCGTAGACGAGTGCGTCGTTCGTCCGGCCGATCGCAACGTCCTCGTTGTAACTGATCGGCGCGACCGGCGCGCTCCCGGAGATCGATCGCACCTTCGAGGGGTCGTAGCCGAGTTCCGCGAGGCGAAACATCGCGAGTTCGGCGGCCCGGGATGCAATGGTGACGCTGCCGACGACGCTGCCGGTGGCGAACGAGCAGATCGCCACGCTTGCTGGCGCAACGCCGGCGACGTCTGCGATCTGCTCGGCCACCGCCTCGTTGGGCAGTCGGTCGGCCTCGGTCGCGAGCACCGCGAAGTCGAAGTCGTCCCGGTAGCCGATCCGCTCGAAGACGTCCTCGCCAGCGACTAGCGCGCGGGCCGGGCCGCTGCCGAGGCCTTCGAACTCACCGACCGATAGTTCCCAGCCGGCCTTCTGTGCGCCCAACAGTGCCAGGGCCGGCCGGTCGGTCGTCAGTTCGACCTGCGGGATCGGCGCGCCCGCGACCTCGCCGAGCCGGGTCGAAGCCGTTGCGAGCCCGGCGGTCTGGATTTCGGTACACAGCAGGCCGGCTTCGATCCCGCCGGGGGCATTGACCCCGAAGTCTATCACCCGGGCCCCGTTCGCGAGGTCGTAGACCTCGATTCCGAGTTCGTCGGCGAAGTCGATCGCCTCGTCGACGATTTCCGTCGCCATCCGATTGAGGCTCTCCATATCGCCGATCGTGTCCGCGCCGTCAATCCTCTGTCGGTACTGCGCTCCGTCGGCCGTCGAGCGCCGCGAACCACCGATGACCGAGGGGCTTGGCTTATTGGTCGCTGGTCGTCGGTCTTCGCTTACCAGTCGTTCGTTACTCGCGCTCGCCGCTTGCCTCGCGGCCGAGGGCGTCCTCGACCGCGTCGACTTTCGACCGGGCGGAGTCGTCGCTCGAACGCTTGTCGTCGATCTTGAGGAAAGTGCTGACCCGATCGGCATCGACGGCCTTGTGGGCTGTCTTCGCCGCGGCGAAGAGCTCGCCTATGTTCTCGGCTTCGATCACGGTCCCCATCGGGTTCGTCTCGTAGGATACGTCGAAGTCGTCCAAGGCGGCAACGGCGTCTGCGACGTCCTCGCCCATGCTCTCTTCCGTTACCGGCGCGACGCTGAGTAATGCAACGACCGTCATCGTCCGTTCTTTTTGGGTGCATCCTCTTGATACCTCCCTCGATCGACCCGTACGGTTCCCTCAGACGTCCCGGTTTGTCCGCCGGCCGAACGCCTCGACCAGTGCGTGGGCCCGACCGATCGAGCGCAGTATGCAACAGGAGGCTCGCCGGTCGGCCGACGAACTGTCGGCAGTCGTTACTTGGCGTTCGAGTCACTTAGCGTCCGAACTCGTCGCGCGGGTCAGCAGGTAGACCGCGACGCCCCCGAACGCGAGATCGAGCACGACCAACACGACGACCGCCGGCACCAAAGTGTTCCAGATGCCCGAAAACGCCGTTACCTCGAGAACGGTCATGACGTCACGGTCGAGCATCAACGCCCGGGCGGCGTCGACGCCGTAGGTCACGGGGTTGAACGCCGCGATGACCTGGATCCACCTCGGCAGCGAACCGAGCGGTAGGAAGGCACTCGATAGAAATAACAGCGGAAACTGTAGCAGGTTCGCGCCGATGATCGTCGATTCCTGGTCCTTGGTGAGGACGGCTAAGATGTTCGAGTAGGCGAGAAACCAGATCGAAAACAGCAATCCGATGAGCATGATCCCGATCGCGCCGAGCACGCCCATTGCGATCTCCGCGCCCAACAGGACGCCGAGCCCGAGGATGATCGCGATCTGGACGACGATCCGGAGGATCTCGGCGGCGGATTTGCCCGCGAAGACCGCCCCGCGGTTCATCGGCATCACGAGCACCTTCTCGAAGACGTCCTCTTCGATGTCGTTGACGAGTCCAACCCCGGAGGTAACGGCAGCCGCGAGTGCGACCTGGATCGCGATCGCCGGCACTAAGAACGTCTCGTAGGATATCGAGCCGGCACCGGCGTTGATCGCGTTGGTCGCGACCGCGCCGAACACCTGGGTGAAGAGGATCAGGAAGATGATCGGCTGGACGAGGGAGGTAACGAGCACGAAGGGGTTGCGGACGGCTTTGATGTTCCAGCGCTTGAAGTTGATCCAAATATCGCCCACGAAGGAGTTGCTCGACCGGCGAACCTCCCGTTCCGCCGTTCGCTCGCTTCGTCCCGTCTCGGTCGTCTCGGCCGTCTCCGTCGGGGTGCTCATCGACGCCGCCCCCCGTCAGTTGCCGTGCGAGCCGCCGCGGCTTCGTCGGCGTCGTCGCTTCCCGTTTCTCGGTCCGGTTCGCGTTCCTCGCCGTCGGTGATCGCAAGGAACACGTCGTCGAGCGTCGGTGCTCGCACGTTGAAGCCCGTCACTGTGAGGCCGGCGTCCCGAAGCGCCACTAACAGATCCGTGCCGCGGCTCCGGGCCCGCTGGGAGGTGACGCTGATGCCCTCGTCGCTCTTTTCGATCGTCGCCCCGTTCTCGAAGAGATCCGAGCTGCGGGCGACCGCCGCCGCCTGCTCCCGCGGGTCGTCGCTCGCGCCGTCGGTGTCGCCACGACCGTCGCCGGCGTCGCTGCTCTCGCCGTCGGTCTCGACATCGATATCGAGGATCTCGCCGCCGACCTGCTGTTTGAGTTCGGCCGGCGACCCTGTCGCGACGATCTCGCCGTCGAGGATAACGGAAATGCGGTCACAGAGCTGGTCGGCTTCTTCCAAGTACTGGGTCGTGAGAAAGATCGTCGTCCCCTCGTCGTTGATCTCCCGGAAGTACTTCCAGAGGCGATTCCTGGCTTTCGGGTCGAGGCCGGTCGTCGGCTCGTCGAGGAAGACGAGCGGCGGGCGATGGACGAGCGCGGTCGCGGCATCGAGGCGCTTTTGCATGCCGCCGGAGAAGTTCTCGGCCTTCTGGTCCGCGACATCCAACAGATCGACGAGATCGAGCAGTTCGTCGATCCGTCCGGGCCGTTCGCTCCGCGGGACGCCGTAGCCCGCACACGCGAACTGGAGGTTCTCGCGGGCGGTGAGTTCCTCGTCGACGCCGATCTCCTGGGCCATATAGCCGATTGACTCGCGGATCTTGCGGGGCTCGCTTTCGGCGTCGAAGCCGTTGACCTCTACCTTGCCGTCCGTCGGTTTCAGCAAGGTAGCTAGGACTTTGATCGCCGTCGTCTTCCCCGCGCCGTTCGGCCCTAAGAAGCCGAAGAACTCGCCCGCCGGGACCGACAGCGAGACGTCGCGGACGGCCTCCGTACCGTCGGAGTACGTCAGTCGGAGGCCGGACGTCTCGATCGAGGGCGGGTTCTCCATAACTGCGCTGGCCCCGCCCGCGCCGGACGCCTCGTCGGTACCGGTTCGGTACCCGTCGGAACGCTCACTCATTAACAAAACTAGAAGCGGAAAGCGCATATAGCTGTTGAATAAACACTCACTCGATATGCCGGACATGGATCCGTTCCGCGACCTCGGAGACGGGAACGGAACCCGTGTGGCGCTGATGAAGGCGACGTACGAAGCGCTCAGCGAGCACGGCTACGCCGATCTCACGATCGAGCGTATCGGCGAGGAGTTCGAGAAAAGCGTCTCGCTGGTGTATCACCACTACGATAGCAAGGACGCGTTGCTCGTGGACTTTCTCGAATTCATGCTCGATCGGTTCGAAGCGGACGTCGCGTTCGACGAGCGCGACGATGCCCGCGCTCGCCTGCGGGCGCTGTTCGATCGCGTGCTTTCGGCGTCGATCGACGACGAACGACGCGCGCTGATGGGTGCGATCACCGAACTCCGGGCACAAGCCCCCCACAACGAGGCGTTCCGCGAGCAGTTCGCCAGGAGCGACCGGTTCTTTCACGCACGGATCGCGGCTATCATCGAGGCCGGCATCGATCAAGGCGTGTTCCGCGACGTCGATCCGGATCGAACGGCCGAACTGCTGTTGACGACGATCAACGGCGCGATGATCGGACGGGTGACGACCGCCGAGGAGGCACCGATCCGAGCCGTGCGCGCCGAACTCGACGAATACGTCCGACTACGGTTGCTCACCGATGGGGCGTCGTGAGCGGCGCGCGCCGCCTTCGATCCAACGGCCGAAATCAGACGGTCCTCACGCTATCGAGTTCGCCGTTATGTCCTACGGGTCGGTCGGCCGCGTCACGTCGCGGTGTGTTACTCGATCGGGATGTCGGTGCCACCGGTCGATGGCTCGGGTACGTCAGTGAACTTCTCCAGGACGTCTTTTGCCGCGAGCCCACCCTGGATCGCGTACGACAGCTTCGAGGAGTGAGGCGCGAGCGCAGCGGCCCCGAACAATAGCATGGCTCGCTCGGTGTTTCCCTCCTTTAGATTGTAGCCCGCCTGTGCGAGCAACGAGAACACGTTGAGCCGCGTCAGCGCGCCGACGTTCGACGCTCCCTCGGTGAAATCCGGCGGTGAATCGGAACTCATAGGCGATTATGCGTCTCCCGACGGTAAAAACCGCAGGCCAGCAGTAGCCGCTGTCGCCTGCCCTCCGAGTCGGGGGCTTGGATCACAGAGGCGTCGGCCCGTCGGTAGCCGTTCGTCGGCCTATCGGCTGATACTGTGACGACGTCACCGTTCGAATCGACGCCGCCGTCGCCGACCGTGACGGCTCGTACGCACACGGTGGTCGGTCGGCCGACGACCGCGGAGCCCTCACCGATCGTCGTCGGTCGCGTTCGTTCGGTTCAGCGCCTCGTCGTACCACAGCGGCCGTGAAACGGTCGTCTCCCCGATCTCCTCGTACCGCCGTGATTCCGTGATCCGAAGCGTCGATCCGTTCTCCGTCGTCGCCGTGTACGTCAGACGGTGGCAGTAGACGAACCCTTCGGGACCGACGAGCCCTTCGAACGTCCCGTTTCCGACCGACTCGAACCGGGGAAACTGGACCAATCCAGACGACAGCCCGGACGACCGAACCCGATACAGCGTCGTCCCGTCCCGTTCGACCCGGCCGGTAACGCGCGTCTCGACGCCGCTCAGCAGCCGCCCGTACCGTTCGCCGTCGTTGGTGAACGACCGGAGGATCACCGAGCCATCGTTGGCCGGCTGTCGGTAGTACTCCCTTGTTCCGTTGGCGTACGCGACCGCGGCCAGCCCCTGTTCGCCGCCGAACCACCGCTCGCTGCGGACGATCGTCGAGCCGCTGGTGAGTCGTATCAACGGGACGCCGGTTCTCTCGTATCGCGTTCCGATCGCCTCCCCGTTGGGTTCGACGCGAACGATCCCGGCCGTGTGACTCCGAGCGGACCCGTTCGCGTACGTCGTCGTCCGGTTCGTCCGTAGGGTGAACGACCGGTCTCGAAGCACCCGGTTGTGGGCAACGGCGAGTTCGCTCGCGCTCGTAACGCCCGCGTCAGTGAGCCCCGGCGCGAGCCGCTCGGTTCCCGTGGCCGCCGGCACCGGTGCGGGTGTGACGCTCGCGGCCGATCCACCGTCGTCGCTCGCCTCGCCACCGACCTCCGCTCCGGGCTCGTCACCGACGAACCCGCTACACCCGGCGAGGACGAGCGCACAGGCGAGGAGTACACAGCACGCCGTTCGCCCCATCGTCCGCCGTATTGTCCCCGTGACAGCAAGTGTCTTCGGTAAACGTAGCGATACCGGCGGCCGTTCGGTGGTGATGTGGATTCGAGTCGCCCGAACCGACCGAATGGCCGCCGGAGACAACTACCCCGTTCCCGTATAGAGGGAACTTAGCGCCCTGCACCGCGAAAGCTAAGTCCGCGCGCGCAAGGTTTGCCACCATGGAAACCCTGCTATTGAACAGCGAGGCCGTCGACGAGAACACCCCGATGGGAGAGCTCGTCGCCGCCGTGAGCGACGCCTTCGCGGCCTACGAGCGCGGAAACGTCCGGATGCCCGCCAAATCTTACATCGATCTGCCCGAATACAACGGCGACTTCCGGTCGATGCCCGCCTATATGGACGCCGGCGACTGGGACGCCGCGGGGATCAAGTGGGTCAACGTCCACCCCGACAACCCCGCCGAATACGACCTACCCTCCGTTCTCGGCACGATGATCTACTCCGACCCCGAGAACGCCTTCCCGCTTGCGATCATGGACGGCACCGAACTCACGATGAAACGCACCGGTGCCGCTGCCGCCGTCGCTACCGACCATCTCGCCGTTCCGGACGCGAACAGTTTGGGTCTGATCGGCGCTGGCGTGCAGGCGTACACCCAACTCGAAGCGATCGCGACCGTGCGGGAAATCGAGGAAGTCGTGGTCTGTGACCGCAACGAAGGACGTATCGACGCGTTCGTCGACGCGTTCGAAGGGGAACTTTCAGTTCGGGGCGGATCGGTCGCCGACGCCGCCTCGTGTGACGTCCTTTCGACCGTCACCCCGAGCACCGAGCCGATCGTCACGACCGAGGATCTAGGGTCACGGACCCACGTCAACGCAATGGGTGCCGACGCCGCCGACAAGCAGGAACTCGACCCGACGGTCCTCACCGACGTGAAACTCGTGATCGACGACTACGACCAGACGACCCACTCGGGGGAGATCTCGATCGCCTGGACGGAGGGCCTGATTGACGAGTCGGACATCGACGCGGTGATCGGCGAGATCGTCGTCGGCGAACGGGAGGGCAGAACCGACGCCGACGGGGTTTCGGTCTTCGACTCGACGGGACTGGCGATCCAGGACATCGCCGCTGCTCACGTCGTCTACGAGCACGCCCGCGAGCGGGGCAACGGGATGGCGTTCGACCTCGTTGGAACCGGGTCGCGATAATCGGGAGTTCCCGACGATCCCGTTCGCTACCAGTCGGCTGTGGACTGGTTCTCGATTCGTCCGGATCGTCTCGGGTGGGACTGGAAGGGGCCGACCGCTCGGCGTTCTCGTAAGCGAGTAGAACGAGCGAACGAGAGCTCGAAGGGCGAGCAGGGCGAGTCCTTCGTAGAACCCCGGCGAAGCAAGGACCGCAGGCCGAAGGCCGAGGACCGCAGCGAGCCGCGGGAGCCGAGCGTGTCGGGGGCTTTTTGGACGGTCTCAGTGACTCTTTGCCAGGAACTCCCACGACCGGATACTACTCCCGCTCAACCGCCGAGGACGCTCCGCCGAACGAATCCGGTGATGTTCAACAGGAGTCATCCGACGATGACGATCGGTATCAACGGCAGTAGTACGACGAGGATACCGAGGAGTATCACCCAGCCGATGGCGTTCATGCCGGCATCCCGATGACCCGTCGAACCGGGCGTCACCGTTCTGATGGCTTTCTTCACTGCTCCAGGGTCGTCTTCCGTTTAGCTCATCGCTTTAGTAGGCGTCCGGAGGACAAATCGTTCACGGCTATTACCGGTTCGCGGCTCTCGACCGTTTGCGATCGGCAGTCGGTCGCGGTCAACCGCGACCGATCGGAATCCTCAAACTCGGCTGGAGTCGGCCGGGATCGACACCGGCACTACTCGATGTGGATCGCTGGGCGCAGCGGTTGCGCACTCTCCGCCCGGTCCGCGGGATCGACGGCATCCTCTTCGGGGTAGACCTCGACAGCAGCGTCGAACTCCCGGGATAAGAAGTCGCTCGCGCGCTCGTAGGTCCCACACTCGTCGACCGCGGTCATGGCTTCGCGATCGCTTTCGCGCCCGCGAACGACGTCGACGAGGGAGGTCACCAACTCGTTGACCTCGTTGCCCCGTTCTCTGAGATCGGGATTGTCCATGACCGCGCCCATTACGCTCCCGACGTCGGGGTCGGGACCGGCCGCTACCACCTGTTCGAAGACCCTTTGCTTCCAGTCGGCGGCGACGTATACTCGGACGGTCTCAGGATCGGTGCCGGTCACCTCGACGATGTCCCGCACGTCGTCGGTCAGCCGCGAGACCAACCGTTCTTCGAGTTCGAGCCGGTCGTCCCGCAGGTCGGGATCGACCGTTGGCCACCCGGCGTCCTCGGCCGGCCGGCCGGTCAGCCGCTCGTGCAGTTCGTTCGTCAGGAATGGAACGAACGGGGCGAGCAGTTCGAGCCGGGCTTCGAGTACCGTTCGGAGGGTCCACCGCGCGGCCGGCCGATCGAGGTCGGTTCGACGGCGATACCACCGCAGGTGCTCTTCGAACCGGAAGAACGTCGCCTGGCTCGCCGCCCGGGTCTGGAAGTCGTCCATTGCCCGAGTCGCCTCCGCGATCGTGGTCTGGAGCTTCGAGAGTAACCATCGATCGGTGTGATCGAGCTCGAGTCGCTCGCCGCCGACGCCGACCGCTTCGCCGCCGTCAGTGGCTTCGGCATCCGAAGCGTCGCCGTCGATCAGCTCTTCGGCTCGGTTCCAGAAGCGTTCTAACTGCCGACGGGTGTCGCCGACGCGCTCGGCGCGCCAGTCGAAGTCCTGCCAGGGTTCGGAGCTATTGAGCAAAAAGAATCGCACCGTATCGGCACCGTACCGTTCGATTGCGTCGCTCGGCAGGACGACGTGGCCCTTCGATGAACTCATTGCGCTTCCCTCTAGTAGGCCCATCCCCATCCCGGTGATCCCGCCCGGCCAGTCGGTCGAATCGAACAACTCGGCGTGGTGATAGAGGAAGAACATCAAGTGATTGGGGATCAGATCGGTCGCCGAACACCGGAAGTCGACGGGATACCAGTAGTTCCATTCCTCGCGCAGCGCGAGCGCGCGCTCGTCCGGGTCGGAAACTGCCTCGGGGCCATAGAAGAGCGCGTCGAAGAAGTCCCGATCTAACTCCTCGGGCGGGATCTCGTCCAACCGGTGGGCGATCGTATAGTAGGCCATGTAGATCGTCGAATCCGACAGCGGTTCGATGATGAACTCGGGGTCCCACGGCAACTCGGTGCCCAGCCCGTAGTTGCGAATACAGGGCCACTCCTCTAACCAGTCGATCGTGTGGTAGTACTGCTCGCGGGTGTTCTCGGGAATCGCCTCCATGTCCGCGACCGCCTCCCGCGTCTTTTCCATCCAAGCCTCGTCGTTGTATCGCAGAAACCACGTCTCCTGGATCGAAACCTCGACCGCGCCGCCACACCGACAGACGACCTCCTCGGTGAACTCGTACATCGCGTCGAACGCCCCTCTCTCGCGGTAGGCTTCGCGTAGCTCCTCGCGGACGTCCTCGACGACCTCGCCGGCGTACTCGCCGTATTCGGCGCTCAGGACACCGGTATGAAACTCCCGGTTATACACGTCCTGGGTCGCCTCCACGAGCCGAGGGTCGTTCGAGGAGTCGATGTTCCGCTCCTCGACTGCGTTCTTTGCGGGGAACTCCCCGAAGCCCTCAACGTCAATGATCGCTCGGGGTTCGATCTCTTTCACTTCAGCCGTGTCGATCCCGTAGCGCTCCATGCGTTCGGCGTCGGCCTTCGCTTCCGCCAACGCGATCCAGTCGTCCGGGCTGTGTGCCGGCACGCTCATGACTACGCCGGTAGCGTTTCCGGCGTCGACGAACGTTGCGGGGAGGACCAGCACGTCCTCGCCGGTCACCGGGTTCTCGACCCGCTCGCCGACGAGGCGCTCGCCGCTTACCTCCTCGATCACCGAAACGTCGCGCTGCTGGAGCGCGAGCTTTTCGGCGGCGGTCGCGGCGACGAACCACCGCTCGCCGTTCACGTCGGCGAGGACGTACTCCGCACCCGGATCGACGTAGGCGTTGGTTACTCCCCGCACCGTCTCGGGCCGCAGCGTCGCCATTGGGACGATCACCTCGTCGGCTTCGGGTTCGCCGCCCTCGCTGTCCCCGTCGTTCCGGTCGTCTTCGTCGTCTCCGCCGTCGCTTCCGGTTGATCCTTCGCCCTTCCAGCCGAACTCGACGAGGGTGTAGTCCTGGAACTCGGCTTCCTCGCCTTCCAGGAGATCGTGGGTCGTCACCGGCTGGCGCTCGTTCGTACAGTAGTTGACCGGATTCAAGCCTTTTTCGAGCAGGCCCCGGTCGTGTAGTGTCTCGTACTGCCAGGTAACGAACTTCGAGTAGCGCTCGTCATTGGTAGTGAACTCCCGACGCCAGTCGATCGAGAGGCCGAGCGCTTGCAGGTTCCGTTTGTAGTGCTCCTCGATGAAGTAGCGCGCGAAGCCCATCGGGGTCTCTAATTCCTGAAGAGTGTTTTCGGGCACTCCGTAGGTGTCGCGCAGGATCGAGAGCTGTTCTTCCTCGCCGGAGTTCAGCCGCTCGACCGCGCCGATGATCGGCGTACCGGTGATGTGCCAGGCGAGCGGGAACAGAACGTTGTCGCCCTGGAGTCGGCGGTACCTGGCGTAGACGTCCGGGACGGTGTAGGTGCGGGCGTGACCGACGTGCATCCCGCCGTTGGGATAGGGATACGGCACGGTAACGAACGTCTTCTCGCGTCCGTCGCCTGCGTTGGCTCCCGTTACCTCGTCGCTATCGACGTCGTCCCCGCTTTCGTCTTCGTCTTCGTCCTCGCCGACGTCCGCCTCTCGGGGCGGGTCGCTCTCGTAGGTCCCCGCCTCGGCCCACCGCTCGCGCCAGCGAGCCTCGATAGCCTGGGGGTCGTAGTCCATACGGGGAGTTGTGGTGTCGTCCCTGAAATACCCATCCGTCTGGTCGCACGTCTCGCTGGGGGTTTCATGAACGGTGTGGTAGCCCGTTCTCCGAACGTCGCTGGACGAACACTACCTTCGATACGGGACACGCTTTTGACGCTGGCGCGTCTACATTTTCCCATGAGCATCACGCTTTACGAACTGGAAGGTTGTCCGTTCTGCGAACGCGTCCACGAGCGTATGGACGAACTCGACGTCGATTACGAGAGCGTCTGGGTCGAAGGCCTCCACTCGAAGCGCGACGAGGTAAAGCGGGTCTCGGGTCAGCGTGGTGTCCCGGTCCTTGTCGACGACGAACGGGGGATCACGATGGCCGAATCCGAACGCATCTTGGAACACCTCAATGCGACGTACGCCGGCGGCGAGGCCGAAGCCGTCGAAGCCGGTGCCGACTGACCTGACACTCGAACGACCCGTAACCCGACGCTGATCCGAACCGTGAGACCTCATTCCGTAGACGCCCGAACCGTCGCATGACATGCGCGGAGCGCGACCGGTGGGATGAACTGTACCGTACCGGCGAGTTCGAGCCGCCGGAAACCCCGTCGCCGCTATTGCGATCGTACCTCGACGAACTGCCGGACGGCCGTGCGCTCGACGTCGCGACCGGTACCGGGCGCAACGCGTTGTACCTCGCCGAAAACGGGTACGACGTCGACGCGATCGACGTCTCCGAACGGGCGCTTGAACGCGCCGAACGACACCGACACGAGCGCGAACGCAACCGCAAAGGCAAGGACGAAGAGGGGACGGACGGTGGCGACCGGTCGCTCGACATCGAGTGGATCCGGGCCGACATCGACGACTACGACTTCCCGGTCTCGACGTACGACGCCATCAACGTGAGTTTCTACTACGATCTCGATCGGCTCACCGACATCAAGGCGGCGCTCGCGCCCGGCGGCGTCTTGATGTACAAACACCACCTCCGGTCGGCAACGCCGGTCGAGAGCGGCCCGAGTTCCGACCGGTTCCGCCTGGGTTCGAACGACCTCCTCAGAGCCTGTCTCGATCTGACAGTGCTTCGTTACGAGGAACGCCTCGAAGACTGCGACGGACGAACCGGCGCACGAGCGAGCCTCGTCGCCCGCCGGTCAAACGGCCCGTCCCAGACCTACCTCCGGGGACCGGCATCGAACGGACGAGGAACCGAGTAACCGACCGAGGACCGATCGAGAGCCGACCGAGGATCGAACTCGAGATCGACCGGGAACCGACCCGGAGCCGACCCGGAACCGACACGTAGGGGGCGAGCGACGTGACACGGCGGTAAGTAGGAGCTGTCCGCCTCAGGACAGCCGATAGCGTAACAGTGCGGCGATCCCGCCTAAGCTATCCAATTGGTTTCCGGGCGCGAACTCGCTCGAAAACACGGTCACGTTCCCGCCCTGGTGTTCGACGTTCTCGATGACCGTATCGACGTCTGCCTCCCACTCGCCGCCCTCGCCGCGTTCCTCGCGGAGGCGTTCGTCGAGGATCAACAGCCGTTCTATCGCGCCGAACTCCGCGGCCTTCGCGACTTCACCGACGCCGTAGGTCGCGGGCTCCTCGCGGGCGATCCTCGCCGTGAGTTCGTCGATCAGTTCGGCCTCCGCGGCGATCCTGGTCTCGGCTTGGACGTCCGCGACCGCGCCGCGTTTCAAGACCTCGTGGACGCCCCGATCGCCGATCGCGCTCGTATCGACCGTCGTCGTGATCCGTTCGGCGACGGTGGGCCGTTCGCGTTCGATGAAATCGAGGGCGTCACGCTTGGTGAATCCCGGTCCCGCCAGGAGAATTGCGTCGACGTCCATACGTGAGAGCACGGAGGCGAGCTCGGCGAACAGTTCGGAGCGATCGCGGGCGTACTCGCCCTTGCCGGTCGGACCGGTGAGCGAGACACGTTCTTCCGCGCCGTACTGGGCAACGGTGTGAACCGCCGCCGCGCCCTCCTCGACCGTGGCGATCGCGACATCGGGCGCGTCGGTCGCCTCGATGGCCTCTTCGAGCCGTTGTTCCTGATCGGGTTTCCAATGTTTCTCGATATCGATCTCGGCGCGTTCTTGGACGTTCAGCGTGTGGTGTGCGCCGATCTGATCCTCCCGCGACGCCCACTCGATGGTGCCCGAAATCCGTAGACGGTTCGCGAACTTGTCGAACTCGGCCGATTCGGCTTCGATGGTGACACTCATCGGTTCGCGCTCGCCGCCAGTGTCACGCACCCGGTCGTCGGCGCGTTGAATCCGTCTCGTAGTGTCGCCCGACACCGAGTCGCTGGGTTCTACGAGGTAGGTGAGGTGCCAGAGATCGTCGAGGCTCTCGGGGACGAGCGTGACTCGCTCACGTCCGCCCTCGACGCGCGTCCGGCCATTCACTCGCATGCCGGTTCTTACTGATCCGGCGCTAAGTGCCTACCCTTTCGAATCGACGCCGTCCCGGGAGTCGAACGGTCGAACGCGCTCGGTATCAGGGAGGGCTCGAAGGTGCCGGTTCTCGACGCTGGATGCGCAATACTTGGCGACGTCCCTCCCGTTCGTGCGGAGTCGTGTCCGTAGGATCGACCCTTCCAGCGCTCCGGCAGCGCGAATACGGGTCCCATCGGTTCCATCCCGATCGACACGGCACATTTAGCATGGAAGGTAGACCTAATATGAAAGGTAGATGCGCACGCTACCTGTACTTGCCCCACCAGGCTATGCTGCTCTGGACGACGAGACCGACTCCAGCGAGCGTGCCGACGAGCAGTGCGATCAGTTCCGGAAAGGCGATCCACGCCGGAAGGACGAACGCAGCCCACGCTTCGAGTAGCCGGAGGTTCCCGACCACGGCACCTGGGTCGGCAGTCTCCCCTTCGAGTTGCCAGCCAGGGACCGTCTCGTCGCCTTCCCCGGGTTCGGAGACGCGCTGGCCGTTCTCGATTGCGACCCGTTCGGCGGAGTAAACGAACGGTACACCCTCGTACTCCCAGACGATCTCCCCCTGCTCGTCGATCTCGATCACGCGGTCGTTGAACGAGTCTGCGATGAGCGTATTGCCGTTGGGCAGGCGTTCTGCGCTTCGTGGATAGTGAAGGAGGTCCTGTCCTCCATAGGTCCAGACGGGCTCTTCGGTCTCTACGTCGTGTTCAACGATTCGGTTGTTGTCACTGTCGGCGATGACGATCGTTCCCCAGTTCTCGAGACGGTTGGGGGCGTGTTGTTCCTGCATGACCTCGTGATCGCCGGGCCGGCCGACGGTATCGACGATCTCGCCGGTCTCACGATCGACTTCGATCACCGTATCGAAGTTCCGGATCGACATCTGGAGGTTGCCGTTTTCGAGTTGCTCGATGTCGTTAGCGTGGGTCCAGTCGACGCCGTCTTCGGGCGGCTCGGGCCCGCCGTACTCCTTGTAGAACGGCGTCCCGGCGGTAAGGTGTTCCTCGGCACGCCACTCCCAGGTGATCTCCCCTCGCCTATCGACGATGATTGCACGATCGTTACCCATGTCCATGATCGCGGTCCGGCCGTCGTCGAGGCGAACGACGTCGTGAACCTCGTGAGCGAACATCTGTTCGTCTACCCAGTCGTACTCCCAGACGATCTGGGGCTGGCTTTCGAGGGAGTCGCCGTCGAGTTCGATGGCGCGATTCCGGATACAGTGGTCGTCCTCCCGTTGGAGGTGCTCATCGGGGCACTCCGCTGCGGGAACTCTGGTGCCGACCGCGACCAAGACGTTCCCGTTATCGAGGACGTCGGCTTCGAACACGCGCGAGTTCGGTGGAGCGAACTCCCAGACGACCTCGCCTTCGGGTGTGACTTCGATCAGTCGGCCGCTCTCGCCGGGACTCCGCTCGCCGTAGCCCTGGACGCTAATGAGCGTGTTCCCCGGATACGTCTCGCCCTCAGTGGCACGTACGCTCCCGGCGGAGTCGTTCATTAGCGCTTGTACGCCGAGAAAGGCCAGACAACAGCAGAACACCACGGTGAGCACGGTGATCCGTCGCCGACGACCCATGCCCTCGGACAACATGGGCCCCGGAATAACGGTACCGACATCGGTCCGAGGACGCCCCCGTCTATGGGTTCGCTTCGGACGAAGCCGCGCTCAGGCAGCGCGGCGACTGCGACTCGTATTCGAGAAACAACCTGGGGAACCGCCTGTCCTCCAGCCTGACTACGTTCGCGGTCACCTCCGCGCCACCGTCGATCTCTATCGGTGGTCCGATCGGGTACGTCGCGACCGAACTATCGGGGTGTTGCAGCCGAATCCAGGACGCGACCGTATACGAACGGAAGTAACTCACCGTCTTCACCTTGGGTTCGGCGGTCGACGGCGGCCGATCGACGTCGGTCGGAAGACCGAGGATAGCGATGACCGCGTTCGACGGGAGATCACCCGCCCCGTCGGCGGCACCTTCCAGCGCGCTCTCGGATATCCTGCCAGCACACTTCCACCCGTCGTAGGGATGGATCAACGGCGAAACGGCCAACAGCGAGACGACGAGGAGACCAGCGACGACGGCTACGCTGCCAGCCCCGACGTCGATGGTGCTGTCGGACGAGCGGAGTTCGCGCCCCGCAACGACGAGAGCTACGGCCGTGAGTGCTGCGAACGGGACGAGCGAGACGTACCCGTGTCGCGCCGAATAGCGCCCGGGCGACATGAGGAACAGCGGGACGTGTGCCATCAACCACGCGCCGGCGAACCCGACCAGCCGGCCGTATCGCGAGGCGAGCAGGCGTCGTAGCCCGCCGGCCCGAAACGCCGCGTACGCTGTCCCGCCAACGACGACCGCGGCGGAAGCCAATAACACGATCGACACCAGCGCGGCGTCGGTATCAGGGACGACACCGAGGATATCGACCGGATAGACCAGACTGATGACGTAGTCGGCGAGAACCGTACCGAGCGCTTCCGGGGTGATCTCGGGCGTCTGCCTGTATCCGCCGATTCCGCCGAGCAAGCGGATTCGAACGACGAGATACCCGAACGTAACCAGGACGTACGGCGCGAGGGTCTTCGCGCCGTCTCGAAGCTCGCTTCCGATATCGGCGTCGCCATCGGTAACCGAAGGAACGGCGGCGAGCAACAGCCATGCGGCGAGAAGTCCCGGAAGGATCATTGCGACTTCCTTCGAGGCGAGCGCGAACAGGTAGGCGAGAACCGATCCCCCGAGGTAGCGACGAGTGCTCTCGTCGGAGAGGTCCCGTCCTTTCAGCAACAACAGCAGCGAAGACAACAGAAAGACCGTTGCGAGTACGTCGTGTCGGCGGGCGGGTATCGGCACGATCTCGGCGGTGATCGGGTGAATCGCGAACAGACACCCGGCGAGAAGACCCGCGAGGTCGTCGTCGGTCGCCGTGCTGACGAAGGCGACCACGAGGCCTGCAGCAGTAGCGTGTAAGAACAGGTCAGTGAGGTGGTAGCCGAACGGGTCGAGTCCCCACATCCAGAAATCGAAGGCGTACGAGAGGTTCGCGAGCGGTCGATAGAACGCCGCGAACTCCGCTGCGAACCGCGTGCCCCGCAGCAGCGGGCTGGTGAAGACGGCAACGAGGTCCTGGCCGGAGGTGACGCGACTCGTTTCGATGAGCGGGATGGTATCGTCGCCGGTAAACCAGTAACCCAGGACGTCATGATGAGCGAGAACCGCGAGCACGCAGCCGATTACACTACCGATCGCTACCCGGGACCGTCTCATTGTCTCCCCGACTCGCTATGTCGCTCTAAATCCAGCGACTCACGTTCACTCGCCGGATAGTTCTCACCGTATAAGCTTCCCGAGGTCGATACCAATTGCTTGCGACGGCGGTCGGTCATTCGCAGTCGAGAGCTTTAGGCCGACCGGCGGCGTGCAGCGACTGTGCTCGTTCGCAACGCGACGCTCGCCGACGGCCGGCGACGCGACGTCCAGGTCCGTGGCGAGCGGATCGACGCCGTCGGCCGCCGGCTCTCCGCGGAGGGTGGGACCGAAAACGGACGGGACGACGACGAAGCCGAGGCAGAGCGAGTAATCGACGCGACCGGAAAGCTCCTCCTGCCCGGCGCGATAGACGTCCACGTCCACGCCCGCGAGCCAGGCTTTCCGTACAAGGAGACCTGGGAGACGCTTTCTGCAAGCGCGGCGGCCGGCGGGGTAACGACGGTCGTCGACCAGCCCAATACCGACCCGCCGACGATAGACGGAGAGCGCTTCGACGCGAAGGCCGAACTGGCGACCCGTTCGCTCGTCGATTACGGAATCAACGGCGGCGTCACGCCCGAGTGGGAGCCCGGAGAACTACTCGAACGGCCGCTGTTCGCGCTCGGTGAAATCTTCCTCGCCGACTCGACGGGCGAGATGGGAATCGACGCCGACCTGTTCGAGGCCGCCGTGCGGGAAGCGACCGAGCGGGGGGTCGCGACGACCGTTCACGCCGAGGACGCCGCGCTGTTTTCGGAGACCGCACGCGAGCGCGACGGCGACGACGTTGACGGCTGGAGCGCCTTTCGAACCATCGAGGCGGAGGTAGAGGCGATCGCCCAGGCATGTACGGTCGGCGCGGAACTCGGCGCACAACTGCACATTGCCCACGCGAGCACTCCAGAAGGGATCGATCGGGCGAAGGATGCGGGAATGACCTGTGAGGTGACGCCTCATCACCTGTTTCTCTCGCGAGCCGATCTCGACGAGTTGGGGACCTGTGGTCGGATGAACCCGCCCCTACGAAGCGAAGACTGCCGGAAGGCGGTCTACGAGCGCGTTGCCGACGGCACAGTCGACGTGATCGCGACCGACCACGCGCCCCACACTCGCACGGAGAAAGACACCGACGTCTGGAACGCGCCGAGCGGCGTGCCGGGCGTCGAGACCCTTTTGCCCCTCTTGCTCGCCGAAGCACGCGAGGGAAAGCTGTCCTACGAGCGGGTCCGCGACCTCACCGCAGCCAACCCGGCAGCGATCTTCGACCTCCCGCGAAAGGGGCGCGTCGAAGCCGGGAAGGACGCCGATCTCGCGCTCTTCGATCCCGAGACGGCACGCGAGATCAGGGGCGAGGAGCGACACTCGAAAGCCGGCTGGACACCCTTCGAGGGCTCCGAGGGGGTGTTTCCGGAGTGGACGATGGTGCGAGGGCAGGTCATCTACGAGCGGACGGACGACGAGTCCTGGGATGTCGACGGCAGTAGCGACGGCGGCAGCGGTGACGGCGACGGTGGTGACAGTGACGAGCGGTTCGGGGAGGCGATCGGCGAGAACGTCCGTTCATCGTCCCGTACGATGGCGAACGACGACTGAGAACGACCGAGCGTGGCGGCGGCTCAAACCAGAAGCGTAGTGACCGACGCGCCGACCATCACGCCCGCGCCGAACCCACCTATGCGGGCCATCGCTCGCCGCGACCCACTTTCGGTCCAGCCGGTGTCGGTATCGAGGTGGGCCTGCGTCGCCTCGATCGACCGGCCGGCCGCGACCGACCCGGACCACCCCAAGAGGGCGAACCCGAACGCGAGCGCGCCGAGCGAGAACACGAGGGTACTCGCTCCCCGCCCGTCCGCTCCGGTCGTCGCGACGACGAGGGTACCGAACACACCGAGCGCGAGCCCGACTGCACCGGCAAATCCGACGAGACGGATTCTGGACAGTCGCTCGCGCCGGCCGCGATTCGAACCCTGTGATCCGTCTTCGTCGGCGCTCACGATCGTCCCCCGATCAGTCGATGGCGTCGCGCATCCGGGGGTCGAGCGCGTCGCGCATGCCATCGCCCAAGAGATTGAACCCCAATACCGTGATCGCGAGGAACAGGCCCGGGAAAAACGACCACCACCAGATCCCCGTGAGCAGGCCGAACTCCACGCCGTTCGAAAGCATTAGTCCCCACGAGGGCGTGCCCGTCGGCGCGCCGAACCCTAAGAATGAGAGGGCGGCGAGGTCGATGATCGCCAGCCCGAAGTTGAGGGTCGATTGTACTGTGATCGGCGCGAGACAGTTCGGCAGGACGTGGTGGACGATCACGCGCGGATCGGCCGCGCCGAGTGCCACCGTTGCATCGACGTACTCGTCCTCCAACACGGCGAGCGCCGCGCCCCGGATCACGCGGGCGAACCGGGGGGTGTAGACGAGCGTGAGCGCCGCGACCGCCCGCCAGAGGCCGAGGCCGTCGGGGAAGATCGCAACCAGCGCGAGTGCAAGCAAGAGCGACGGGAAGGCGAGCAACACGTCCATCGATCGCATCACGACGTTGTCGGTGACGTCGCCGAAGTAGGCCGCGAGCGTGCCGAGGCCGACGCCGGCGATCGTCGAGACCCCGACCGTGATAGTACCATAGAGCACGGCGTACCACGCGCCGTACAGCACCCGCGGGAAGATGTCACGGGCCTGCCCGTCGGTGCCGAAGGGGTACTCCGCGCTCGGGGCCGCTTGGGGTGGGTTCGTGCCGAACTGCGTGAGCGAGATCGCCTCCAAGTCGACGAACAGCCGCGCGTAGACCGCTATCACGATCATCGCAAGGATGATCCCGAGGCCGACGAGCGCGAGCCGATTCGAGAGCAGGTCCGAGAGAAACGGCGAGGCGCGCACCCGCTCGACGACCCCGCGCGCCTGTCGCCTGCCGGCTTCGGCTCCGGTATCGGTTTCGGTGCTCATCGTCGAGCCCGTCCGTTCGGTTTCGCGCTCGCGTTCGTGTATACATTCGTGTTCATTGATCGATCCTCGGGTCGAGCGCGGAGTAGGTGACGTCGACCCCCAAGTTCACGAGCGTAAAGAGAAACGCGAAGACCAGTACCGTGCCTTGGACGACGGGGTAATCGCCGACCTCGATCGCCTGGACGAGAAGCGTGCCGATCCCGGCGATGCCGAAGACGGTCTCGGTGAGAACTGCCCCGCCCAGAAGCGAGCCGAACTGGATGCCGATGACGGTGATAACTGGAATGAGGGCGTTGCGAAGGCCGTGTTTCATGAGCGTGATCTTCGCACCCTGGCCCTTCGCGCGGGCGGTCCGGATGTAATCTTGTCTGGTGACTTCTAACATCGACGAGCGCATCATCCGCGAGATCAGCGCCATCGAGTAGATGCCGATCGTCGCTGCGGGCAGGATCATGTGCTCGACCGCCGAAAAGAAGGGCGCGAAGTGAGAGACCGCGAAGCCGCTCGAAAGCGTCGCGTCGACGCCCTGGACGAACGTATCGACCGTGATGAGCCCGGTGACCTGTTCGATCGAAAACCGCTGGGCGTCGATCCGCCCGCTCGTCGGCAGCCACCCGAAGAACTGCGCGAACACCAGGATCACTAAGGGCCCGCTCCAGAAGATCGGGATCGAGATGCCCGACAGTGCGCCGACACGCGTGAGGTGATCGGTGATCGTGTCCTGCTTGACGGCGCTGATGATGCCGAGAGGAATCCCAAGGAGGATGCCGATCAGTTGGCCGTACAGCGCGAGTTCGAGCGTGACGGGCAGTTTGTTCCGGAGGATCTGCCGGACCGGGGTGTTTCGCTGAATGGTGTAGGAGTTTCCGAAGTCGAACTGCGCGGCGTCGAGCAGAAAGCGGCCGTACTGCACGTAAATCGGGTCGTTCAGTCCGAGTTCGCGTTCGATCTGTCTGACGAACTCCTCCGAAGCGCGCTGGCCGGCGATCACGCGTGCGGGGTTGCCCGGCGAGAGCTGGAGAATGGCGAAGACGAGCGTCGCGACCCCGAACAGCACGGGAACGAGGAGCAACAGCCGCTTCGCGACGAACCGCTTCGAGATCACTACGCTCACCCGCGAACGGGAGGGCTAAAAACGTCCCGCTCGCTGCGCCGGGAATCGGATCGCCGGTCGGCCGCCGCGTCGCAGTCACTCGTCAGGCGTATCCGGGAGCTATCCGCCGAGCGTGACGAGGCCGAGGTACGGACCGCCGATAGCCGCGACGGTGTAGTTGTTCACGCGGTTCGCAACGCCGCGCAGTTCCTGTGCGTGGTCGATGAACACCCACGGGGCTTCCTCGCGGGCCAGCGCGTTGGCCTGGGTATACCGGTCCCGACGGGTCGCCTCGTCGTAGGTCGATTGACCCTCCTCGACGAGCCCCATGAACTCCCGGTTCGCCCATGCCGCTCGATTCGAGGTGTTGTACCCCTCGGTGTCGAAGCTCACCCAGTCCTGTCCTTCGGTGAGTTCGCTGTCTTCGACCTGGGGATGGAGGAGGACGTACAGGAAGTTGTCGGGATCGGCGTTGTCGGTGTACCACCCCAGGAAACACGCGTCGTGCTGGCCCTGGGCGGTGTATTCGAGGAACGGATCGAAGGATTGCTGATTGATCGTTACCTCGATCCCGACCTCCGAGAGATTCGATTTCACGGTCTGAGCGGTCGGCAGCGGCGAGGGGTTGTACCCACGCGGGTTCTGGAACGTCGCGAGTTCGAACGCAAAGCCGTCGCCGTACCCCGCTTCCTGCAGCAGCGAGCGCGCGCGATCCAGGTTTCGGGGATAGGGCTGGAGTTCCTCGTTGTGGCCGAGCACGTTCGGCGGCACCGGCTGGGCGGCCTGGCTCGCGAAGCCGGCGTAGATGTTCTCGACGATCGCCTGGGTGTCGATCGCGTAACTGATGGCCTGACGGACCTGCTTACTTTGAAACGGCTCGTAGTTGAAATTGAAGGCCATGTAGCCGGTGTTGATACCTTCGACTGACCGGAGTTCGGCGCTGCCGGCACTTTGGACCTGCTGGGAGGCCTGTGCGCCGAGGCCGTCGGCGATGTCGACCTCGCCGTTGGCAAGCGACTGGGCGCGCGTGGAGTTCTGCCCGATCGTCTCGAAGACCACCTCCGAGACCTGTGGCCCCTCGCCCCAGTACTCCCCAAACGCCGACAGGCGAATGACTTCGTTGCCGTCGTCCAGGTTCGCGAGTTCGAACGGTCCCGTGCCAACGGGCTGGTTACTCAGATCGACGTTTCCGTTTTCGATCGCGGCTTGGGAGTGGATACCCGCCGCGAAGATCGCGAGGTTCCGCAGGAAGGGGGCGTACTCCTGTGTGAGCGAGATAGTGATATTATAATCGCCCTCGGCGGAGATGTCGTCGATCCACTCGCCGAACGTGAAGGGGCCGTACGCCGAGACGTAGTCGTCGCCGCCGTAGAACTCGTAGTTCGGATCGGTGAATCGCCGGACAGTGGCGACGAAGTCCTGCGCCGTGAACTCCTCGCCATTGTGGAAGGTCACGCCCTCCCGCAGCGTGAGCGTCACTTCTTGCCCATCGAGGCTGTACTCGGTCGCCAGTTCCTCGGTGAGCGTGGCCTCGCCGGGGACGAAGCCGATCAGCGCCTCGTAGAGCTGTTCGGTTACCTTCGCGACCTCGCCGCTCGTCGAGTTCTGGAAGTCGAGCGTCGGCGAGTGACTGCCACGGGCGTAGACGAGCGTGCCGCCCTGGCCGCTGCCCCCGCCGCCACCACCGTCGTCCCCGCCTCCGCCGCCGCTGCCATTGCCACCGCTGCCGCCGTTGCCACCGCCGCCGGAACAACCGGCGAGCGAAACCGCCGCCGCGCCGGCACCGGCCGCTTTCAGGAAGCTCCGTCGATCGATGTCGTCACCACGTGACATGGATACCCCTCCAGAGACCGTGGTAATAATTGTATCGAACCACTGTGTTACAATCAAGCGCCGGTCGGACGGCAGTGTTTAGCGAAGCGATGAAGGCCAACTGGAACCGGTTCGGGCGGGACTGAAAGAGGCCGACCAGTCGGCGAGCGAGAACCCGCAAGCACGCCGACGGCGCGCGCAGCGTGGTTCGCAGCCAGGGCGATTCCGAAGAAATCGCTTGCAGCCGGGCAGCAGACCTGCCCGGCGACGCCGAGCGTGTCGAGGGCCTTCCAAGACGGTCTCGACAACTCCTTTCCCGAAAGCTGCTACACTAAACACGACCGATCGGAACGTCATCGATCGTCGGGTTGCTCGTAGAGGTGACACGCCGCGGGATGGGCTTCGTCACCCAGTACGGGTCGGTCCCGCTCACAGACGCTCTCGAAGCGGTCACGGAGCACCGATGCGGCAGCCTCGGCGTCGCCTCCAACGAGGTGCTCGAACGACCGCTCGACGGCCGTTCGCGCCTCGCCGGAGAGGTCGTGGGTAAAGAAGAACTCGAACAGCGCCTCGCCGGTCACCTCGCCCGTCCCGGTCGCCCCGCGGGCGCTGTCCGCTCGCCCACCATCGACGCGGCCACCGTTGTCGACCGGATCGTCGCTCGCGCGACCGCCGTCGGCGCCCGCCTGCAGCGTCGGTCTGCCTTCCGCCTCGCTTTCGGCGACGATCGCCTCGACGTCGATCGAACCGCTTTCGACGCGCTGTCGGTAGTTCATCACCTCGCGATAGGCCGCCTGGGAGATATCGAGGTTGTCGGGGGGAATGACCGACGGACACCGCGTCCGAAAGCGACAGCCCGACGGCGGGTCGATCGGGCTTGGGACGTCGCCTTCGAGGGTCACGCGCTCGCTCGCCGCGCCCGGATCGGGTTCGGGGATCGCCGACAGCAACGCTCGCGTGTAGGGGTGTTTAGGATCGGCGAACAACTCGGCGGTCTCAGCGGTTTCGACGATCTCGCCGAGGTACATCACCGCCACGCGATCGCAGATGTGACGTACCACCGAGAGGTCGTGGGCAATGAACAGGTAGGTGAGGCCGAACTCCGCCTGGAGATCTTCGAGTAGATTGAGGATCTGGGCCTGGACCGAGACGTCGAGCGCGCTCACCGGCTCGTCACAGACGATGAAGTCCGGATCGACCGCGAGCGCCCGCGCGATGCCGACGCGCTGGCGCTGACCACCCGACAGCTCGTGGGGGTAGCGGCCGTACTGGCTCGGTTCCAACCCCACCGCCTCCATGAGTTCGGTGACCCGATCCCGTCGCCATTCTCCCTTCGATTTCCCGTCGGCGTCGGCCTCGCCGTCTTCAGGCAGGTCGTGGATCGAAAGCGGTTCTGCGATCGTCTTCCCGACGGTCATCCGGGGATCGAGGCTCGATAGCGGGTCCTGGAAGATCATCTGCATCTCCCGGCGCTTTTCACGCAGCCCCTCGCGATCGAGATCCCCCACGTTCTCGCCGGCGAACAGGACGGTTCCCTCGGTGGGATCGAGCAGCCGGAGGATCGTCCGTCCTGTGGTGGATTTCCCACAGCCCGACTCGCCGACGAGGCCCAACGTTTCGCCCTCGTAGACGGCCAAGTCCACGCCGTCGACGGCCCTGACCGGCCTTCGCTCCCGCGAGAGCCACTCGTCGAACAGGTCGTCGGCCTGCGAGAAATGTTTTTTCAGTCCCTTGACTTCGACCAGCGGCTCGTCCTGCGTGCGTCCGCTCCGAGCGCTCCGGGTGTCCCGGGCACTCGAAGCGCCGCGCTCGCCTGCGGGTAGTCCGTTACGATCGTCGGCATACGCCGCCGTGTCGAACTCCTCGAGCACGCACTTCGCGCGATGGTCGACGGTCTCGGGACCGTGGTCCAGAAAGGGAATCTCGCCTTCGCGACACTCCGCTTTCGCCCAGGGACACCGCGGCGCGAAGTGACACCCCTCGGGGAGATCGACTAGATCGGGGACGTTGCCCTCGATCGGGGTCAGTCGGCCGGAGTCCTCGCGGGGGATCGACTTGAGCAGCGCGTACGTATAAGGATGAGAGGGGTTCGAAAATATCTCGTCGACCGGCCCTTCTTCGACGATCTCGCCGGCGTACATCACGGCGACGCGGTCGGCGACCTCGGCGATCACACCCAAGTCGTGGGTAATGAACAGTACCGACATCCCCATCTCTTCTTGGAGGTCGTCGATCAGATCGATAATCTGGGCCTGGATCGTGACGTCGAGGGCGGTGGTGGGTTCGTCGGCGATCAACAGCCGAGGCCGGCAGGCGAGCGCGATGGCGATGAGCACCCGCTGGCGCATCCCCCCCGAGAACTCGTGGGGGTACTCGTCGATCCGCGAGGCCGGCTCCGGGATGCCGACCGCCGACAGCGCCTCGATCGTCTCGGCGGTGACCGCTTCGTCGGTCCCACCCCCGATCCGCGGCGTAATTTCGCGTAGCGCGTTCAGCCAGGAGTCGCGTTTCCGGCTGCCGTAACGGTGCAGGCGGAGGCTTTCGGCTACCTGCTCGCCAACGGTGACCGCGGGGTTGAGCGAGGTCATCGGGTCCTGAAAGATCATACTCATCTCCGCGCCGCGAACCCGCCGCAGGGCTTCTTCGGGGGCGTCGGTCAGCGAGACCGTCCCGGCTTCGAGATCGACGAACTCCCCCGCTCGTTTGCGGCGATTAGCGAACTCGCGGGCGAGATCGGGCGCGCGAAGCGTCACGTCGCCGCCCGTGATCCGGCCGGGCCGGTCGATCAGCCCCATCGCCGACAGCGCGGTCACCGACTTGCCCGAGCCCGACTCGCCGACGAGTCCCACCGTCTCGCCCTCGCCGATCGCGAGGTCGATCCCGTCGACGGCCTTCACCGTGCCCCGATCGGAATCGAAGTGCGTCCGCAGATCCGAAATCGAGAGCAGACTCCTGTCGCTCACGCCGGGGCGTTCGGAGCCGCCGTATATACGCTTGGCGTCGGCCCCCGTGGCGTCGTGGTCCTGTCGGCTCGGGCCACCGGGACGCAAACTATTTGGGACGGAACGTCGGGTATCGAAACGTGTCCGAAGACGTTCCGAACCCGTTCGATCGCGTCGTCGAGCCCTGGGAGGGGGTTATCGAGGACATGGAAGCGATCGCGGCGGAGTTCCGCGAGGCGGAGTGGGACGTCCTGGAGTTACACCCCGGCGATGTCGCCACGCTCGACGGCAGCGGCCGCGAGGCCGGTACCGGCGGGGATGAGAGCGAGGGCGAGGCCGGAGGCGACGGCGGAAACGGCGGCGACGATACGGACGGTGCCGACACTGCCAGCGATACCGATACCGACCGGTTCGGCTTAGAGGTGCTCGTCCCCGACCCCGAGTTCGAGCAACTGGAGTCTTGGATCAAGGAAGGGGCGAGGTTCGGCTCCTACGAGGTCTACCGAACGACCGAAAACGGGGTCGTCTTCTTGCTCGTTGTCCTCACCGACGAGGCGACCGAGCGTACGGTGTGCGTGCCGGCGTACTACGAGAGCGAAAAGGCGAGCGCGCTTCGTGAGCGGGCTGAGCGCGAAGGGGTCTTTTTCACCTACGTCCGTCGGCTCCGGCGCGATCGGGTGATTACCTTCACTGGGGACGATCCCGACTTCTTCCTGCCGGAATAGCTGTCGGTCGATCGCGTTCGCTGGGGGTCGGGCGATTCGATCGGCGTGTCGATCGATACGGTATAACTGCCGGGCACGTCGGTCATGGATTCGATTCGACGGTATCGTCGGTTCGACCGTTCGATCGATCCGACCCGATGTGATGGACGTGGGAACGTCGCGACGTCCCGACAGACGCAATTAGACCGCTCGGTCGAGCTGTTCGTCGACGTCTTTCTGTCGGAGGTAGCTTCCGATCGCAAGGAACGTCGGTGCCCAGTGACCTACGAAGACGCCCTGCTGTTTGTTCCCCTCTACGTAAAAGAGGTACAGCGAGAGCAGAATCGATATGCCTGAGGCGAGCACTATCGGATCGCTCCCGGCGTCTTCCGCTACCGATCTGACCTGTCCCTCGTCGATGTCGATGTTCGACCCGCTTTGTTCTGCCATTGCG
>PXRY01000020.1:20542-29841 GCA_003022925.1 Halobacteriales archaeon QS_8_65_32 | reverse complement strand
ACTCGCTGGGAACGGGCCCCGGTGGGCACCCGTCCGTACCGTGGCACGACGCTGCGGGCGCACGGGCTGGAATGTGGCCTTCGACCGCCGATCGTCGAATACCGAACGCGGTTGTCCGGGGGCTGAACCACGAAACGCCCGCGACAATCATGGCACGAAGCGCATACTCGCACATCAGAGAGGCTTGGCAGGATGCCGAGAACGACATGCACGCCGAACTCCAGTGGCAACGCACCCAACAGTGGCGTCGCCAGGGCGCGATCGAACGCGTCGAGCGCCCGACGCGGTTAGACAAGGCCCGCGCGCTCGGCTACAAGGCAAAACAGGGCGTCGTCGTCGCCCGGGTCAGCGTCCGGAAGGGCTCGGCCAGAAAGAGCCGCTTCCGAAAGGGCCGCCGGTCGAAACGCCAGGGCGTCAATCGGATCACGCGTCGGAAGAACCTCCAGCGCATCGGTGAGGAACGCGCCTCCCGCAAGTACCGGAACCTCCGCGTGCTCAACAGCTGCTGGGTCGGTGAGGACGGTACGCAAAAATGGTTCGAGGTGATTCTCGTCGATCCGAACCATCCCGCAATCGAGAACGACGACGATCTCGCCTGGATCTGTGCGGACTCACAGAAAGGCCGGGCCTTCCGGGGGCTCACGAGCGCCGGCAAGAAGGGACGCGGCCTCGGCAAGCGCGGGAAGGGCACCGAACATTCCCGCCCGAGCGTCGGCAGCGACCGTAATCGCGGGAAGTAGGTTCGGTTCGGGCGTTCATCGCCCTTCGTAACTTCGTTGTCGAGCGCATCGTGGCTGCTCCCGTCCGGAGCCGGAACATCGGCCGTCCTCGGCGAAACCGATCAGCGGGAGAACAATCATCCTGTAGCGTAGCGCACGCAAGCAGGTGAAGCCGACGAAGAAGGTCCTCTTGTTCGATTTTGTAATGGGCTTGTGGGCAGTCGTTATCGGTTCGTGGAACGCCAGTCCCTCGCTCGACGGATCGACCGTGCTTCTCGTCGGTCTCGGGACTTTCGGCCGCGCTTCGATCGCGCACGTCTCGGAACACGAACTGACGTCTGCCGCCCTCGACGACGAGTTCGTCGGGATCGGCCTCCTTATCGTGATTCCGTTCGCTATGGTTCTCGGGCTCGTCCTCTTACCTCCAGCGTTCGCTACCGTTCTCAGTGAACTGCTTATCGGTGCCGGGATCGGCCTGGTCGGCTACCGTTTCGATTTCGGCGTCCGGCGGGAGGTACCTGACGGGCGGGTCGAACAGGCGATGAGCGAACCGTCCGTGTGACTGTTCAGGCGGGATCGATCGGCGCTCTTCGGCAGCCGGATCGGACTCCATGACGTTCGTCCGTCGGCGGGTATAGGTGCTCGAAGCGCGAACGATAGGACGTGCCCCTGCGTCACGATTACCACGTTCACTCGAATTACTCCGATGGTCGCCCGCTACTGTTCATGCTGCGAGCCGCCGAGAAGGCAGGCATAGAGGAAATCGGCTTCGCCGACCACTGTAACGTCGCCGACCGCGAAGAAATGGTCGAGACGAAACACGAGTACGGCTTCAATCTCGACCTGACCTACGAACGCCGTCGCCGGGCCATCGCGTCGCTTGCCGACCGGATGGACGTCGAGATCTACGACACGGTCGAGGTCGACTACGACCCCCGAGACGAAGCCGAGATTCGCGAATTCCTCGCCGATGCGGGCTTCGACTACGCGATCGGGAGCGTCCACTTCGTCGACGACGTGAGCGTCCAGGCTTCGTCGCGCTTCGCCGACCGCTCGAAGGCGGACCGCCGCGCGGTCGTCGATCGCTACTACGAGAAACTCGTCTCGCTGATCGATTCGGAGCTGTTCGAGATCGCCGCCCACCTCGACCTGCCCGAACGCACCCCCGAACTGCGCGGGTTCACAGCCGACGATCACTACGCGGCGGTCGCCGACGCCCTCGCCGAGTCGACGACGGTCCCCGAATTGAACGCCGGCCGTGCGCTCGGCGACTACGGCGACTTCCACCCGGCGACCGACTTCTTCGAGTACCTCCGCGAGCGCGATATCTCGTTCGTTCCCGGCACCGATTCCCACCGGCCCGCCGAACTCGCCGATCGGCTCCCGGTTTTGAGTTCGGCCTTCGACGACGCCGGACTCGAACCGACGCGGCTCTTGGGAGTCCGGGACGAGTAGCGGACCGGCCGATGAGTGCGAGACCGGTCGCTCGCGTCGCAGTCGTTCGCCGCGGGGGCTCCCGTAATCGATCCGCGAACCCGCGACCCGCCGATCCGGTTCGTTCAGATATCGTCGCGCAGACGGACCTCGTCGTCGGTGACGTCGCTTACGGCGTCCGTGTGAACGGTATAATCGTCCCCATCGGCACTCCCCCAGCCGAGGCGTGCCGTGATCGATTCCGCTACGTCGGGGTTCGGTTCGACCGAGGCGGTGTCGCCCTCGACGGCCACGATCAGCCCGAGCGGTTCGCCGCTCGCGTCGACGACGGTCTTTCCTTCCTCGTCGTCGGTGAGTGTTCGTGTCATCGTCTTCGTTTCCGCGTTCGGTTACTATGCTATACCGCTTGTGCTCGACCGTGACTCCGACAGTGTTCCCAGCGGTCGCTCGGCCGGCATGCCCTCATCAAATACCTGCCGACGCACCGAGTCACGACGAGCGGGGACGAGACGTCGGACAGGGAGACGCGTTCAGAACACTCATTACCGTCAGCGGAGGCTTTTCAGTATGAGCGATCGCTTTGACGTCGTCATCGCGGGGGCGGGGCCGGCGGGGGCACAGTGTGCGCGCGATCTGGCCGCACGGGGGTACGAAGTCTGCGTGCTCGAAGCCGAACCCGAAGACGGGTTCCCACGGACGAGCAACAAGTCGACGGGCGGTACGTTCCCGTCGATGCTGACCGCCTTCGATATCCCGAACGAGGTGGTCCAACAGTTCACCGAAAGCGTCGTCATCGAGTCCCCGAACGACTTCTTCAGGCGCGAACAGTCCGGGTCGGTGCTCGACTTCGCTGCGTTCAAGCGATTCCTCGTCCACAAAGGGAAAGAGCGGGGCGCCGAGTACCGCTTCGACGCCCGGGTTTCCGCACCGATCGTCGACGAGGGCGAACCCGTCGGCGTCACCTACAGCGGGGACGAGGAAGTCTACGGCGAGATAATCGTCGACGCAACGGGCCCGAGCGCGCCGCTCGCAAAGGCCCTTGGCGTTGTGGAGTTAGAACGCGCGAACCAGGCGATCGGCGTCGAGTACGAACTAGAAGGCATCGATCTCGATCACGAGGGCTACGCCGACCTGCGCGATACGATGATGCTCAAACTCGACCACCGCTTCGCTCCAGGGGGGTACAGTTGGATCTTTCACACCGGCGGCGATAGCGCGAAGGTGGGCGTCTGCTACATCCAGAACGATCGCCACCGCGAGTACGCAAACAAGGGCTTCAGCATCGACGACCACTTACAGTACTGGCTCGACACCGACCCGCGCTTTGCCGAGGCCGAACGCATCGAGGACCGCCACCACCGCGGGTCCGCACATATCCAGCCGCCCGGCGACCTGAGCACGGACCGGTTCATGGCGATCGGCGACACCGTGCCGTCGATCGACCCGCTGTGGGGCGAGGGGATCCACGTCGGGATGCGCTCGGCCAGGGCCGCGGCGGCGACCGCCGACGCCTGTCTCACGCCTGCGACCCCGCGCACCGGCGCGGAGCAGGTCGCAGTGTACGACCGGCTGTGGCACCGCGACGTCGCTCCCCAGGCCCGCGCTCGATTACTGATGACGAAACTGCTCTATCTCACGCCGAACGAACGCTACGACTCGCTACTCGGTGACCTCCACAGTCTCGACCCTGAGACGGTACGGAAGATCAACCAGGGCAGCAAGCGAGCGATTTCGAAGCTGTTCGAAGTCGGCGATCTCGGGCTGCTCGCCCGGCTCGGAAAAGAGCTGTTCGCGGACGGATCGAGCCGGTGGAAGCTCTCGGTCTGAGCGCGCCGAGGCCAGTACCGGTCGGAGGGGACGAAGCGGTCGACGGGCGCAGCGCGGTCGGGTTTCCGAACACGGTCGCGCGCCCCGTCAATCAGAGGTTGCGAGCCACGGTTCGTGGTCTCCCCTCCCACGCTCGGCGGGTGCTCTCGCCGGTTTCACAACGAGTTTGTGTTCCAGCGATGTAGGGAAGGGCTGTTCATGTCTCAACAGCAACGCACCGAAGCGGACGTCCCCGACGCGAGCGGGATGCCGATGCTCGGCCTCGGCACGTGGGAAAACGACGAGTACGACGCCTGCGTCGAGAGCGTCCGGACGGCGCTCGAAATGGGCTATCGCCACATCGACACCGCCCAGGCCTACGGCAACGAGGACGCCGTCGGCGAGGGCATCGAGAAAGCCAACGTTCCCCGCGAGGACGTCTTCCTTGCGACGAAGGTCTGGAACGACAACCTCAGCTACGACGACGCCATCGAGACGGCGGAGAGAAGTCTCGACGACCTCGGCGTCGACTCCGTGGAGCTGCTCTACGTTCACTGGCCCGCCGGCGAGTACGACCCCGAAGAAACCTTAGAAGCCTTCGAGGAACTCGTCGAGGAGGGCAAGGTGGAGCGGATCGGGCTGTCGAACTTCGAGCCCGAGCACCTCGATACGGCCCAGGAGGTCCTGAGCGAGCCGGTCTTCGCGAACCAGGTGGAACTGAGCCCACTGTGGCGTCAGGAGAAGCTACGGGAGTACTGTAACGACGAGGGGATCGAACTAGTCGCGTACTCTCCCCTCGCACGCGGGGAGATCTTTGACGTTCCCGAACTGTCCGAAATCGCCGAGAAACACGACGCGAGCGAGGCCCAGGTGAGCCTCGCCTGGCTGCGCGAAAAGGAGATCACGGCGATCCCGAAGGCGACAAGCGAGGACCACATCCGCGGGAACTGGGAATCGCTCGACGTCGATCTCGACGACGAGGATGTCGCGGCGATCGACGACCTCGGCCGGCAAGAACGCCAGGTCGACCCGGGCTTCGCCCCCTGGTAAGCAGGGAACGCGGAACGTCGACATCCTCGATTCGACTGCTGAGCCGACCGACGACCGACGGCCGATGCTTGACGACTGACGGCTGACAACCGACGAACCACAAACCAACCCTTATTCTCGGCGCGAGACAAAAGGTGCGGAGCGTCTTTTGAACGACTTCGGTCGCTCACGTGCTTGCTTCGTCACAGGATCGCGTTGCGATCCTGTTGGCTCACGAGAGTGCTACGAGAGACGCTTCGCGTCTCTCGGCATGACAAGAGAGTTCCGCTCTCTTGAACCACTTCGCTCTCGTGAACGCGGTCGGAGCAAAGCTCTTCCCTGCTCTCGCTCATCTCGCTCCGCTCGCTCGCGAGAACGCCGCGGCCGGACCGACCGGTCGGCCCCTTTTAATCCCGCCCGTAACGGCTGTTCGGCGGGCAATTGCGTAACTCACCGCTGCTGACGCTTCGGTCGTGTCAGTGGACGGACTGATGTCGTTAGCCGACCGCCTCGCCCGTCGGGCCTTCCGCCTCGTCGGCGAACCCCTGGAGGATTCGTCGGCCGTCGGTCCCGCCGAGGTCCGGCAGGGTCGCGCGTTCGGGATGGGGCATCAACACGGCGGTCGTCCGGCGCTCGCCGCACACGCCTGCAACGTTGTCCACGGAGCCGTTCGGATTCGCCGCGTCGGTGATCTCGCCGTTTTCGTCACAGTACCGGAACAGGACTCGGTTCTCGTCCTCCGAGTCGGCGAGTTCTCCTTTACCGATCTCGAAGCGGCCCTCGCCGTGGGCGATCGGCAGGGAAATCACCTCGCCCGCGTCGAACCGACGCGTCCAGGGGGTGTTCGCGTTCTCGACGCGCAGGTGGACGTGCTCGCAGCGAAAGCGCGCGCTTTCGTTCGTGGTGAAGGCTCCGGGCACGAGGCCGGCTTCGGTCGCGATCTGTGCGCCATTACAGACGCCGAGCACTGGCGTGCCGCTCGTCGCGGCCTCGCGAACCGCCTCGGTGATCGGCGCGCGGGCGGCCATCGCGCCCGCCCGGAGGTAATCGCCGTAGGAAAACCCCCCAGGGAGGACGATCCCCTGCGGGTCGTCGCCACTGTCGGGCAGTCCGTCCGGATACCAAACGCGTTCGGCGTCGAAGCCGATGTCGCGGAGCGCGCGAACGGCGTCGCGGTCGCAGTTGCTCCCACCGAACTGCAAAACGGCGATCACCGTGGCGTCTCCTCCTCGGGTACTTCGCTTGCGGGATCAGCGTCGGTGGGATCGACACTGGCGGGATCGGCACTGGTGGGTTCGGCTTGGGTCGGCTTAGTTTCGGCTGGATCGACTTCGACGGTGTAGTCGTGGATCGTCGGGTTCGCGAGCAGGCGTGTAGCCATCGCGTCGGCGCGGTCGGCGGCGGCATCAGCCGACATGGCTTCCATATCGATCTCGAAGCGATCGGCCGAGCGCAGCCCTTCTAACTCGAAGTCGAGGCGTTCGAGAGCGCGTTTCGTGGTTTCAGCTTCGGGATCGAGGACGCCCGGCTTGAGCCGGACGGTCACGGATGCGGTGTAGGCCGCCATTGCGCGCCCGTGGGCGACCGGCACTCAAAGGTCTTTCCTCGTCACTCCGACGACCGGAGACTGGTGACGAGCAGAGGTCGAACCCGATCGCCGACGCGTTCGAGCGACGCTCTCGGTCGACGCGATCAGGTGTGATCAGGCCCGATCGGCGTCGATCGTCATGCGGAGCTCTACCCTGCCGCCGTCGCCGAGTTTGACGCCATCGTAGCGTCCTCGGAGTTCCTCGGCGAGCCCGATATCGACGCGGACGGTGACGCTCTTTTCGTGTGTCCGGTTGTCGTACTCGAACTCGGAGGCGACGTACTCAGTCCGGACGTCGAGTAGATCCTCGACGTCCCCCGCGACGGTTGCTGCCAGTTCGTCCATCCCCTCGTCCACGCCGCGAATCATTCCCTCGACATCCGGATCGTCGTCTTCGCTCATGCGTGTTCGAAACCGGGGTGTGATCACGTAGTCGTTCGCCCGTCGAACGCCGGGTACGAACCGCTCGCGGTCGCGGCTGTCGTCGTCACGATCGTCATCACGTCGCCGGCCAATCTCACGCAGGACGGGTTATCCGACGATCAGCGGCCCGATCAACACGCCCATCAGGTGTACCCGCCGCGCGCCGAATCGCAGCGGGATCAACCCGACGACCGTCGCGGCGGCAAAGGCCCCGATGCCGAACGGTCCTGCAAACGCGTAGGAAAGTCCGATCAACAACACGAGAATCGCGACCGACAACAGGGTGTAATCCGTTCGGCCCACGACATCGAGATACCGATCGCCGACCGACACCACGAGAACGAACCCGACCCCCGCAGCGATTACGACGGCAGAGAGCAGTACTGGAAGGTCGAGCGGGACCTCGGCTTCTTCGAGCGCGACCAGTACCCCGGTCCGAGGCGAACCGAGCGCGATCAGTGCAAAGAGTGCGAAAATGGTGTTAGCCGTATTGACAGCACTCGTCGCGATGAGAAACTCCCGGGCACCGTCGCCACCATCGCCCCCGCTACCGCCGTCGCTCTCGCCGCCGCTGCCGTCGCCGTCGGGGATCGCCGGCAGAACGGCCGTCGCGGCGATGGCGCTCGACACCCCGGGGATGTAGCCGACGATCGCGCCGGCACCCGTTCCCAGGAAGGCGGTGACGCCGACCGACCTTCGAGAGCTACGCACGTCGCTTTCGCCCTGTGGCGGAATGCCTCCGCCACCGATCGCGTCCAAGAGGACCGGCGCGCCGAACAATCCGCCGAACAGTGGCATGAGTAGTCCGCCGGCGTCGAGCGGCGCTTCGAGCGGCGCCTCGAAGATCCTGAGCAAAGCGTAGCCCAGCAGCGCGCTCGCGACGAAGGCGAGGAGTCCGCCGACCTTCTCTCGGAGTCCGCGTTCGGTGAGGATCAGAATCGCGGCGACAGCTCCGAGCGCGAGCGGGAGGTTGGCGTCGATATGGCCGTACGCCCGGATCATCAGTTCGGTCATCGGAACCGCGAGCGGAACGGCGAACAGAACGGCGAGAACGCTCCCGAGCGCCGACAGGCGAAGCGCCTCCCTGCCCCGGCCTTCGAGGACCAACCGGTGGCCGGGCAGGGCCACCGCGGCCATTGCGGCGTCGGGTACCCCGAGGGCGAGGGCAGGCACCACGTCGAGAAAAGTGTGGGTCACGCCCGCCGCGAGCATCGCCGCGCCCACCAACGCCGGCGGTCCCGGTACTGTGGGCGCAACGGCAGCCATCAGCAGGGCGAAGTTGTTCGCATGCAGGCCGGGTGTGAGCCCCGACAGTGTACCACAGCAGACGCCCGCCGCGACGAACCCGAGCGCCGAGAGCGTGAACCCGGGATCGGGCGCAGGGAACGCGGCGAGCGCGACCATCCCAAGAGGCTGGTACCGGGATGGGATTTTAACCCTCGCCGCTCCCGTCGAACGACGCTCGATGTAGCAGCTTCCGGTGAACGAGCCGCCAGGACCATTTCGGAACCCCCCGGACGTTCACGGGTGCGGTACACCCCTTGCTTGGCTCACGGCTTCGCCGTTCGTCATTCAAGACGCTCGCGTCCGATCATGCTCGCGTCTCACAAGCGATCGGGGAGGACGGGCCCGTGAGCGGACGAGGAAAGACACCGACGGCGCGGACGAACGACGCGACCTACTCACCGATCGGTTCCGAGACGGCGAGGGTGTTCGGATCGGAAGTCCCGTCAGCGCCCTCGTCAGCATCTATGGCGGTAGGTTCACGTCCGTTTCGACCGCCGTCGTTCGAATCCACCGGAACCGGCGTCGGTTCGCCCGTACCGGCGAGCGGTTCACCGGCCTCGATCGCGTCGAGGCAGTCCTCGACCGAGCAGGCTTCGCCGTTCTCGCGGCAGGGCGCGACATGCCGAAGGGTCGCGTTCTCGAAAACCGCGAGCGCCAGGATCGGAACCGACCGCTCGGTGTACGTCGTCCCGGTGAGCGTCGAGGCGACCTCGTTCGTTTCGAACGTTCCCAGAGTCGCTTCGTTGCGCGCGGCCCACTCGTCGAACGCGGCGAGGCGTTCGAGGACGAACCGTCCCGACGCCGTGCGCGCGGCCGGCGACGCGGGGCGGATCCCCGTTCCCCAGACGTGGACGTCGTAGCCCGCGATGACCTCACGCTCGGCGAGCGCCGCGAGGCGTTCGATCACCGCTTCCTGTCGCGTGCGTGCGCCGGCGGGCGAGAGCGATCGCACGTAGAGTTCGAGGCCCCTCCGTTCGTTTTCCGTGTCCATCCGTCGGTCTTCCATTGGGGAC
>PXRY01000020.1:14037-20458 GCA_003022925.1 Halobacteriales archaeon QS_8_65_32 | reverse complement strand
AGTTCGTCGACCGCGACCGATCAGCCGAACAGCGCGCCGAGACCCTCGCCGTCGGCCTCGTCGTCTTCGTCTTCCTCTTCAGCTTCCGCTTCCTCCTCGGCTTCGTCTGCTTCGGCCTCAGCGTCCGTTTCCGCGTCGGCGTCGCCGGCGGCTGCGGCCCCGCCTGCGCCGCCCGCGCCACCCGCTCCGCCTGCTGGGACGGCGGCGGCCTGCTCGACGGCTTCTTCGATTTCGACGTCCTCCAAGGCGGCCACGAGCGCTTTGACCCGTGACTCCTCGACGTCGACGCCCGCCGCGTCGAGCACGTCGGTGAGGTTCTCCTCATTGATCTCTTCGCCCGATTCGTTCAGGATGAGTGCTGCGTAAACGTATTCCATTGGTCTGGTAGGGTTGGTGTGTCGGTGTGGTCGTGCTGCTGTAGTCGGTGTCGTTTCCGTGTAGTTGGCGTCCGATCAGCCGAACATCGCGCCGAGGCCCTCGCCGCCGCCGTCGTCGTCATCGTTGGTCTCGTCGCTGGCGTCCTCGGCCTCGCTGTCGGCGTCGGCGTCCGCGTCGTCAGCCGCTTCGCCGTCGGCGTCCTCGTCATCGGCCGGTTCCGGCGGGGCATCGACGCCGCGCAGCTCCTCGGGGAGCGCTTCCTCGTCGTCGATCGCCGCGGCAAGCGCGCGCAGGTCAGCGTTCGCCTGCGAGAGCAGATCGTCTACGAGGTCCGGGCTCTCGATCGCCGCCGCGAGCCCCAAGCTGCGGGCCTCGCCGTGGCCCTTCCCGAGCAGCGCCGGAGCGGTTCGTGTGGTGGGGTAGACCGCGCCGATCGAGAGCGCGCGGGCCCGGGCCGCGCCGGCCTCGAAGTTCGTGCGGTACTCCTCGACGTCGAGGGCGAGTTCGTCGGGTTCGAAGATCGTCCCCTCGGAATACACCGCACGGAGGTCGAGGCCGACTTCTTTGGGCTCGATCGCCAGTTCGCGCAGCACGTCCGCGAGTTGGCGCGAGACGTCCTCGCCTTCTTCGAGCACGGTCGAGTCCTCGGTGACGCGGATCGATCCTTCCATGATGCGCGCCGACGCGCCGACCTGCTGGAGGTCGCCGACGAAGGGGCCGGGGTCGATCCCGGTGTCGCTGGCGGGAATGGTAATGTCGTTCGGCGCGGTCTCGCCGGCGTTGATCGGCGCGGGCGTCTTCGACGCTTCGAGCTGCTTGAACAGGCCGAAGGGATTGTCGTCGGTCGCGATCAGTCCGACCTGCCCGCTGACCTCGTTCGTGAGGGTGCCGATGCTCGATCCGTCGCCGTTCTCGCCAGCGTCGCTTTCCGTATTACCGTCGCCGCGACGCTCTTCGGCGGCGTCGAGCGCACGAACCAGCAGGGTATTGCGCGCAACCCTAAGTACGGCCCGTCCGTGCAGGTCGGCGCGCATCGCCTGGAGCTGGCGGCTCGGAATGCCTGCGACCGAAACCACCCCGACTGAGTCGTACGACTCGATGATCCGGGCCAGGTCGTCGATCTCCTCGCGCTTCCAGGTGGGGATCTCGGCGGTCCGATGGTCGGCTGCCCCTCGATCGGCTCCGGCTTCCCCAGCCTCGGTCTCGCTCTCGGCGTCGGCTCCGGCAGCCATTTAGGCCACCTCCACGGCAGGGCCCATCGTCGTCTTCACGTACATCGTATCGATGTTCTGGGGGCCCTTTTCGAGGTTAGCTTCGAGCCGGCGGCGGATCACGCCGATGTTGTCCGCGATGTCACCCGCGTCCATGTCCGCAGCGCCGACGCGAGCGTGAAACGTCCGCCGGTCGCGGCTGCGAAGCTGGATCGAGTTCTTCATTCGGTTCACGGTCTCGACCACGTCGTCGTCCGGTTGCAGCGGCGTCGGCATCTTCCCGCGCGGGCCGAGGACGGTCCCGAGGTCGCGCCCGATCGTCTGCATCATACCGGTTTCGGCGATGAAGAAGTCCGTTTCGTTCGCGAGGTCACGGGCTTCGTCCTGGTCGTCGGCCAGATCGGACAAGTCGTCGCCGTCGAGTACCCGGTCGGCGACGTCCTCTGCGCGAAGCGCGGTTTCGCCCTCGGCGAAGACCACGATCTGGGTGTCGCGGCCGGTGCCTCGGGGAAGGACGATGCTCTCGTCGACGCGGTTCGACGGGTCGTTCAGATCGAGATCGCGCAGGTTGATCGCGAGGTCGACCGTCTCGCGGAAATCCCGCGAGGGGGCGTCCTCGAGAGCGCGAGAGACGGCGTCTGATAAGTCCTGAGCTGACATTTGTGCCTCCGTAGTGATCGCCTTCCGGCTACTACGGTACGGAACAGGCGGGTGCCTGTCTACTCCTACCTGATCGGAAGACGAACTTAAGACCGTCGAAGCGCGCCGCTCGTCCGTCCCGCTGAATCGAACCCTCATAGGTCAGCGGTGTTTAGTTGAGCGATGAGGACCAGCGGGGACCGGCTCGGGTGGGACTGAAGGGGGCCCCCAGGCGTTCACGGGCGCGAAGCGCCCGTTAGCTCGGGAGAGTACTACGAGGGACGCTTCGCGTCTCTCGGCATCTCGGAAAAGCGGAGGCTTTTCCGACGACTCATCGGACGAGATGACGAAAGACGCCTTCGGCGTCTCTCGAACCACTTCGCTCTCCCGTAGCTCGACGAACCCCGGCGTTCTCGCGAGCGAGCGGAGCGAGGCGAGCGAGAGCAGGGAAGAGCCTCGCTCCGCTCACGTTCACGAGAGCGAAGCTCTCGTGAGCCAACAGGATCGCGTCGCGATTCTGTGACGACGCAAGCACGTGAGTAAGCGAAGTCGTTCGAGACAGCTTTGCCGTCTCGTGACGTGGCAAAAAACGCTCCGCGTTTTTGCTCCAAGCGAGAAATCGAGATTTTCCCACAATGACGAGAGAGCTTCGCTCTCCCAAACCACACGGGACTCTCCGAGTCCCGCGGACAATGCGAGTGGAGTCGTTCGAGAGGCCCTCTGGGCCTCTCGTGATGTGGTCAGAACGCTCCGCGTTCTGACGCGAGCGGGCCTGCGGCCCGCGAGCAGATGACGAGGGAGCGAAGCTTCCTCGAACCACGAGGCGTGGGCGAACGCGAGCGCCTCGGAAAAGCGAATGGGGAGCAACGACCCGTGAGCGGGCCTCCGGCCCGTAAGCAGAAGTCGAGCGTGTCGGGGGCTTTCAACCCACTCCGTACCGCTCTTCGGTCACATTGTCGCTAACTCAACACTGCCGTCGAGCGGATGGACAGGGATTAGTCGCTCACGGCTGTAGCAACGACATGGAGACGACGTCGGCCTTCCAGGGGCTCGAATGCAGGGATTGTGGCGAGGAATGGGACGCGGCAGAGACGACCCACCGGTGTCCCAACTGTGAGGGCATCCTCGACCCGACGTACGCCTACGGCGAGATCGACCTCACACGCGCGGACCTCGACGCCCGGCCGTTCGACGGAATGTGGCGCTACGAGGAACTGCTCCCGTTCCCGCGAGCGGCGGCGGTGACGATGGACGAGGGCACGACGCCGCTTGTTCCGTGCCCGAGCCTCGCCGACGAGCTGGGCGTTGGGGAGGTATACATCAAGGACGAGGGACGCAATCCGACGGGGACGTTCAAGGACAGAGGACACACGCTCGCGGTCTCCGCAGCCAGCCAGCACGGCGCGTCGGATGTCGCGCTCGCTTCCGCGGGCAACGCGGGCCAGGCCGCCGCCGCCTACGCCGCCCGTGCGGACCTCGATTCACACGTCTTCCTGCCGTCGCGATCGAACTTCGTTAACAAGGCAATGGTCAACGTTCACGGGGGGGATATGACCGTCATCGAGGGCCGACTGAGCGACGCGGGTGCGGCCTGCGAGGCGGTGATGGCGGAAAACGACGAGTGGTACTCGACAGCGACGTTCGTTACGCCCTATCGCCACGAGGGCAAGAAGACGATGTACTACGAGATCGCAGAGCAGCTCGACTGGGAGGTACCCGACGCGATCGTCTACCCGACCGGCGGCGGCGTTGGCCTGATCGGGATGTACAAAGCCGCCCGGGAGTTCGAGCGCCTGGAACTCACCGAGGAGAGCCCGCGACTGTACGCCGCCCAATCTGCCGGCTGTGCGCCGGTCGTCGAGGCCTGGAAGAACGACGAGGACCGTCACGACCCCTGGGAGACGCCCGATACGATCTGTGGGGGGATCGAGGTCTCCGACCCGGGCGCGAGCCCGTGGATACTAGAGGCGCTTCGCGAGTCGGGCGGCGGGGCGGTCGCAACGCCCGACGAGTCGATTCTCGATAGCGCGATCACGGTGGCTCAAAACGAGGGGATAGAGATGGGCGCAACGTGTGCGGCAGCGGCGAGCGGAGCCTGGCAACTCGCCGAAGACAGGGAGTGGAACGGCGACGAAACCGTCGTACTGCTCAATACCGCCTCGGGGAACAAGGAAGACGACATCCTTCGGAGCCACTTGATGGGGAAGGGAATCTAAGACCCAGGTTTTTACGGCTCGGGTGTCCTCGCTCCCTTCGGTCGTCGTCCGAGAGAGCGAAGCTCTCTCGTGATCACGAAAGACTCGAAGCGTCTTTCGAACGACTGCGGGCACCACTCGCCGCAAAAACCTGGACTAAAAATTCCGCTCCTTCGCGCCTACGGCGCTCAGTCACGGCGAACCGCTCGCTCCTTCCAGTCGTTCGCGGATGCTTCCGGTTTCCGCACCGGGAGGAAACGCGAACTCGTTACTGTCGGGCCGGCGTCGGAGTACGACATTAGTAGCTCGCGCTCGTAGCACGAATATGTCCGTTGCGCATCAGATGGTCGACGTGCTCCTCGCGGGACTGATCGCCGGTCTGTCGGCCTTCGTGATCGGGGCCGCCGCGCCACAGTTGGGTGTCACGCTGGGCGTGATCTTCGCCAGTATGTATTATTTCTCCCGCAACCCTTGGGGCTCACAGCGCGGCGACGAGTACAACGAAGCGATCGACGACCTCTACGACCGCTACCTGCCGTTCTAATACCTCTTCTATCGCTCTACTCGGTGTGCTTGTTGTACTGCTCGATAGCTTTCCCCACAAAACCGTAGAAAATACGATGTCAAAAGACTGGCCTCGGCCCCGAGGATAGGAAGCCAGTTGATCTGTCCCTCTATCGCAGTAGAAATAGCAACACCGACGACGACTACGACGAACGTTCCGGGCAGCCATCCTATCGCTTCCTGAACTCAGAAACCGGCATCCACGATTTGACTAACTGGTCAAACGGTATAGTAGTCGGGGTCGCTTCGAGCGACTTCGTCGCCCGTTCTCGTACCCGCGTACGGAATCAGCGGGAACAAGTGAGTGCTTTTGAGCTAACCGTTCGGACACACCGCATGGAACAGGCACTGTACGACCGCCCGGACGTCTACGACGCGTTGTACGCGGCGAAGGACTACGAACACGAAGTCGCCTTTACACTCGATCGGTTCGACGCGCATGGCAACGGTGGGGATCGGGTGCTCGTCGTCGGCTGTGGCACTGGTCGCCACAGCCTCTCCCTCCGCGAGCAGGGGTTCGAAGTAGTGGGGATCGATCCGAGTCCGGCAATGGTCGAACGGGCGCGCGAGCGATCGGACGCAACGTTCCTCCAAGGACGACTGCCGGAACCGAACTCGAATTTCGACGCCGACGACCCGACGTTCGACCTCGTGTGGGTCCCCTACACCGTACTCAATTACCTCGCGGTCGACGAACTGGCCCCGGCGCTCCGATCGCTTACCGACTGCCTCACGGACGATGGCGTGCTGGTGTTCGACCTCGGGGACTTCCCCCCGATGGCCGGGCCGGCCCTACAGGTCGTTCCGAGCGCCGAGCGCGACTGTGCTCGCCTCTACCAGTACCGGGCGATCGACGACGACCGCGTTCGGATGGACGCGCTCGTCTTCTTCGGCGAGGAGTGGTTCGTCGATACGCATACGCTCGCGGCGTTCGACGCGGGAACCATCGCCGACTCGCTGGGTGACCTCGGTTACACTGTCGAGACTCACGACTGGTACGGCGACGCCCCGACCGCCATGCCGGACCCGACGGTCGTCGTCGCCTACTGACTTACTGCTGCCCGACCGCTGCTGCTGCCGTCCTCATCGCATCCGCGAGCGCGAAGCGCGAGCGGTTTCCCGTGACCGAGCGAGTGCAACGAGGGAGGGAGCGGACTTTTTAGTCCAGGTTTTTGCGGTAAGCGCGGGACTCTCCGGGTCCCGCGGACCATGCGAGCAGAGTCGTTCGAGAGGCCCAGAGGGCCTCTCGTGATGTGGTCAGAACGCTCCGCGTTCTGACTGCAAGCAGGACCTTCGGTTCCGCAATAAGCGTGGGACTTCTGGTCCCACGGACCTGCGAGCGGGCCTGCGGCCCGCGAGCAGATGACGAGGGAGCGAAGCTTCCTCGAACCACGAGGCGTGGGCGAACGCGAGCGCCTCGGAAAAGCGAATGGG
>PXRY01000020.1:0-13969 GCA_003022925.1 Halobacteriales archaeon QS_8_65_32 | reverse complement strand
GCGGTCGCGGTGAACGTCTACGCTGACGGCGACTCTGGAGGCGCGTTCTCGCCGTGGACGATGATGTGTAACGAACCGTCCGCCTCGATCACGACCGCCGGGACCTGGCCGGCGAGTCCGCCCTCGGGCGCTCGCCAGAGCCGGACCCCCTCCCGTTCGGCGAGCGCCCCGGCGTTCGTCCGTGCCTGGACGTCGTAGTGCCCGGGTTCGGTGAAAAAGCCCGCGACGACCGTAAAGGCGTCCTCCTCGTCGCCGGTCGCGCGCGCCGGTTCGATCCCGACGGTTGTTCGCGGCGTTCGCGGCCCGTCGGTCGCGGCGATGGCGACCGTGTGCCCCTCCGGACTGCGATTCTCGACGACGACAGCGGTGGCGGTGTACGGGTCGTTACCACCCATCGCGGGCAGCGAACAGCCGCTGAACGCCCCGCTCGCGAGAACCCCCAGCGCGGCGAGCATCGAGCGGCGCGAGCGAGGTATCACATGGACGCTCGACCGTGATTGTGCATAACACTGTCGTAGCTACCGTACGACAGTCGATCCGGAACCGGTTCGGTCGGCTCGCTAGTTCATTCCGTCCGGTCCCGGCGCGCTCGCCGGTTCGGCCCGGCCTGCTCGTCGGGATCGGAAGCGGCGTCGGTATTCGAATCGCCACCGGAACCGGCGTCGGTGTCGGCCCCGACGCCGCCCGATCGCTCGGTTGATTCTCGTATGTCGTCCTCGTCGGCGGGTGCACCCCAGACGAACTCGTCCTCGCGATCGGTCGGTCGGTCGGCACCGTTGTCGGCCGACGGTCCCGATCGGTCGGCGGTTCCCGGGTTCGAGGTCGCCGACGATTCGCCCGGGATCACCGATGTTGCAGTATCGTCGACCGAACGTGATTCCCGTTCGACGGCTGGGAGCCCGCAGCGTCGCACCAGGAGGTCAGCGACCGCTTCGGGACTGCTGATACCGTCGAGCGTCGGCGTTTTCGGGTTCGCCGCGGGCGCATAGCAGCGGACGGTTCCCCGGCCGATCAGGCCGGCGAGCGCGGACTCCTCGGTGGCCACGCTCTCGACGTCCGCGAGGACGGTCGTCGAGACGTCCGCGCCGGCGGGGCCGCGTTTCTCGTAGACGGCGTCGGTCGTGATCGCGTATGCGATGCCCCGTCGTTCGGCCGATCGCCAACCGGCGACGAACAGCCCGAACCCAACGAACAGACCGATCAGGACGTATCGAAACGGCGAGCCGGGGGCGGTAAGCAGCGCGGCGATGAAAACACCGGAAAGCGCGACGCCCGCACCGATTACGAGATAGGGAACGAGCGGGACGGCCCCCGGTTGGCCGGTCCAGAGGAGTTCCTCGTCGGACCCGAGGTCGAGCCAGTCGACCGTACCGGGTGCGGATCCCATCCGGTTTCGTCGTACGAGAGCGACGGATTTACGTCTTGCTGACGAGCATCGGAATCGATCGGCTCGGTCGAGTTTAACTGACCGGTCGGCCTCACCGGGCCGGTCGATCGTCAGGCCGATTCGGGAGGTGCGAGATCGCCGGCCTTCGCGCGCGAGCGTTCGACGATCGCGGGCCGGGCCTCGAAGTCGACGACCACCTGCTCGCCGTAGTCCACGTCGTTGACGCGGGCGTTGTCGTGGAGCCAGGAGACGAGCGACATCGTCTCGTCGGCCATTGGGAGCACGAGGCGTTCGCGCTCGTAGGGTGGGAGTTCGCGCTCGATCCGCGCACAGAGCTCGTCGATCCCCTCGCCCTCGACGGCGCTGATCGTCACCGGGTTCGGCGCGAGCGCCGACAACGCGGCTTCGATCTCGTCGAGTCGCTCGTCGCTTACCTGGTCGGTTTTGTTCAGTATGGTGACGATCGGGGCCTCGTTGCGCTCGTATAGCGTGTCGTGGGAGGTCACGAGCTTCTCGCGGATCGCCTCGACCGGTTCGCTCGCGTCCGCCACGAGAAGCACGAGATCGGCCAAGTACACGGAATCGAGCGTCGACTTGAACGACTCGACGAGCCAGTGGGGCAGATCCGAGATGAACCCGACGGTGTCGGTGACGAGGACGTCGCGATCGGTGGCCGCCCGCCGGGTGGTCGTGCCGAGCGTCGTGAAGAGGCGATCCTCCGATTCGGCGATCGTATCCAAGTCGGGATGGAGCCCCTCGTTCGTATCGACGGCCACGTCGGCGGCCAGCCGTCGGAGCAGGGTGGATTTGCCGGCGTTGGTGTAGCCCGCGAGCGCGACGAGATCGAAGCCGGATTCACGGCGCTGGTCGCGCCGTTTCGCCTCCGTCCGTTCGATCTGGTCGAGTTCTTCTCGGAGGTTGCTGATCCGAACCTTGATGTCGCGCTCGCGCGTCTCGTCGTACTCGCCCAGTCCCATGAATCCTGGTCGCTCGTCGCGTCGCGCGAGGCTGACTTTCGCCTCGACTCGGGGGAGTTCGTACCGGAGTTCGGCGAGTTCGACTTGGAGTTGGGCCTTTTTCGTGTTCGCGCGCTGGCCGAAGATGTCGAGGATCAACCGGAAGCGGTCTGCCACCTCGACGCCCGCCGGCATCTCCCGGCCGAGGTTATAGGTCTGATACGGGCCTAACTCGTTGTCGAAGACGACCCGATCGGCACCGACCTCCTCGACCAACTCGACGAGCGAATGTACCTTCCCCTCGCCGAGACAGAGCGCGGCGTCCTCAGTTCTGGTCTGGGTGATCTCCCCGACGACCTCGTAGCCCGCTGCGCGGACCAGTTCGCAGATCTCGGCGGTGTCAGGTGTGCCGGAATCGACCCGTTTCGCGACGACGACGTCAGCCGCGCCGATCCTTCCCCTCCGTTCCCCTCGCTTCGGTCGTGTCGGTCGCGTCGATCACGCCGATCATACTCATCGGTACGAGCCTCCGGTTCTTTAGTCCCGTGGTGTGAAAGCCAACTGATACCACACGGAGCGACGGCGAACCGCCGACGCCGGGCGGACGACGGAGCGAGGCACGACCGAGCGACGGTCAGCGGTCGGCCGTCGCTGGTCCGACGGGGAAACGAAGCGCTTGGGAGCCGGCGGGTCCGTCTCAGCGTGTTCTGATGTCGTCTTCGTCCTTGACGAGGCGGGTGTCAGCTTCGCCGCTCGAATATTTGTTGACCACCTCGTAAAAATCGTTTTGCATCCCCGCAGGGAAGGTAAGCACGCCGATCCAGGAGCCGTCTGCCTGCCACTCCTCGCGTTCGAGATCGCCGAAGGTCCGGATCTGTGCCTGGGCGCTGCCGGCGTACTCGGCGGGGATCTGGACGGCCATCGTGACCTCCTCGAAGCGGATCGGGATCACCGGCCGTAAGGCGTCTAACGCGTCGTCGACCTGGGTCTCGACCGGTTGCATCGGGTCGATCCGGAAGTCGGTGTCCTCCAAGGCCGATTCGATCCGATCGGGGGGGTGGGGGGCGTCGTCCATCTGGGGGTTGATCGCGTTGCGCGCGATGCGGTTGATGAGCTGGCGGCGCTTCCGTTCTTGCATCTCGCGGCGCTGTTCGGCGGTGATCTGGATCTCCCCGCGCTCGATCACCTCCGGGATGATTTCGAGCGGTTCGGTCGTCCCGAAGACGTCCTCGATGTCGCTTTCGGCCGGTCGATCCCCGCGGGAGGCGTCCTCGAAGACGTCCTCAGCAGCGATCACCTCCTCCAGGTCGCCGTCGAACTCGCCGCGTCTGATCGCCAGTGCGGCATCGGGGTCGACGAGCACCTCGAAGCGCGCGCCGTGTGATTCGAGACGTGCCGTCACCGCCTCGTCGAGCGAGATCATGCAGGTGGGACGGTCGCAGCTACTAAAAGTCGTTCCCCACAACGAGCCTCCGGCACGGTACGGAGAGTCCGGTTCGCCACCGTCGAGTACGTTCACACCAGCTCTTCTATAGTGGCGACGAACGCCTCCACGCGTTCGAACAGCGCATCGACGTCGGCCTCGATCGGATCGTGGTCGTAGTCGGCCTGCTCGCGGTAATCGCGCAGTTCGTTGAGCAACCGGCCGTCGTCTTCGCTTGCCTCGCCATCCAAGACGACCTCCCGGCCAAAGAGCATCGCGACTCCCTGGTGAGTGCGTGGTTCGAAGCCCTTCGGATAAAGCACGGCCTGTGCCGCGTGGAAACACGCGTAGTACGGCCGGTTGACAACGGCTTCATCGGTTTCTTCGCCTTCGAGAATCGCCGCGTCCGAGAGTGCATCGCGGGCCGCCTGTAACTCCTCTTCTGCGTACTCAGCCATACGAACGGCCCTCTGCGAGCACGTTTTTCACGAAGGGGTGGTCCTGGCGCTCCTCGAAGCGCTCTCATCTTCGCGTGAAGCGAGACGACGCTGTGTTCGAGTTGGACATCGTAAGCGATGTCGCGCAGGTCGTCCTCGCACCGCTTCGCACTGAGGTCGTCGAACTCCCCCGTATCGAGCACGACGAACACGTCCACGTCCCGTTCGTGTGGCTGCGATACGGGTTCGCTCATGCCATCAGGTACGTTTCGAGGAGTGAACTATCTGTTCCTGCTCGCGTCGCCGACGAACGAGTCTCACGAAACGCGCGCCGTGTGATTCGAGACGTGCCGTCACCGCCTCGTCGAGCGAGGCATACCGATCGGTGAATGAGAGCTATTAAAAGTTGTTCCCTGTAACGGCCTCGGTTCAGGTTCGAGCACTGATTGAGGCACAAGTATCGACGAGGGCGAAGTTGAAGCCGACCTCGCCGCTGAGGACTACTTTACTCTTCGCTTTCGTCCTCGGCGGCGCTCTCGCCTGCGTCCTCGTCGTCGGCCAGCAGGTCGAACTCGGTAACGTACTCGTCGATCGCCTCGGCGTCGAGTTCGCGGAAGCGTTCGGTTTCTGCGTCGATCGTCGCGAGGCCGACGGCCGACGGATCGATCCCGCCATCGTTCGCGGATGCCAGCGCGGAGAGCGCCAGTTCGATCCCACCTTCGAGGTCGGCCTCTCCGTCGTAGTGGTCCTCTAAATACTCCTGAGTTTCCTCCCGGTCGGCCCCGACCGCGAGCGCCTTCCACTCGTACGGCGTCCCCGACGGGTCGGTCTCGTACAGTCGAGGCTCGCCGTCCTCGACGCCGCCGACGATGAGAGCAACGCCGAACGGCCGGGCGCCGCCGACCTGGGTGTACTGCTGGATGTAATCGGTGACTTCCTTCGTCAGAGTCTCGACGCCGACCGACTCTTCGTACCGTAATCTGTTGATCTGAGCGCGCCGGCGCGCGAAGTCGATGAGCTGGCGGGCGTCGGCGACGTGGCCCGCCGACGCGATGCCGATGTGATCGTCGGCCTTGTGTAGCTTCTCGACGCTCGATCGCTCCATGAGCGACGAGCGGCTGCGTTTGGTCACGGCGAGGACGACGCCGCCAGTGGTCCGCACGCCTAAGCTCGCGCTGCCGCGTTTGACCGCCTCGCGGGCGTACTCGACCTGATAGAGCCGGCCGTCCGGCGAGAAGATCGTGATCCCCCGATCGTATGCCTGCTGTTGGGACTGTCCTTGCATAGCTCCTCTCACTCGCTCCGGGGTATCGGGTGTTTCGGTCTCCGCGTCGGTGCCAGTCTCGGTTCCGTTCCCGCCCACGTCACCGTCGCCGCTCTCGCCGTCCTACTCACTGTCGGGGTCGCTGCTGGACTCGGAATCGAGGTCGAATTTCGAATCGGAATCAGGGCCGAGATCGAGGATGGTCGCTCCGACGAACCCCTCGTCGGTACGGACGTCCACCCGTCCGCCGGGCTTCCCGACGGCGGGTCGGTCGGTCGTTGAGCCGTCGGCGGCCGGGAGCCGAACGCTCCGCTCGGCCCCCGGTCCCGACGGGGTGTCCGATCGGCCCCGGTGGTCCCGGCAGTGTTTATCCGCACACGCCCGGATCGTCCCGCTCGTTCCCCGTATGGCGAGTCCGACTGGCTGTCCGTCGACCGCCCTCACGCAGGCGAGCGCCGCCCGGCCGCGGGATATCTCCTTGCGACGGACCCTGACGATCGCCGTGCCCATACCCCCCGTCTCGCGGTCGAAGCGAAAACGGACGACGGTGAGGTCACAGTCCGCACTGCCCGGATCGCCCAACAGCCCCCGGGCGGCGTCCCACAGCGCCGCCTGGAACGCCCGTCGGTCGATCCGAGCGTCGGGTCGGGTCTCGATTTCGACCCCGAAGTATCGCCAGCGCGGGCGCAGGTGTTTCGGAAGCGCGCGCACCGGCTACTCCTCGTGGCTCGCAGCCCCGCCCTCGTCGGGGACGATCGGTCCCTCGCTCGCGGCGTCGGTCCCCGTTTCGATCCCGTCGGGATCGGCGTGATCCGCCGTATCGCTGGGGTCGGTTTCCGGGGAAGCCGCTTCGGCGTCAGGCGCGGCCGTCCCGTTCGCCGTGGCGTGTTCGGCGACGAGCACGCCGACCTGGTCGTGGACCCGTTCGACCGCCGTGAGTGAAAAGCCAGCGTCGGTGAGCGCGTCGGCCAGAATCCCGACCGTTGCGGGGTCGTCGACCTCCGGGCTGTAAAACGGTTCGTCGGGATCGGGCGTCCCGAAGAACGTGACGTCGCCGAGGGCGAATTTCCGAGGACTCAATCCCGCGATCACCGAGATCGCCTCGCGCTTTTCGTCGTCGGCGAGGTGATGCATCGCGAAATTGGAGACAACGACGTCGACGGGTTCGTCGACGTTCGGCTCGCGGAAACTCCCTTTCTCGAACGCAGCGTTTTCGATTCCCGCCGCGGCGGCCTTCTCGCGGGCCTGTTCGAGCATCCCCTCGCTGATATCGCGGCCGAAAACCCGGTTTGTGCGTTCGGCGAGCGCGAGGGCGATCGCCCCGGTGCCGGTTCCGATATCGAGGACCGTCTCGTCCGGACGGGGCGCGGCGTGGGAAACAACGAGGTCCGCACACCGCCGGTACTCCGGGCTCGCCGACTCGTCGTAGGTGGCGGCCTTTTCGTCGAAGCGGGCGGCGTGTTCCTCGGTCGGCTTCGTCATACGTCCTTTCTGACCCCCGGCTCTATGAAAGACGCGTCCTGCCGGTCGCGATTGCGCGCCGCGAGAGAACCCCACTCGCGAAGCCCCTGTTCGATCGCCGCCCGCGAGAAGCCGACCGTCTCCCCCACCGCGGCCAGTTCCCGGGGCGCACGCAGCGCGAGGTGGCTTTCGGCACCGACGCTCACGACGTAGGGCACGTCGTACTGTTGCACGAGTTCGCGAAGTTTCCGCAGGTCCGACAGCGCGCGCACCCGCCGGCCGCCGCTCGTCCGGCAGACGGCCCCGAGATCGAACTCGATGCGGACGCCGTTTCGCGCGGCGGCTCTCGCGACGACGTGATTCAGGTCGCCCCGACCGGCCATCGGCCGGGTTAACACGTCGACGCGGGGCTGCTCGGCGGCAAAGCGATTCATCGCCGGGGAACCGCCGCGAACACAGACGAGGGTATGGGACGAGCGGTAGTTGTCGACGGCACCGCTCGCCGACCCCGGGGAGTCCGCACGGATCTCGATCGCGTTGACGACGTCGATCCCGTAAGCCGCCTCGATCGCGTCGGCGTTCGCGAGGTCGAGGGCCGTCGGAGTGCTCGAACCCGGTCCGGCGCGGAGCACGACCCCGCCGTAACCGTACTCGCGGGCGGTGAGCGCGAACCGGGCGGCGGTGCTCGCGCCCTCCGGGTAGGGGATCACCGCCTCGTAAAACGGCGACGGCCGGTCGGAAGCGGCGCTCGCGTCGTGATTAATACCGGTGTCGGTGTCGTCGACATCTGCCATCGGTTCGTTCTCCGGGTCGTTCCGGGCGAGCACCCATAAACTACCTGCCCGCTCTGCCGACGACGACCCATCGAGCGACGAAGGCCGGCGCAGGCCGTCCTGGGTGGGAGTAGCGGGAAACCGACCGCGCGGCGAAACCGTGATTCGGATCACGACCCGTAAGCGGGCAGTGCGCGGCGCGTTGCGCCCATGAACGCCCAAGGGCACGCGAGCCGAACCGGGAGGCGGTCGAACCGGCTTAGTGGACCCGCTCGTCGGCTTCGATCCGTTCGCCCGCCTTGATGACGTCCCGTGGGTCCTGCCAGGCCGTCACGTCGTCGAGCGGGTTCTCGGGAAGCACGACCAGGTCGGCCCGATACCCCTCGTCGACTTTCCCGACGTCCCCGACGCCTAACAGCGAGGCGGCGTCGACCGTCGCCGCCGCCAGTGCCGCCGCGGGCGAGCAACCGTAATCGACCATGAGTTCGAGCTCCTGCGGAATGTCGCCGTGGAAATTAAAAGGTGTCCCGGCGTCGGTGCCCATTGCGATCGGAACGCCGGCCGCCGCGGCGTGGGTAAAGGCCTCGGCGAAGGCCTCGGCGGCCTCCTCGGCTTTCGCGACCGCCCAGTCGGGAATTCCCTTCTCGGCGTCGGCGTTGTCGACGATGCCTCGGAGCGCGCTCGCGGTCGGCACCCAGTACGTCCCACGGTCGGCCATGAGCTCGGCGGCCTCCCGGTCCATGAACGTGCCGTGTTCGACGCTCGTGATCCCCGCGCGAACGGCGTTTTTCATACCCGCCGCACCGTGGGCGTGGGCGGCTGTCGGGACCCCTTTCGCGCTCGCCGCTGCGACCAACGCGTCGAGTTCGTCGGGGTCGAGTTCCGGTGCGCCGATGGCCGCACCCTCGGTGAGCACGCCGCCGGTAGCCATGCATTTGACGACGTCCGCTCCCCGGGCCAACTGTTCGCGAACGGCCTTTTTTACTTCGGCGACGCCGTCGGCTTGCCTGCCGAACCAGTTGCCGTGCCCGCCGGTCATCACGACGTTCTCGCCACAGGCGAGTACTCGGGGACCGGCCACGACCCCTTCGTCGATCAGCGATCCGGCGTCGGTCGCGAGCGATCGGGGCGCACCGAGGTCGCGGACGGTCGTCACGCCCGCCGAGAGAGCCGCCCGGCAGTTCGCCGCCGCGCGATACGCGAGCGAGAAGTCCGATTCGGCGGTCGTCGAGCTCGGATCGGGTCGGCCGTCTAACATCAGGTGGACGTGAGCGTCGATCAACCCGGGGCAGACGTACGCGCCCGAGACGTCTATCCCCTCGTCGATTTCGGCCTCGTCGGACGACCCGGGATCGCCGAGCGAACCCGAATCGGTTGCGACGGCGGCGATCCGATCGCCGTCGATCAGAACGTCGGCCTCGCGCGCGCCGTCGGTATCGACGACCGTCCCGCCGCGGAGTACGAGCATACAGCGCGTGTTCACCGGACGGCCATATAGTTCGTCGCCTCGCCGGTGCCCGAACCGGGACACGCTCGTCGCCATCGACCTCGATGCCTGACCCGGGCGTGACGCGCCCCTCGGTCCCGCGAGCCAGTCTCCCCGCGAACGGCGCTCCGCGCCTCCGAACGACGGCGAATCGCGACCCGGACGAGTCCGGAGGATTCGCTCGCGGTCGGCGCGAAGCGCCGACGACACCGAGTCCGAGGGCTTCCGGAGCGGTCGCGGCGGCTCGCTCTCTGAAAGGCTCCTCGACAAAACACTACCGGTGGAATCGCTGAACTCGTACCTACACGCGGTACGCACGGCCGCGAAACGTCGCGATCCGCTCACCCGTGGTTTCGTCGCCGTCGTTCGCCTCGTCGCCGTCGCTCGCGTTTGCCCTGTCGCTTCCATTCCCGTTTCCGCTTCCCTCGTTCCCTGTATCGTTCCGGCGTCGAACGACGACCCCGTATTCGGCCGTCCGGCGGGTCGCGTGGGTTTCGCTGGCGACGGCGACGAGCGTCTCGCCGACCGACGAGGCCCCGAGATACGAGACGTTCGTTTCGAGCGCGACCCGGGTGGCGTCGCCGGCGTTCGACGCCGCGGCGAAAGCGGCGTCGGCGAGCGTGTAGACCGCGCCGCCGTGAGGCGTCCCGTGGAAGTTGGCGTGTTCGTCGCGGAGTACGAGCCGCGTCGTTGCCCGACCGGGTTCGAGGCTGAGGACCTCGACGCCGAGAAGCGCACAGAACGGATCGCTCTCGATGCGCTCGCGCGTCCCGTCCGACACCGTTGCCTTCTCGTCCGGCGACGTCACAATCGACCCCTCACGAGAGGTGGGCGGCGACGTCGGCTTCGGTGACGATGCCAGCGACGTGGCCCTCCTCGATCACGATCACGGCCTCGTGGTGATCGAGGTGGGCGTCGACCTCGTCGAGCGTCGTGTCGGTGGTAACGGTGGTAATACTCTCGCGCATGGCTTCAGCAACCGGCAGCGAGCCGGCATTGCCCTCTCCACCCTCGCCGCCCAAGCGTCTGACGTCGCCGTTGCTAATGATGCCGACAGGATACTCGTCGCGGATCACCGGTAGTTGGGAGTACCCCTCCTCCAACATCAGCGAGATCGCCTCCCGAACGCTGTCGTCGGGCGCGACGCCTACGACGTCGGTGTGCATCAGGTCCCGGGCGCGGAGCAGGCCGCCCTCGGCTTCCTGCAAGGCGTTGACGATCCGCCGGAGCGTCGAGAGCCGCGGATCGACGTCGCCGCTCTCGATCCGGGCGATCAACGGCTGGGAGACGCCGGCGCGGTCGGCGAGGTCGCTCTGAGTGAGTTCGAGTTCCGTCCGGCGTTCCCGGAGGTCGGTCGACGTCGGGAGTTCCATGTCGTACCCATAACCCTGAGTAATCTTAAAACCGCACCTTCTACACACCTCGTTCCGACCTGGAGGGTCCCGATCGTTCGTGATTCGAGAGCTTCGGTCCCGTGAACGCGGTCGCGGCGGATCGCTCCCCGTTTTTCTCGCGGGCCATACCCGCTCGAATCGCTACGCTCCCGTCGCTGCCCGAGCGCTCGCGAACCGGCGTATCAGTGCTCGTAACGGCTCCATCGAACCGTTACGACAGCGCGTCGAGCGCGCCGTAAAAGCGCTGGAGGGCGGTGAGGTGTCCGACGATAGCGAAGACGACCAAGAGCCAGCCGACGAGGGTGAGACCGACGACGTCCCCGCTGATCGCCGGGGCGACGGCGGTCACGAGGCCAACGAGCGCGAGCCGGTCGGCCCGGCCGAGCAACCCGCCGTAGACGCGATCGAGCCCGACTGCCTGGGACTGAGTACCCAAGTATGAGGTCATCAATACCCCCGTCACGGCTGCGAGACCGAGCCCGTAGCGACCGATGCCCGCCGCGAGGCCGACGATAACGAGGATGTCGGCGTAGCGATCGAGCACGTGATCGAGCAGGTCGCCGCCCTCGGAGGCGACCTCTAAGCGGCGGGCGAGCGCGCCGTCCAACAGGTCGAGCCAGCCGTTCGCGAGCACGAGAAAGGCTCCTAACAGATACCAGATCGGGTCGGCCCCCGCGAGGTAGTACGTGCCGGCGGCCCCGGCGGCGAGCGCGAAGGCAATGAGACTTACCCTGTCGGGCGTCAGCCCAATGCGCACCGACAGCGAGACGAACGGCTTCAACAGCTCGTCCGCGACGGGACGGAAGTCGTCGAGCGTCACGGGCGATCACCGGTCATATGCTGGCCCACGCTACGAAGTCGGCCCTAATAAGCGGTGAGCAGTCACCTGTCGGAGCGGACTGAAGCCGAACCCGACACCGAAATCGCCGATCAGGCCCGCCGATCGGCCGCGCTCGAAGGCGTCGCGCGCTCACTCGAAGAAATCGAGAAACGATACTGTACCCGCGCTCGGTGCCCGCTCGCCGGTAACGACGCTTGCGATGGCTGCCCTCACGTCTGCCGTGGACCGGTCGGTCGTATCGATCTCGTAGACGTTCTCGATACCGTGGCGTGAGACCGCTTCGGAAAGAATCACGTCGAGCGCTTCGCTTTCGGCGTTCTCGTTCGCTTTCCGTCGGTCGACGCCGCGTTCGGCGAGCCGTCGGGTCAGTTCCTCGGGACGACAGCGGAGCACGACGACCCGATCGGCATCGAGGAGGTGGGCGAGGTGTGACTCGACGACGAGCGTCTTCGTGCGTACCTCCGAATTATCGCCGCTGTCGTCGTCAGCTCCGTTTTCGGTCGTCTCCTGACTGTCGAGCCAGTCGGCGAGCGCGTCGAGATCGGCGACGAGGCTGTCTCTAGTCTCGTCGACACCGGTGCGGAGGTGGTCGGCCTCGACGTGTTCGTTGAGGTGGATTACCTCGACGCCGTTTGGCTCTTCTGAGAGCGACTCGACGGCGGTCGTCTTCCCTGTACCTGGGGTGCCGGTGACGGCGACTCTCATCGGTTCACCCGGCCCGTTGCTCTGTCGCTCATCGCTCCTCTAAGAGTTCGTTCGCCGTTTCGACCGCTCGCTTCGTGCCCTCGCGGGTGCCACAGGTGATTCGGATGCACTCGGGCAGTCCGAAGCTCGAACAGTCACGCACGATGACGCCCTCGCGCCCGAGCGACGCCGTTACTCCCGCGGCGTCGCCGACCGCACAGAGCACGAAGTTTCCGCCGCTCTCGTAGGTCGGTGCGGCGAGGTGCTCGTGCATGTACGCCCGGGCCCAGCGCGCGCTCTCGACCGACCGGGCGACGTGGTCGGCGTCCCCGAGCGCAGCCAGTCCGGCCCGACAGGCCACCTCGCTCGCGGCGAAGGGCGTGTTGATCCGCAGGTACGCGTCGGCCCAACTGGCGGGCGTAATCGCATAGCCCAGCCGAACTCCTGCGAGCCCGTACGCCTTCGAGAAGGTTCGGAGAACGGCGACGTCGTCGCGCGCCGCGGTCAGGGCGTCGATTTCGGTCCCGTCGATATTGCTAACGTCGATATCGCCGACGTCGTTCGTGGGAGCACCGATGGCGGCCTTACCTGCGGCACCGCCACCGTCACCATCGCCGTCGCCGCTTCGGCCCTCGATCAGCCGAACGGCACTCGGCGCGTCGGTGAACTCGCCGTAGGCCTCGTCAACGAGCACGAGGGTATCGTCGTCCGTTCGGTCGGCGATCTCGAGAACCGCGTCGAGGGAAATCTCGCTCCCGGTGGGGTTGTGCGGACTCGTGAGGTAGACGATTCGCTCGCCGTCGTAGGCGTCGAGCACCCCTACGGCGTCCTGGGCGAACCCGTCGGCTTTCGGGAGGGGATAGGTGTTCACCCGGCCGTGGTGGTAGCGGGCGCTCATCGCGTAGTAGGCAAAGCCCGGCTCGGCGACGAGCACTTCGTCGCCGGGATCGAGGAGGGCCCGCGCGAGGTAGTCAAGCGCGCCGTCCCCGCCGTTCGCGAGCCAGACCTGTGCCGGCGCGACGCCCCATTTCCGAGCTAGTGCTTCGACGAGGTCGGTGTGGGAACTCTTCGGGTAGACGTGGACCGCATCCGCGACCTCGCGGATCGCTTCGGCTGCGTCGGGACTGGGCCCATGGGGGTTTTCGTTCGAGGAGAGCTTGATCAGGTCGTCGGGATCGAGACCTACCTCGTGGGCGACTTCCTCGACGCCCCGGCCGGCTTCGTAGGCGGTGTGTGAAGAGAGGTCCCGTGGGCGCATACTCGTAGCCAGCCGACGGAGCGGGTTAAGAGCACTCACACACGTCCGACCTATCCTCGGCTGCCCCGACCCTCCCTCGACTGCATCCCCTCGTGACCGTGCCACCACCGATCGCTTCGGTCGTGTTTCGTGTAGCAGCTTTCGGGGAAGGAGCCGCCGAGATCGTTTTGGAAGTCCCCGACCGCTCGGCTCGGGGGGCTCGCTGCGCTCCTCGTTCGGGTCGCGTTGCTCCCCTCACTCCGGTACTTGCGTCGCCCGCCGTCGCCGAGCGGTCGGCCCCTTCTAGTCCCACTCGAACCGGTTTCCCGTCGATCTTTATTACGTAACTAAATACGACCGATCGCTTCCGCTGCTGGCGTCACCACCGACTCTGGCTTCGATGACTCCAGTTCCGACGACCGCTGACTTCGACGATCCCGGTTCGGCCGAGTTACCTGCCCGTCGTTGCAGACGTATTTGAACACCGCCCGCAGTACGGACCGGTAATTATACGCTCGTAGCACCCCTCTTCCGGGATAGCATATGAGCAGCGAGGATTCCCTCCCGAGCGAAGCGGAGACCGTGATCGTCGGAGCCGGCATCGTCGGCTGTAACGCCGCCTACCA
>PXRY01000019.1:18004-19043 GCA_003022925.1 Halobacteriales archaeon QS_8_65_32 | reverse complement strand
CGAGCTATTCGCAGTCGTCGTTGTCGTCTTTCGTCTGGCACTCGCTGCGGAGTTTCTACCCTTGGGGTTCGGTTCCGTCCCAACTGTGGTCCGAACTCTGCCAGCCCGAACGGTTGCTACAGACATGCCACGCATCACTGCCCCCGTGCTGTCCGTATTCGAACGTCATGTAAATCGGTCACGCTCGAGAGCGTTGTTAACGTACTTCACACGCCGACAAGCGACGCTCGACGAAGGCAGGCGGACTCGGTAGCGGTTGGCTCGTGCGGAACGCCCGTCGATGCGAGCACGGCGCGAAGAGCGTTTGTCCACCGAGGGAGCGTTCCTTACAGCGGAAGCGTTACGTACGGGTTTCACGCTTCGACCTGCGGACGAAGGTCCTCCGACGCGTGCTCGTCGTCTAAGGGAATCGAAACCCGATCGGAACGGTTCCAGCATCGGTCGGAACCGGCGGGCGACCGACGCGTTACCGGTATCGCCGTGTTTCGAGGGCCTTGCTTTCCCCGACATCGAATATTAGCGCCAGGAGAAACGACGCACAGGTGACGAACACGGTGAGCATCGCGATGCCGCTTCGAGGGGCCTTCGAGTCCGAGTCGTCGGTCGAGAGCAGCGACCGAACCGCGTTCAGGCTCCCGCCACCGACCCCGAGCGCCCCGAGCGCGTACAGGACCACGAGCGGGTGGAACCCGCGGACGACGTACCTGGTCTTCAGCCGCCATTTAAAAAGCCCCGCAACAACACCGCCGAGAGCCCGAGAGCGAACTGTGAGTACGTGATCGTGCTCCGCTCGTCGCCGTAGACCGCGGGCATTGCGACATCGGCGACGCGCATGCCGTGGGCGTTGAGCCGGATCAGCAAGTCGTTGAGAAAGCCGTAGTCCTCGTAGAGCGCCGACAGTTCGAGCGTCGAGAGCGCCCGGTGCGAGATCGCAGTGTACCCGTTCTGTGGATCGGTCGTCCGCCAGTAGCCGCTCGCTACCTTGGTGAGTACGGTAAGCAGGCGGTTCCCGAACAGACGCCACGAACTCATCGCCGCG
>PXRY01000019.1:0-17942 GCA_003022925.1 Halobacteriales archaeon QS_8_65_32 | reverse complement strand
CACCGGATACCGGAGCGTAGGGTATCGCGCCGTCGGCGTCGGCGTTCCCGTTGACCAGGGCGGCGTGACGCTCGATCTCCGCCCATGTGTCGTCCGTCGAGTGGTCGTCGACGACGTAGGTCCGATCGACGAACGTCGGGACGGTCTCGATGACCCGACCGACGAACTCCTCCTCGTTGTACGCCGGAACGACGACGCCGACCGTGCTGTCCTCGTACATTCGAAGCGGGACACACGCACGCGGCTCCGTCGGCTCCGAATCCGGTGCTCGTCGACCCGCTGATTATTATTTCGGCCATACGAAGTCGTATAAAATAAACGAACCTTTAAGTATTGCCAGCAAAGTATATCGGTAGACGCTTCGTAACGGCCCGATCGGGGTCGGGGCGCAACTCGCTGTCGGCACAGGACCAGCAGCTCGACGGTCGGATCGCCCGCCGGTCGGACCGCCCGCCGGTCGGACAGTAACCTACCCCCGAAGCTTCCCGATGGCGAACTTCGCTGACTCGGCCCCGATGTCCCATGCGATCCGACCGGCGAGGCCGAGCCGGCCGCCGGCCCAGCGACAGGGGTGTGCTAAGAGATATAATCGCGGGTACGCCCCCAACTCGATCGCCCTCACGAGGTCGTCGGTCGTCGCGACCGAGGCGATGCCCGAACCGGGCGTCCGCCACGTACGCCCCGTATCGGAGAGGTACCGGAGTCCGCCGAGGGCGTCGGCACCGACGTCGATCGAACGGTACGCCTCGCCGAGCAGGTCGTAGTCGGCCGGCGAACGCCGCTCCCATACATCGGTGTTCGCGTGGGGCGAAAGCGGGCTCCCGTGGGCACAGGCCGTCTCGACGGGAACATGTCGTCTGAATCGGTCGAGGTTCCGTTCGAAGCGCCGGTGTGCCGCTTCGTGGTCGCCGTTCGCTTGTGCTAGATCCTCGTAGTGGTAGCCGACCTCGTGGCCCCGTTCGGCCATCGCCAGCGCGGTCTCGGGATCGAATGTGGCGGTGCGAAAGTAGTAGGTCGCCCCGATATCCCGGCGGGATTCGAGACCCGCCATCGAAACCGCGTTGCTCGGCTGGCGGTCGATATCGTGTCTGAGCAGGACGAACCGATCGGGCAACGCCGCCGCACGTAGGTACTCGCGCACTGTGAGGAAGGCGTATCCCGCGTCGAGCGCGGCGTCGAGAAGCCCCTCATACGCTTCGAACGTGTAGTCGAGTACGTTCATGTGGTTCGTGTTGGAAAATAACGGTATAGCGCTTGCGGAAGGGTCCGCCACCCCTGCATCGATCGAGGCGATCGACGGATCGATCGGCCGCGGCGGATGGCGGGCGAGGTCGTTTGTGCAAGCCGTCGGCGATTACCGATCCCCTCCGAGCCCCGATTGCCCTTACTCGTCCGACCCCCTTGTGAGACGGTAGGCGGTCCAGCCGGCGGCCCCGGAGAGCGCGGCGAGCACGCCGAACCCGGGACTGTCGACCACCGTTCTCTCGGCGCCCGTCCCGGCCGGCTCGGGCGTCGCCGCGGACGTCTCCCGCTCGGCGGTCGTCCGCACGGTTCGCGTAGTCGTCGATCGGTCCGTCCCCGATGCGACGGTGGCCGTGTCACGGTCGGTCGTCGTGCGCGTATCGGTCGGCGACGGGGTCGCGGTCGACGTCTCCGTCGCGGTCGGCGACGGCGTTCGCGTGGTCGAGGGCGTCCGGGTAGGCGAAGACGCCGGAGCGGGTGAGGGCGTCTCGGTCATGGTGGACGTTCGCGCGTCGGTCGCGGCCGTCGATGGTGAACCGGTCGTCGGTCCCGAACCCGAGTCGGTCGTCGACTGCGCGGTTCCGTGACCGGTCCGGTTGGCCGACGCCCCAGCCGACTCCCCGGACAGCAGCTCGACGAGCGTCGAGGGCGTGATCACTCGCAGGTTCTCGTTCCTCGATCGGACGTACTCCATCGTCTCCCGGAACGCCGAGGTACCGACGCGGCCATTATCGACGCCGACGGTGTGATACATGATTGCAAGTACCTCGCCGTTCGCCGCCACGGCATCGATCGCCTCTCTGGTTGCTCTGATGTCGTCCCCATTGACCCGTCCGATTAACAGCGGTTCGGTGATCTCCGTTCCGTGCGGGTTCGGGCCGCCGAACCCGAGGTCGAAGTACTTCCGAACGACGTTCGCAACGCGCTCGTTGGCGCTCGCGTATGGATAAACGATCGACGCCGCCTCCTCAGCGAACCCGTTATCGAGAAGCCACTGCTTCGCCTGCCGACACTGGCTCGCAATCGCCTCCTCGGAGAGCGACGTGAAGTCGGGGTGCTCGCTCGCACTGTGGCTGCCGATCTCCCAGCCGGCCGAACGGAGTTCGCGGAGCCTATCGAGCCCTAATGGGCTCCGTCCCGTCGGCGGAATCCGATCCGTGACGACGGCCAACAGCGCCGGATACCCGAACTCCCGAAGGATCGGAAACGCCGTCCCGTAGACCGACGGGGCTGCGTGGTCAAAGGTGAGCACCACGTGACCGAAACTCGCGCCAGCGTCCGTCTGTCGTAGTGCGGTCGGGGGGCGCGAGTGGGTTCGCTCGCCCGATACCGAAACGACCGATGCCCCGACGCCGATCGCCCCGATGCCGACCGTCCCGGCGGCCGCTTCGAGAAACCCGCGTCGCGTCGAGCCTGCGTTCGTCATCGAGTGTATGTTTCAATCCAATAATATAGTAATAAACGAAGTAACGACCAGTTAGAGAGGGTCGTTGCAGTTCGATAGTCCGACCGACGATGCGGGCCCATTACAACACGTTTCCGGTGTGAACCGCCGACTACCGTCGCTGTAGCGGCCGGCTACTCGCGATCCCCTCATGATCTGATCGGCTTTATTACCCTGTTGTCTCCTCTCTCCGTCGTCTCGTCTTCCCGTCATCCCGGTCGCCCAACGTTTATTCGGGAACCGGAAGTACGCCGAGTCATGACGCTAGACGCTGAACGCGTGGAGACGGTGACGGTCGACTCGTACGGCACGCTCGTCGATCCGAGCGCGGCCGAAGCGGCGCTCGCCGATCGCGTCGACGACCCGGAGCCGGTGTCTGACCTATGGCGCTCGCGCTCGCTCATGTACACGATGGTGGGCAACGCGGTCGACTTCTATCAGCCATTCTACGAGATGAATCGCGACGCGCTGCAGTACGCCCTCGACGTCCACGGTGTCGACATCGCAAGCGACGAGCGCGACGCGATCTTAGAAGTCTATCACGACTTAGACGTCTTCGGGGACGTTAGGAACGGGATCGGTCGACTCCGAGAGGACGGCTATCCTGTGTACGTCGTCTCGAACGGCAACCCCGAGATGCTCGCCTCGATGGTCGAGGGCGCTGCCATCACCGACCTGATCGCCGATACCGTCAGCGCCGCGGAAGTCGAGACGTTCAAACCCGAACCGGAGATCTATCGCCACGCCGCCGCCCGCACGGGGACGCCGATCGACCGGACCCTCCACGTCGCCGGCCCCTCCTTCGACGTGCTCGGCGCGATGAACGCCGGCGCACAGGCCGCCTGGCTCGACCGAGACGACGAGCCCTGGGAGTCCTTCGCTGGACGGGACCCCGACATCGAGATCGAATCGTTTCACGACCTTGCCGAGGCGCTCGGCGTCTAATCTCCAACAGCCAGGAAGACCGCGCACGAACGAAAGCGAGTCGCGCCCGAGGTTCTATAACGGTCGCAGGCGATCGACCGGTATGTCCACCGACTGCATCTTCTGTGCGATCGTCGCCGGCGATATCCCCGGCCGTATTGTTTACGAAGGGGAGACGATCACCGCCTTCCTCGACGCGAACCCGCTCGCGCCGGGCCACGTCCTCGTCGTGCCGAGCGACCACACGGAGCGATTGAACGATCTGGCCAACGATACCGTGAGCGAGTTCTACGAGACCGTCCACGACCTCGTTCCAGCGACGGAGAAAGCGGTCGACGCACCGGCGACGACCGTCGCGGTCAACAACGGCGACGCCGCCGGCCAGGAAGTACCGCACGTCCACTGTCACGTCGTCCCGCGGTTCGCCAACGACGACGGCGGCCCGATCCACGCCGTGTTCGGCGACCGACCGGACCTCTCCGACGCCGAACTCGACGATGTCGCCGACAACATCCGCGACGCACGCTCGTAGCCGAGTCCCACCGATTCCCCGGCGAGCGCTACCGTACGCTACGAGCGACAGCGCCCCGGGACCGCCGAGAACCGACGGCGAACAATGGCAGACCCCCTGAGCCACGATAGACCGCCACGGCGTACGTGATCCTGCAGCCGTCCGGTGGTCGATCGTCGCGTAATTTTCTCACTAATAGATAAAATAAAAACTTATTACGAAATCTAAACTGGTAAGTAAATATAATGAGTCAGGCGGAGTCGACGATGGCCTGTCCGGAGTGCAGTGGACGCCTCGAAGCCGGCGAGGAGACCTTCTGTGGCGACTGTGGGTTGATCGTCGCCGAGGACTTCATAGACCGGGGCCCCGAGTGGCGATCGTTCAGCGACGATAGCGAAAACCGCGAGCGAACCGGCGCGCCGCTCACACGGGCGCGTCACGACCGCGGCCTCTCGACGGAGATCGGTCGTTCGCGCGACCTCAGCAGTCGAAAGCGCCGCCAGCTCGCCCGGATGCGCCGACAGCACAACCGCGCTCGCATCTCCTCGAAGGCCGACCGGAATCGGGTGTACGCTTTTACCGAGATCCGCCGGCTGGTGAGCAGCTTAGAACTCCCTCGGAGCATCCGCGATCAGGCCTGTGTGCTCTTCGAATCCGCCCAGTCCGAGGACTTACTGCGCGGGCGCTCGCTCGAAGGCTTCGCCGCCGCGTCGGTCTATGCGGTCTGTCGGACCGCCGCCGTCTCGCGAACCGTCGGCGAGATCGCCGGAGCCGCTCGTGCCTCGGAAGCCGAACTCAAAGCCGCCTACGACGCCTTGAACCGGGAACTCGGCCTCCCGACGGGCCCGATCGATCCCGCCGAGTACATCGGTCGCTTCGCGAGCCAGCTCGACGTGCCGAACGACGTCGAGGCGCGCTCGCGCGACCTCGTGACCGAGGGACGCGGTCGCGGACTGATCAACGGGCGCAATCCGAGCGGCTTCGCCGCGACCTGTTTGTACGCTGCGGCGATCGAAGCCGGCCACGATCTCACCCAGCGCGAGGCCGCCGACGTCGCTGGTGTCACGCCCGTTACCCTCCGGACCGCGTACTACGACCTGCTCGACGAGTAAGCCGACCGTCGGTCGTCGCTACCGTCCGGTCGTCGTCATCATCGTCGCCTCTGTACTCGAAAACCATCGACAGTCGAGACCCGCCGTTCGGCAGTCGACACTCATCGTTCAGCAATCGAAACCCACCGTCCGCCGGTCGTTGCCCGCCGAATCGATCAACGCCGCTGGTCGCTGTTCGTCCGAGACGGTTGTTCGGCGGGTACGTTCGCCTGATAGGAGTGGATCAGGTCGTCCGGAGGTGGTCGGTCCGGGGCTCGTAGACCTCGCCACGGCGTTTCAGTTGCTCGATCTCGTGTTCGGCCTTCCCGCGATCGAGGCCGACCTCGTCGGCACGTTCCAACACTTCCTCGACCGGCGCGCCCTCGTCGTACTCCGAGCCGACGTCCTGGATCAGCGCCTTGACGTTCTTGATACGATCGCGCTGGGACTTCGAGGTCCCCGTCTCGACCACGTCGGCGTCGAATTCGCCGGTCTCGGGATCGACGCCGATGTCCTTTAGACACGAGCGGACGATCTGTATCACGCGCTCTGCGTCCTCGAGTTCGACCGAATCCGACAGGCGGACTCGGGCGCTCGCTTCCGCGAGACGGACGAGCGCTTCGAGTTTCCGTGCCGTGACCGGCACGGGAGCGTCCTCGCCGGCCCCCTGCGTGCGCAGATCGACGTAGAACTCCCGAATGGCGTCTTTGGCGTCCTCGGTCATCGTCGGGAAGACCTCGCGTTGAGCGTACGCGATGTATTTGCGGAGCAGGTCGGGTTCGATCGTCGGCGCGACCTCCTCGGTGACCGCATCGACCGCCTCCTGGGTGACGTTCGCCGCGGTCATCCGGGTGCGCTGGGTGTTGAGTTCGCCGGCATAGTTCGTCTCGATGATGTGGTCGGCTAACTTGGCGTCCTCCTCGGGATCGGGCTCGTCGGCTACTGTAAATATCAGGTCGAACCGAGAGATGAGCGCCGGCTCCAGGTCGATCTGCTCGCCGATCGACTCGTACCGGTCGAACCGGCCGTATTTGGGGTTCGCCGCGGCGAGCAGCGAACACCGCGACTTGAGCGTGGCGTTTATCCCAGCTTTGCTTACACTGATGCTCTGTTGTTCCAATGCTTCGTGCATTGCCGAGCGATCTTCCGAGCGCATCTTATCGATTTCGTCGACCGCAGCGATCCCCCGGTCTGCAAGCACGAGCGCGCCTGCCTCTAAGGTCCACTGCTGACCGTCGCCGAAGTCGTCTCTCACGGCAGCAGCCGTGAGGCCAGCGCTGGACGATCCTTTCCCGGACGTGTAAACTGACCGTGGTGCGATATGTCGGATATATTGCAGGAGTTGAGACTTTCCTGTACCAGGATCTCCGATAAAAAGAAGATGCATGTCGCCTCGGATACGCGACTCGTCGGGGAGGTGCTTCGTGACCCCGGAGAACAACTGCAACAACATTGCGAGTTTCTCCTGGTCATACCCATAAATAGAGGGAGCGATCGACGCGACCATCTGCTCGTAGATGTCGTCCTGCGAGGAGAGTTCGACGATGGCGCTCTTGTCGGCCTCGGTGATGTCCATGTCCTCGAACTGCTCGTCTTCGACGTCGATCGAAAGGCCGTCCATGAAGACGTCGAAGATCGGCGACTTCTGTTGGCCTTCGGTCTGCTGGTCGAGATGGAGGATTCCCGTGACCCGGACGTGATCGCCCGCGGTGACTTTGCCTGTAATATCGTCTTCGATGTGGATGTCGATACTCTGGGGAGTCTCCCCGCCCCTGAGGCCTTCGGGGCTCTCCTGGACGCGAAGTTTCTGGGCGTCGACGAACTCGGATTGGTCGAAGTTGATCGCAAATGGTCCTTGCCGCTCACACCCTTGACACTCGTGGGGTTCCTGGAAGTCGCCGCCGGTCTGGGGAATACGAGTCAAGGTGCCACAGCGCTGGCACTCGAAGGCCGCCTGCTGGATCTTCGGGCGGACGTCGGTCGCCTTCCGGACGATGCCGCGCACGGCGAGCAACTGGCCGCGGTGATGCGCACGGATCGCCCTGATCTCGGTCGAGTCGTCGAGATCGATCCGAACGTGGGCCTGGCCGAGTCCGACGTCGATCGGGAGGTCGTACATCCGCAGCGCCTCTTCGGCGTACTCCTGGAGTTGGCCAGGCTGGGACTGGTAGTCGTCGGCGAGGTCGGGATCGAACTGATACAGATCGCCCCAGGAGACGTGCAGCGAGCGCTGCTCGGAGGGGTATTTCTGAGCGAGATCGCCGATCTCGTTGCGATAGTAGGTGCGGTAGAACTCCTCGAAGCGATCGATCAGTTCGGTGTTCTCCGCAGTGGCCATTGCGAGAGGTTACCGGGCCCTCGGGTATCAAAGTTCCCAAACCCCGGGGTGAAAGTGAACGAGTCCGTGACGGAACCCGAAAGCGCTCGACCGTCCGTTCTCTGGGGACCGTCCCGCTCGTTCTTCGGTGGCGTCCCGCGCGAGGTGACTCGACCCCCCGCGAGCCGACGGCTCACGCTTTCGAGGCGCAAGCCGTGATTCTATTTTCGTCACGGGCATATTCCGAATCGTGCACGAACCCTCCGACACGACGCCCGACCTCAGCAACGACACCGAGGCGGTGACCTGCGAGAACTGCGGCAGTTCGCTCTCGTCGATGGAATAGGAGACGCTCGATAACAGGGAAACGGTCAACGACGCCGGCAATACGGGCTACGGGGCGGCGCTTCACTTCTGCAGCGAGGAGCGTATCGCCGAGTGGAAGGCAAGTCGGTAGCTCACGGGGGCCGACGGAGAGTTTCGCTACTGTCGGCCTCGGCGGCCGGTCGTCGATCGAGGCGAGAGGGGTGAAAACCGAGCGGAAACGACGAGCGAGAACGATACCTCAGGAACAGTAGCCTGTTTCAGAGGCCGCCGATCGCCGCGCCGACGTAGAGCACGACGACGAGGAAGATCCACACAACGTCGACGAAGTGCCAGTACATCGACACCGTCGAGACCGAGGTGTGTCGTTCGGCGGAGTACTGGCCGAACAGCGAACGCACGAAGACGATTCCCAGGAGGACTGCACCCAGCGAGACGTGCAGGCCGTGCAGGCCGGTAAGCCCGAAGAAGGCGCTCGCGAAGATGCCGTCAGTGAGCGTAAAGCCTTCGTGGACGATGAACTCGTAGTACTCGAACACCTGCCCGCCGATGAACACAGCCCCGAGTAGTAACGTCGCCGCGAGCAGGCCAACGAAACGCCTTCGGTTGCCCTTCCGAAGCCCGACGTGGGCGTAATGCAGCGTGAAACTACTGAGAACCAGCAACGCCGTGTTCGCGAGCACGAGTGAACTCACCAACGGCGGTAGCTCCGCGGGCGGCCACGTGCCAGCGCGGATGAAGAAGTAGTAGATGAAACCCGCGCCGAACGTCGAGATCTCCGAGCCCAAGAACAGCAACATCCCGAACCGGAGCGTCCGCGAGCCGTGTCCGTCCGTCCCCTGGCTCCAGAATGCGGCGACGAACGCGTGGTACAACCATCCATAGAGGCCGACGAGGAACAACCCGATGCTCGTAATTGCGACCGCCGGGCCGGCGATCGGTGGGACGATTTGACTCCCACCGCCCCCACCTCCGCCTCCGCCGCCGGTCATGATGAACAACGCCGCACCGACGTAGATGCCGGCCCCGCCCGCCGCGGTGATGAAGGGCCACCAGCTCGCCTCGCCGAACCCCTGGGGCCAGTCCTCGACGGCCGGGAGGTGATGCCCGCTGTGCTCGTCGGTGTCGTCCGCTACGCCCATAGCCGGTGCTATACGCCGGTCGGTAAAAACCCTCCCGACTCCGGGTTCGTCGGAGAGGCGATCGCTACTTACCGACCGATAATCGTCGTCCCTTTGCCCGGCGAGCCCCGTCACATGTATATGGCGGAAACCGCCGCAGCCGGCACTGTCGACGGGACGGCGAGCACCGACGGCCGGATCGAGTGTGCCTACTGCGGTCGCCGGTTCGCAGAACGCGAGTTGCTCGCGCTCCATCGCGGGGTCGAACACGCTGAGGAACTCGACGAACGCGAACGGGAGGCCTTCGATGCGGCTTACGGTGACGAGGAAGAAGAACTGAGGCATTTCCGGCTGAAGGCACTGCTCGCGCTTATGGCGCTGTATTTCCTGTTGCTGTTCGCGTACTCGGTCTTCGGGTGAGCTAACCCGCCGGTCTCAGAACGGGAGCGCAGCGACGGGATCGAGCACTGCAGCGGGGACAAAGGCCACGTCGAGAAACGAAAGCAGAAGGACGACGAGCGCGCCGGGAACGCCGCCAAGCGCGACGAGCGCGAGTGCGAAGGCGTTGATCGCCACATCGACGCCGAGCACGCCCGCGAGCAGGAAGATTCCGAGCCCGACGACGGTGTTCACGAGTAGCGGCCGAAGGGCCTGGACGAGACGCGCCAACAGGAGCAACGAGAGGAGGACGACCGCGAGCGCGCCCAATTCGACGCTAGTTACCATGTATCCTTCCTAACCACGAAACGGTCAAATGCCTTCCGGCAGTCCCGCCTCGCGGGCGCTCTTGGACATGGAGCAGTTTCAGAGCCGAGAACCGAGCGCCGAACTCGGCCAAGGCTTTGTCGAAAAAGTCGCTTCTGTTTAGAAAGTTGGTTATCTGGAACACTTAGAGTGCGCTTCAGCGGCGGTAGCAGAAGACGTTCGTTTCTGTGTTGGAAAAAGTCGGCTGGAAAAGGACTTTCTAAACAAAGCCCTCGGCAAAGGAAACGCTTTATGTCGCCCGCGGCGCTTTGAGCGACACGGGACCGTGGGTTAGCTTGGTATACTTCGGGCCTTGGGTGCCCGTGACCTCGGTTCAAATCCGAGCGGTCCCATGGCACCTTTTTGCTGGGCCCCGCTCACTCGCTACGCTCGTTCGTGGTTCAAAAGGCGCTTGGCGTTTTTTGCCACATCACGAGAGAGCGAAGCTCTCTCGAACGACTTAGGGGCCCAGCAAAAATCTGCACCAAAAAGGAGCAACAGCAATCGCTCAAGTAGCCTTGCCACTCCTTTGCATAGTCGCAACACTATTACTTTCGGTTCGTTTGAATCAAAATCACCGGCAGAGTTTAGCACTTACCAGACGTGTGGCCGTACCGAGCGGGTTTCGATGTCGTGACCGGTTTGAATGGCGTGGTCGACGACGAGACCGCTGAGTGCAACGGCATCGTACTCGTCGACGCGAGCCGACCAAGCGCAGTCAGTACAATCCCTGATCTCGACTTCTTCGCGTCGATCCATTTCGTTTGTGGTAACAAACCACAGTAACGAGTATCAACGGCCGGAACTCGTCGGGTGTTTAAATACTCGTGCCGATCTCGAAGGGAAACCGTGGTTTGATCGCCTCGCGGTCGATTAGCTTCCGGATCGGTCGCTTCTCGATCGACCGCTCGTGGGCTGGCTGCCCCGACTGCGGTTCGAGTTCCCTTCGGATGTCGGGTCCGCAACGCTCTCTCAGAAGTCCCCGAGCGCCGTTTGATTGCGCTTGAGCGTTCGAGCTTCGTAGCCCAGGCTCGTACAGTGGGCAGCGAACTCGTCGGCGAAGCCGTGATGTGTATAGACGATCTCGGGGTCAATCGCCTTGACGACTCCTTCCAACTCGGCGAAGTCGCAGTGATCGGAGAGCGGAAAGGTCGCGTCGTAGTCGCCACGATACCGGAACGCCTCGTTCACTGCCCACCCCGAGAAGCCGGCTTTGAGCGCGCCGGTCTCCTCGACGATCGAATCGACGAACGCGAGGTTGTTCGTGCCGGATGGGAGAACGAGGGCGTCGCCCGCTTCGAGTTCGGTGTCGGGCCCCGACCGCTCGGCGTCGAAGGAGACGTCAACGAACGCCTCGATCACCTCGTTGATTCGATCGATTGCCTTCGAGACGAGCAGCCGAGTTCGATCGGCCTCCCGGGCGAGGAGTTGGAGCTTCTGAGCGCGTCCGAGCGAGTAGCCGAACAACAGAACCGGCCGGTTAGCCGTCTCGTCGAGCCAGTCGACGATCTCAGCTTCGATTTCGGCCTGTTCGGGGAACACGTACTCGGGGCTTCCGTAGGTCGTTTCGGTTACCAGGACGTCGGCCTCGGGCGGTTCGAACCCCGTAAGATACGAGCGACTCCGCGTCGAGATATCCCCCGTGTAGCAGTACGTGCGGCCGGAATCGGGATCGGTGATCTCCGCGGCGCGCGACCCGGCGACGTGGCCCGCCTCGTGCAGTTCGATCTCGGGGGACGTCCCGCGGGCGAGCGCCCCGGCGTCCTCGCGGCGGCTCTCGGCGAGCGCGGCGGTGAGCGCCGAACAGATCATCCCGTCGGGCGGGTCGTCGTAGAGGTGATCGCCGTGGGCATGACTGAGCACGTTGATGTCCCCGTTCGGTCGGTTCGCGTCGGCGACGACGGTCGTCCCGTCGCTCAGTTCGATCTCGATCCCGTCCCTCAGACGAACCGTCGCGCCCGTGTTATCCGTATCGTCCCCGCCGTTCGAGTCCCGTCCCGTCACTCATGGCCGTACGGCGGGCGGCGACATGGGCGTTTCCGATCGGCGTGCTCGTTTGCCGCCGGCCGCCCGTTCCGGCCCGCCCGCCTCTCGTTCGCTTACTGCTCGTCGTAGAGTCGTTCGACCGTTGAGAGCGTATCGGCGTCGGCGGGCGAGAGGTCCTCGCGAACCCCGAGGAATCGGGGGAATCGGAGCGCGTACCCCGAGTCGTACTTCGTCGAGGACTGGATCTCCTCGTACTCGATTTCGAGGACGACCTCGGGCCGCACGTCAAAGACCCGGCCGCTGCGCTCGGTCAGGAGGCCTTCGAGCCGATCGGTGAGTTCGCGTAGCTCCTCGTCGGTGTAGCCGGTCGCGAGCCGCCCGACCTCGCGGAAGCGTCCGTCGTCTGTAGTCCCCGCAGCCTCGTCGGCCTCATTGGTGTCGGAATCGTCAGCCCTGTCAGTGTCGTCGACGCACGCGAGAAAGAGTCGGCCTAAGAAGTCGCTCCGTCGACCCTCGCTGTACTGCGCGCGGGTCACGACGAGGTCGAGGGTTTCCATAGTGGGTTTTGCCTTCATCATGTAGCCGACCCGCCGACCCGGCCGGTACGGTGCGTCTAAGTTCTTCACCATGACCCCCTCGTGGCCCGCGAGCAGCGCCCAATCGTAAAAGTCGACCGGCGCGTCGCTGTCGGCGACGCGCTGGCTCGTCGCTCGTTCGACTGCGCCCGGTTCGGGATCGAGCACGTTCCCCAAGGCGTCGAGACGCCGGTCGAGGGAAGCGTCGAGCAACGACTCGCCGTCGATCGAGAGCGCGTCGAAGCAATGCAGCGTCGCGGGGATCTCCTCGATCAGTTCCTCGACGTCGTACTTCCGCTTGATCCGCTGGGAGAACTGCTGGAACGCGATCGGATCACCGGTTTCCCGGTCGTAGCCCACCACCTCGCCGTCGAGCACGCAGTCGGTCGCGCTCACGTCTGCCCGAACCGCCCGCACCACGTCGGGAAACGCGTCGGTGACGTCCTCCAGCCGACGGGTGAAAACCCGGACCTCCTCGCCCTGTTTGTGCACTTGCACCCTCGCCCCGTCGTATTTGAATTCTAATAGGACGTCCGCGGGGTTCTCGGCGACGCTCCCGATGCCCGCGTCGAGTCCCGCTGCTTTTTCGGCGAGCATCACTCGGGCAGGCCGGAACAGTTCGATGCCAAGCTCCGCGAGGCCGGACAGGCCCTCCTCGCGCGCGGTGTGAGCGACCAGCGGGTAGTCGTTCGTGACCTGGAACGCCCGCTCGACGGCCTCGATCGCCTCGCTATCGGCTCCCTCACCGTCGGTTGCCTTTCCGTTGGTTGCTTCACCCTCGGTCGTTTTATCGTCGGTCGCTTCACCGTCGGTCGTCTCACCGCTGTCGCCGACCGTTCCCGCGTCGTCGATCCCGTTGAGAAAGGCCAGCGCGATGGCGTCGCGGACGAGCCCTTCGCCGATGCCGATTCGAAGGTGGCCGAGCGCCGTTCGGGTGACGTACCGGGCCTCCCGCGGAGTCGCGTCGCTCAACAGGCCCGCGATCGCGTCGACCCGTCGCTGCTCACTGCCCTCCCCCTCGTACGTCGGCAGTTCGCGCAGCGTCTCGACGACGGCCTGAACCGTGAGATCCGTACTGAAGAGCGTTCGCTGGGCTTCGTTTTCCGTCGCCCAGGCCGCCGCGTCACCGAGATCGCCGGTCTCCTCCCAGCGGCGCTCGATCCCGTCCTCGCTAACGCCGGTGGCTTTCGTGATAGCCCGCGCCGTGAGGCTCGAAGAGACGCCCAGTTCCTTGCGCTGCCACGCCGCGAAGAGGTGGCCTTGGCAGAGTACTACTACCAACGGGAGGTGCTCGTCATCGGCGTCGGCGAACGCCTCGCCGAGAACGTCGCGTTTCGCGAGCGTCGAATCGGTTGCTTCGAGCCGCTCGTAGACGTCGACTAAGGCGGCATATTCCATCGGTTATCCTACGACCGGCGGCGACAAAAACGGCCCGTCTCGGGGCGGCGAACGAGCGGTCGAGAACGGATCACATCGGAGAACCGAGAAGCCGAATCGTGTCGGAAACAAGCAGTCGAGTCGAACCGAGTCCGGTCGAGTCTAATCGTGTCGAACCGAACTGAACCGAACCGAGCCAGCCGATCAGATGTCCGGGGCGGCGACCTGACCGCTGGAGTTGTCGCCGGTGGCGTCCCCGCCCGTCGAGTTACCGCCACTGCCGCCGGATTGGCCCTCGTTGAGCCATTGCTGGTACTTCTGGTCGTTCGTCGTGTTGACTTCCGCGAGCATTCCCGAGTGGCCCGAGCCACAGAACTCCGCGCAGTACAGCTGGTACTGACCCGGCTCGGTGGCGTTCGTCTTGATCGTGTTATACTGACCGGGGATCGCGTCCTGTTTCAGCCCGAGCGTCGGGACGTGGACCGCGTGGATCACGTCACGGGAGGTGATGTGCAGGTAGACCGGCCGGTCGGTCGGCATCGCTAGGGTCGACTGTGAGACCTTCCCGTTCGGGTAGTGGAACTCCCAGCCCCACTGGTAGGCGACCACCTCGATCTCGACGGCGTTGGGTTCGCTCGGTGCGGTAGCACCCGACCCGTTCTCCGAGAGGTTCATGGGAGCGCTCGCCTCGCTGGAGTTCGGACCGGCGAACCCGGCTGCTCCCGCGCCGACACCGGGGCCGGCGGTGAGTGAGACCACGTCGTATCCCATTACCTGGTAGGCCGCGACGCCGACGAACAGGAGGATGATTGCCGTTGCGATCGTCCAGGTGATCTCCAGACGACGGTTCTCCTCAGTGGGTTTCGGGTCGTCGTTGTCGCGGTAGCGCCAGACCGTATAGACGAGGATCCCCTCGACGAACAGGGTGATCGGCAGCGCCACGTACAGCAGCTTCTGGTTGAGTTCGGAGATCAGGTCCTCGGTCACCGACTGTGCGGCGACCGGCTCGACCGCGAACGCGAGTGTGAGGCCGAAAACGGATAGGACCCCAACCCCGATCGACCTACGATTCATGTATATCTCAGTCGGCCCCTCGAACGTAAATACCTGCTGAAAACCCACCGCCGAAAGCCGAATAACCGCCCGACGGAAGCCCCGAAAGTGGTGAAAACGCGGGGCCTAAGTAGCCCCCGTGAGTAGGGAAGCACAGAACGAACCGTGACGATCACCCCCCATTTCTCGCGTTCGGTGCGCCCGCGCTTAGCGACGTTGCTCGCCACCGGTGCGGTCGGCGTCTATCTGCTTGTGGCGATCGGCGCGACGACGGCGCTCACCGACGCCGCAGCGGCCTGTTCGGGGTGGCCGGTCTGTGGGGTAGAAGGACGGCTCGGCGAACCGCTCGTCTGGATCGCGCTCGGTCACCGGGCGGTCGCGGGGCTCGTCGGCACGGTGCTCGTCCTCTGTGGCCTGCTGGCCTGGCACGGCGACGGGACCCCCCGCCGGGTAAAGGCAGCGCTCGCCGTTGCGCTCGGGTTGTACCCGCTCCAGGTCGCGATCGGCGCGCTCGCCGCGACGAGCGAGTTCGCGTGGGTGCCCGGTGCACATCTCACGGTTGGCATGACGATCTTCGCCGGCGTCGTCGTCGCGCTCGGCTGGGAGCTCGAAGCGAACACGGCAGAAACGCCTGAGACCGATCTCCCGAACGCCGGAGTTAGCGCTGGAACCGGGACCGGGGCTGGGGCCGGAAACGAAACCGGAGTCACGCCGGCCGGTAGTCCGTCGGTCGACACCGCATTAGCGGATACCACCCCGGTCAGCCCCTCATCGTCGGCGGGCCGCGGCGGTCGCGTGGCGGGATTCAGGCGTACGTTCGGGGCGTACGTCTCACTCACGAAACCGCGGCTCATGTGGCTGCTCTGTCTGGTCGCCGCGGCGGCGATGGCACTCGCCGCGGGGCCAGCGCTCGAAGCCCGGACGGTCGTCCTGACGCTCGCGGGCGGCGTGCTCGCGATCGGCGCGAGCGGGACGTTCAACCACGTCTTGGAACGCGACGTCGACCGGCGGATGAATCGCACATCCGATCGCCCGCTCGCCGTTGATGAGGTCTCGGTGACGAACGCACTGGTCTTTGGCTTTTCGCTCGCACTCGCCTCGCTCGCGGTCTTCGCGCAGGTAAATCTCTTAGCGGCAGTTCTCGGCCTCGTCGCGATCACCTTCTACAGCGTTATTTACACGCTCGTGCTCAAACCGAACACCGTTCAGAACACGGTCTTGGGCGGTGCGGCGGGCGCGCTGCCCGCGCTCATCGGCTGGGCGGCGGTCACCGGCGGCCTCGACCTTCCGGGAGTACTGCTCGCGCTCGTGATCTTTCTCTGGACACCGGCACACTTCTACAACCTCGCGCTCGCCTACAAGGACGACTACGAGCGCGGCGGCTTTCCGATGTTGCCGGTGGTTCGCGGCGAGGCAGTGACCCGCCGACACGTCCTGTGGTATCTCGGCGCGACCCTGTTAACGGCAGTTGCGCTCGCGGCGCTCGCCGAACTCGGCTGGGTGTACGCCGCAGCGACCGTCTCAGTGGGTGGAATCTTCCTCTGGGCCGTTGTGAAACTGCACCGCGAGCGAACGACCCAGGCGGCATTCAGAGCCTTTCACGCCTCGAACGCCTACCTCGGGGTCGTTTTGCTCGCGATCGTCGTCGATGCACTCGTCCTATGAGTTCCGACACCGCAACCGTCCCGGCGGCCTGGAGCGACCGACTCGCGGACCTCGTTCCGGACCGTCGAACGCTCGCATGGGCCGCCATCCTCGTGAACGCAGAAGCGATCGCCGTGCTCGCCTACATCTCGTTGCCGACCGTGACGCCGACGGCGATCCGGTACTACATCTACCCCTTCGTCTGGATCAACGTCGGATTGTGGGCGCTCGTCCGCACGTGGCCGGCGGCCGATCGGAACGCAGGTCGGGACGGTCGGAACGGAGCGAACGCGCAAAGCCGGAAGCGCGGGTGGCTCGGCGGCGGGCGAAAGCGGTACCTCGCCGGTGCGCTCGCCGCCGGCTACTTCCTCGTGCTCGCGTACGTCGGGCCGCTGCTCGGGTTGGGGCACACTTTTTCTAGCATGACCGGAATGCCCCTGCCGTCGACGTTCCGGATCGCGTGGCTCCCGCCGGGGTGGGGGCCAGCACTTCTCTACAACGGCGCGTTCGTCTCGATCACGCTGTTGCCGTTCGTCCTGGTCGGCTATCTCGCGCTCGCGTATCTGGTCTACGCGACGGTACTCGACGCGGTGGGATCGGCGATCGGCGGCGTCTTGGGCGTGCTCTCGTGTGTGAGCTGCACGTGGCCCATGCTCGCCTCGCTCGTCGGCGGCGTTGCCGGCGGGACAAGCCTCGCGGCGGTCGTTGCGAACCAGTCGTATGCCCTCTCGACGGTGGTCTTCGTGCTGACGGTTGTACTGCTTCACTGGCGGCCGTTCGGCCGGCGGTGAGCTACCGCCGGGTCCGTTCTCACGTCTACACCAGGACCGTGAATCCGGAATCAGTGCCGACATCGAGAGCCGGGGATTCTCCCAGTCGCTTCGATACGCACTTAACGTCTGCTCCAGTATTCGACCGGTAATGCCAGTACAAGCGGTCAGCGCGGGGGCTATCCTCTTTCGGGACACGAGGGGCCGTCGCGAATACCTCCTCCTCAAGAGCCGCCCCGGGGATTGGGAGTTCCCCAAAGGCGGCGTCGAGGGTGAGGAGGAACTCCAGCAGACGGCCATCCGCGAGGTGCGCGAGGAAGCGGGTATCGGTGACTTCCGACTGCTCGACGGCTTCCGGCGCGATTACGACTACGTGTTTCAGGCCGGCGGGAAGACGATTCACAAGACAGTGCACCTCTTCGTTGCGAGGTCCTTCGAGGCGAGCGCGGAACTATCGAGCGAGCACCGTGACCTCCAGTGGCGCGACTACGAACAGGCGATCAACACCATTACCCAGGACGGCCCTCGAGACATCCTCCGGGAGGCCCACGAGTTCTTAGACGAACTCGACGAAACGGAGTAGCTCGGTGGGGGACGGGCGATCGTCGACTTCCGGCGTCGAGCAGTGGTAGTGTTTACTCTAGCGACTTTCGAGAAGGGTATCGCTGAGACCGTTTCGGAAGCCCCCGACCTCGGAGTCCGTGGCGGCTTCGCCGCCACGCAGTCGGCCCCTTCCAATCCCACCCGAACCGGTTCGTGTCGGTCTTCATCGCCTAACTAAACGCCGTTCGAGCAGTCGGTCGGGTCGGCTGGATCGAT
>PXRY01000018.1:2035-15521 GCA_003022925.1 Halobacteriales archaeon QS_8_65_32 | reverse complement strand
CATCGTCATCGTCGTCCGACCGAGCGAGACGGCTCCGAAGCCGACCCGGCCGAGCACGCGGGCGATAATCAGCGTTGCGAGAAAGGAGATGCCGAGTTCGAGGACGATGCCGGCGAACAGTACGCTCCCGCCCTTCGCGAGGGTTCGAATCGAGTCGCTCGCGTCGGTGTCAGTACTATGCTCGCCGGCCATCGAGTGCGGTTACGGGCGCATCTAGGTAGTCGTTATGAAACGATCGGTCGCAGTTAGCTAATTAATTCCTTAGCGCGAGAGAGATCAGTGAAACCACTTCGGAAGCCCCCGGACGCTCGGCTTTTGCTCGCAGGCCGCAGGCCCGCTCACGGGTCGTTGCTCCCCGTTCGCTTTCGAGGCGCTCGCGGTCGCTCGCGCCTCGCTGTTCGCAGGTTCGTGGGACTCACAGAGTCACACGCTCATTGCGGGACCGGAGGTCCCGCTTGCAACAAAAACGCTCCGCGTTTTTATCATATTCACGAGAACGGAGTTCTCGTGAGTAAATGGGAACTCTTCGAGTTCCCATCACATCTCAAAAGGCCGCGCTTCGCGCGGCCTTTTGAACGACAGCGAGCCCCCCGAGTCGAGCAACGGGAGAGCGGAGCTCTCTCGAGCTAACGGGCGCGAAGCGCCCGTAATCGCCCGGGAACTTCCGAAACGGTCTCGGCGACTCTTCGTCCGAAAGCTGCTACACGAAGCACGACCGTTTTGCTCCGACAAACCATCCAGCTACGCGTCGAGCGTGCTCGACGACGTGCCCGTATAGGTGATCGATTCCCGATCAGCCCTCGCTGTCCCCATCTACGTTTATGTCCGCGTCCGCCCCGTCGCCGGTTCCGTCTCCCCCGTCGGTGATCGCCCAGCCGGCCCGCTCGGCGGCGTCCTCGACCGGGAGGTACTCCCAACCGACGTTCTCGGCGATCGACCTCTCCTCCGGGGTCGCGCCGACGAACACGTGTCGGTCGGTCGTGACGCGCTGGCGAACGGTCACGAGTGCGTTCACCAACCGCTCCCCGCCGGCGACGAAACCGGGATCGACGCCGTTTCGATCGAGAAACGTCCGCAGTTCCGTTCCGTCCTCGGCGGTGACGCCGAGCGCCGCGCTCCAGTTCTCGGCGTCCGCGACGGCGGCTGCGGGGTCGGCCAGCCGTCGGAGCGCCCCGAAACCGATCACGAGCGTCATCGTGCCTGCCGCCGGAGCCATACCCGTCCGTCGGCGTCAGCGAACAAAACCCCTCCCCTCTCCCTTCTCTACCCCTTCCCCCTCCCTGTCCCTGTGTCGCGAGCCGGACCCGTTCGTCGTCTGGTCACTGGTTTCCCGAGTTCTCGGCTTCTCGGTATTCCGAGGGCTCGGCGTCCCAGCACTCCGGCGCTCCGGTTTCTCAGCGTTCGTCACTCCTCGATCGCCAGGTCGGCCCACACGAGCCGGTGGTCCGAGGCGGCTTCGACGTCCGTCAGTAACTCGTCGTCCGTCGCCGCCGCCGGCCAAACGACGTCCGACGCTTCGACGTCGAGATTCGGCGAGGGCAGCACGTAATCGATCGTGAGCCCGTCGTCGAACGTCGCGGTCTCGCCGCCCGCGTCTGTCCCGCCCGGACTCGTCGGCAGGGGCTGGCCGCCGAAGTCCTCGTTGTCGAGGAGGAACTCGTTCGCCGCCTCCAGGCTCTCCTCGTCGCCCGGGCCCGCGTTCATGTCGCCCATAAGCACGTACGATGCCTCGTCGTCGAGCCCCCCATAGAGGCCCGAGTCGTCGTACACGTACTCTTCGCCCGCGACGTAATCCGCGAGGAGGCGGATCTCGTCGTGGGTGCGCCTGCCGTTGAAGTTCGCCGGGCCGTCGAACACCGGCGGCGTCGGGTGGGCGAGCAAGGCGTTTACCGTCCGGTCGCCGATCTCGATCGGGATATCGGCGTGGGTCTTCGAGGACAGGCGAAAGGCCCTCGCTTCGGCGTCGTTCAGGTATCGCTCGGCCTCTTCGTCGCGGACGATCAGGCTATCGGGCATATCGGCCCAGGCGAACGTCCGGAAGGTCCTGACGGCTCGCTCGTCGATCGGCTTCTTCGAGAGGATCGCAAGCGCGTACTGGCCGGGATACTCCCCGAAGCCGAAGGAGTCGTTACCATAAGTTCGATCCCCCGGTGTTCCGTCCTCCGTGCCGTTGTTGTCGAAGTCGAACCCGCTGAACACGCCTGTATTGCTCGTCGGAGTGAACTCGAAGTCGTACTCGAGCCCTTCGATGTCCGGACGCTGGGACTCGCTCAGGTATTCCTCCGCGAACGCTCGGGCGTTCGAGCGGTCGGTTGGCACCTCGCGGATACTGGCTTCCTGGAAGTTGTTGGTAATCTCGTTCAACACGAGAACGTCCGGTCGGACGCCCTGGATCACGCGGGCGGCCGCCGCGGCCTGTGCGTCACCGGGCGACTGGACCTGCTCGGTCGTGAGGTCCCTGATATTAAATGTCGCAAAGCGGGTCGTTTCCACCGCGTCGTCCTCGCCGGTTCCGTCTCCGTTCTTTCCGCTCTCGTCCCCGCCGTCCGTCGAACCGTCGGTGCCGCCGGCCGCCGCACTGCCGGATAGTCCAACGGCAGTCGCAGCAGTGCCGACGATCGAGACGAACCGTCGTCGCGTCGCAGTATGTGGCATACGTCCGGCGGCTCGATACGAGTCCGATTAAAACCACCGACAGCGCCGATATAGCGTGCCAGTGTCGTATGGACTCGTCCGGCCGCCTATTGGGTCGCCGCACTGCACAGTTCGGGGACCGACCCTCGAGAGCTCTCGGTCCCGGCGAGAGAACGGAACGAGGGCGGAATGAAAACGAAGCGACGCTAAGGCGACGACGGGGTTGCCCCTCAAAACGCCTGCGTGCCGATGGGACTGGCTTACAGTTCCTGCTCGGTCGGTCGGATGAGGATCTCGTTGACGTCGACGTGTGGCGGCTGGGTTACCGCATAAAGGATCGAGCGGGCGATGTCTTCGCCGGTGAGCGGGGCTATCGACTCCATCATCCCCTGGATCTGCTCCTGCTGGTCGTTCGAGGGGATGTGATCGGGCAGTTCGGTATCGACCGCGCCGGGTTCGATCAGCGTGGTTCGGATCCGGCTGTTATCGGTGACCTCCTGGCGTAGCGCCTCAGTGAAGCCGTTGACGCCGAACTTCGTCGCGTTGTACGCGCTCGACCCGGCGTAGGCCTTGCGACCGGCGACCGACGAGAGGTTCACGACGTGGCCCTCGCCCTGGTCTTGCATGATCGGGAGCGCGGCGTGGGTCGCGTTCATCAAGCCAAGCAGGTTGACTTCGGCCATCTGCCTGAAGTCCCCGGTGTCCGCGTCCTCGACTCGTTCGAGCAGCATGACGCCGGCGTTGTTGACGAGAATATCGAGCCGGCCGGACTCCTCGTGGGCGGTTTCTACCATCGTTTCGACCTGGCTCTCGTCGGTAACGTCGGTCGGGATCACGAGCGCGTCGCCGCCATCGCTTTCGATGCGGTCGGCGAGTTCGGCGAGTTCGTCCTCGCGTCGGGCGGCAAGTGCGACGCTCGCGCCGTTGGCTGCGAGCGCCTCAGCCGTTGCCTCGCCGATGCCCGAGGAAGCGCCGGTAACGAGTGCGACCTGATCGGTGAGTTCGTTCGGAACAACACTCATAGCGTATCGAACCAACGGCCATGACGTGAATGGCCATTGGGCTACGGGAGAGTTCTTCCTACAAGACCATTGTCCGTTCACGACCGGTTCTCGACCGGACGGCCGCCGTGGCGGGTAGCCCTCCCTCGTCGCGTTTCCCGCGGTCGACCTGCCCGTTCTCCCGTCGCGATCGGGTCGAGTCAACCCGACGTTGACCTGGTACCAACCCAATATCAACGGGAACGGTGGTCCACCGGGTAATGTTTAGTTACGCGACGAGGACCGATAGCAACCGGTTCGGGTGGGACTGGAAGGGGGCGGGCGGTCACGGTCCCGACGGCTCGTTCCCTAAAGACGGCTAAAGTAAACACGACGGTCCGCTAATCGCAAAGGACTATGAATCCGGGGACTGTAGAGGCGCATAACAATGGCTCAGGACGTCAAACCCACGCGCAAGGAACTCATGGAGATCAACGACCGGATCGAACTCTCCGAGCGCGGCCACGACACCCTAGAGCAGAAACGCGACGGCCTGATCATGGAGTTCATGGATATCTTAGATCAGGCAAAGGACGTCCGTGCGGAGGTCAACGAGAACTACCAGCAAGCCCAGCGGACGCTCGATATGGCCCGGGCGATGGAAGGCGATGTCGCGGTTCGTGGCGCGGCCTCCGCGCTCGAAGAACACCCCGAGATCACCATCCAGTCCCGTAACATCATGGGCGTCGTCGTTCCACAGATCGAGTCCTCGCGGGTGAAAAAGAGCCTCGATCAGCGCGGCTACGGCGTCATGGGCACGAGCGCACGCATCGACGAAGCGGCGGACGCCTACGAGGAACTCTTGGAATCGATCATCCTCGCCGCCGAAGTCGAGACCGCGATGAAGGAGATGTTAGAGGAGATCGAGACCACGAAGCGCCGGGTCAACGCCCTTGAGTTCAAGTTACTTCCCGAACTGAACGAGGCGAAGGACTACATCGAACAGAAATTAGAGGAACAGGAACGCGAGGAGATCTTCCGGTTGAAGAAGATCAAGGCGAAAAAGGAAGAAGAGGAACGCGCCGCCGCCGAAGCGGAAGCGGAGGAAACCGAGACCGCTACCGAAGAGCCCCTCGCAGCCGACGACTGACGTCCCAGCTTTCTCGTCCGAGCCGTCCAGCCTTGTCCAGTCCGTTCTAATTTCGTTCCTCTCGGTTTCCACATTCGTTCTCCTATCCCGGTTCGTCGGGATTCCGCACGACCAGTACCTCCGCGGCGTGGTCGTGTGCCTCGCCGCCCGAATCGTCCTCGAGAATCATCTCCCGTCCGTCGAGAACCTCCCAGTCGGCGTAGTAGCCCCGCAACTCGCCGACCGCGTAGAAGAATTCGCTTTCGGTCCAGTCGGGCGGCGTCGGTACACTGGGGTGATCGACGAACGCGAAGATCACGTGGACTCCGCCGAGAGCCGTTCCGCGCCGAAAGCGCTCGAATCCCCGCTTCCAGTTTTCGGGCTGGAGGTACTGGACGGTGCCGATCGAGTACACGACGTCCATCGGTTCGGGGAAGACGAAGTCATTGAGGTCGGCTTCGATCGTCTCGATCGTGACGCCGCGCTTCTCGGCGAGCCGGTTCGTCTTTGCCAGCCCGTTCGGCGAGACGTCCATCGCGTAGACGTCGAAGCCCTCCTCGGCGAAGAAGACGGCGTCGCGGCCCTCGCCGGCACCGAGGCCGATCAGCGTCCCGCCGGCGTTCTGCGGGAAGACGGGTTCCGCCGTCTCCTCGGCGAGATCGTTCGGGTCGGTCTCCCAGTAGTACTCCCGCGCATCGTACGCCGCTTCGCGCTCGTCGTGTTCTATGCTCTCAGTCCGTTTTCCCGTATTATGGCCGTGTCGTTGTCGTCAACCGAGAAGGCTCGCAATCATGACGCGAACCCGCGACCGACGAAGCGACGGCGAACGGCCGAGGCACCATGCACGAGAACTTTAGTACTCCCCGTCGCGAAGGATTCGTAAGGACGGCCCGCTCGGAAACCGACACCGACGACTCGGACGACCTCGCCTACGCCGTCGGCCGGTACGTCCTCGACGACATCTCGATCGGGAGAGCGGCGGAGCTGGCAGGTGTTTCCCGCTGGCGCATGGCCGACGTGCTCCGGGGACACGGCGTCGAACTGCGCCTCGGTCCCGAGTCGATCGACGAGGCCAGGGCCGAAGCGGAGGGTCGTCTCGGCGAGTATCTCGCGAACGATGAGTGATCTTCCCGGCCCGATCGTTCTCGACGCGACGGTGCTGTACAACCTCGCGCTCACGAACGAACTCTCCTTGCTCGGCGTGTTCGACAATGAGGTCGTCACGGGTCGACGGTCGTTCGTGAGCTACGCTACGGCGTCGAGGAGGACGGTCTGGAGCACTTGAATCGAGCGGTCGGTGCCGTCGTGGAGAGAAACGTCGAAAGCGAGCCGAGCGATCTCGACGGACTCGACCCCGGCGAAACTCACGCGCTGCACGTCGCTCGATCGCTCGGTGGGACGATCGCGACCGACGACGGTGCCGCTCGACGTCGAGCAGCCGCACTCGGCGTCTCGGTTACGGGATCGCTTCGAGTCCCCGTGCTGGCGATCGAACGGGACGTGCTCGCCGTCGAGGAGGCCGACAAGAAACTCGACCGATGGATCGAGGAAGGCGGCTATCGGTCACCGACCGACTCCATCACCGACCTCCTCTGACTTTCGAGCGCATTGTGGCTCGTATCGAAACGTTCGACCTCCCGTTCGTTCGGATCGACGTTCTTCAGGACTGCTGTGCTGGCGGCTCGCTGCTCAACACCTTCCCGAACAGGTCCCGGTTGTCCGCGACCCACCGATAGCCCCGCTCGCGCCGGTCGGCGTGGCCCGGCACCTGCCGGAGAACGGGCACGACCGCCGACGGCGGTAGGTCGGTTCGCGCAAAGGCCTCTTCCATGGCCTCCCCACAGGAGTAGACCCGCCGATCGGTGAGCAGGTGGGCGCACTGCTCGTAGTTCTCGGGCAATCGGGCGCGCTGGTCGGCCGTCAGCGCCGAGAAGCCGACGAGTTCGAACTCGCCGTGGCGCGCAACGAACTCCGCGGACCACGCGCAGAACCCACAGTCGTCGTCGTAGACGAGCCGCGGCGGCGTCCCGGTCGCTGCCGTTTCGCCCGCTCCCACTGTGCCTTCCGTTCCTGTCGTCCCTCCGGTTCCACTCATGTCCGTGCTACGACGCCGAGCGACAAAACCCTCGCGTCGCCGAGTCGAGTTGAGTCAAGTCGAGTCGAGGTCGACACATGACCGTCGCTCGGTTTCGATCGTTCCGTTTCGTCCCGTCCTTGCCGTTTCGCTCCGTCCCACCCGGTTCCACCCCGATTGCCGGAAGCCGTTCGGTCGGATCGAGCCCCCGGCTCACCCGAACCGGCCGGTTTCGGTGTCACACGCGACACAGCGTGTCACCAGCGCATCGCGGTTGTCGGTCATATCTATCTCCTGGGAAGTGAACTCGCTACAGGAAACGCACTCCCGTCGGATATCGGTCTCGCCGGCGTCCTTGGGCGCGCCGAGCGCGAGCGCAACGACCCGTTCGCCGCTCTCGTTGCGCCCCTGCTGGTACTCGCCGGGCGCGAAGCGGACCGCCTCGCCTGCCCCGACGGTAACCCGCTCGACGCCGATATCCGCTCCGTTAGCCGCCTCGCCGTCACCGGCCGCCTCACCGTCATCGGCCGTCTCGCCGCCGTTGGCTGCCGCGCGGTCGCTTGCAGCCGTGTCGCCCGCAGTCGTGTCATCCCCGGTCGGCGCGTCACCGCCCGCCTTCGCCCCATCGTCCCCGGCCGGGTTCTCGATCGCACCGGTCTCGAAAACCGCGGTGCCCTCGACTACGTAGAAAACCTCCTCCTGGTCGGCGTGGCTGTGATAGCCGAAGGCGAAGCTCTCGCCCGGTTCGAGTTCGAAGTAGTTGATCGCGAGACTCTCGGTGCCTAGCTCGCCGGCTAACGGTCGCTTCACGCTCGCTGGCCCCATATACGACTCGACATCGTGGGTGCGAACCTTTCGCATAGAACGTGTAAGGACGGTACGGGTAAAAACCCACCCCCACCCACGGGTAGCGTCCGCCGACGGTCCGTCGGAGTGATTGCTCCGGAGCCCGATGTCGGGTTTCGCTCGTGTTCGCTCGCGAAGCGCGAGCGAACGGGGAAACGACCCGTGAGTGAGCAGCGTGCAGCGCTCCGCGCCGCGAGTTCGAGACGACGAAACCGCCTCGCGAGGCCCGTGAACAAACAACGGGAGACTCTACGTCGTTCACAGTGCGGCGGGGCCGCTACGCGCCCGGCCATTACCGGTCCCGCGCGAGTGATGCGCGACGCCGTTCGCCGTTCGGCCTTCAGGACGAACCGGTTCGTCCCGAACATACAAGTCGGCGGTCGGCACCCGTTCGCTCATGCAGTTAGTGATCCGCCGGGGCGACCGACGCGGTGTTCACTCTGTCAAGAGACGAACGTACACGGACGCTCGAAACGGTCCCGACCGATGAGTCGAGTCCTCGGCGATGGGGCCGTTACCCTGCTCGTGAAGGGGTTTGTATCGGTGCTGTTCGCCATTACCCTCCTCAATCTGATCGTCGAACTTCAGGGCAACGGCGAGATCACTGCGCTGTCGGGTGCGCTGCTGTTCGTTTACGCGAGCGGCGTTCTCGCCGTCGGCGTATTCACCGACCGGCTCTTCGCTCCGCGGGTGCAGATCGCGCTGTTCTCGGGCCTGACGGCGTACTGGGTGTACGACTACTTCAGCCGAAACAACACGCTATCGATACTGCTGGTCGTTTTCGGGGTCGCCGTGCTCGTCCAGCAGGCCCGCCGGCTGACCAGGTGAGCGGCCCCTCGGCCGATCCCGGCTTCGACTCAGGGATCGAACGCGTAGAGGTCGTCGCCGACGTGGTGGATCGATTCGACGACCATCCCGCTGTCGCCGACCATCCCCTCGCCCGCCGTCGTCGCGCGCCCGATCGCCAAGGTCTTGCCGTGGGTCTCCTCGGCGATCGTCACGAGGTCGTTAGCTTCGATGTCCGGGTCGGCTTCGACGATCCCCGGGCGCATCACGTTCGCGCCGTCGCTGACGAACGACACCGCGCCGGCATCGACGGTAACCACCCGTTCGGCCGGCGGAAACTCGTTCGCACCCCGGACGGTCGGGGCGAACTCCCCGTCGATCGTGAAGGCCACCGGCTCGCCGTCGGCGAGGACGACCTCGAACGGCGCGTCGACGAGGACGACGCGCTCGTAGCTTCCGGCATCGAGCGCAATCCCGAACCGATCGGCGAGCGCGTCTTCGAGACGGGCGATCCCGTCGCTTCGGAGGTGATGGCGGGATTTGACCTGCATGGGTTCTCTGGCGGTTCGTCGGGCATAAGTCGAGCGGGCCGTCCGCCGATCGAGCGACAAAGGCCAACAAAACCTGTCTCGGGTGGGACTGGAAGGGGTCGACCGCGTGGCGGCTTCGCCGTGGTTCGAAAGACGCCGGAGGCGTCTTTCGTTCATCACGAAAGGCGCTCCGCGCCTTTCGAACGACCACGGATTCCGAGGTCGGCGAATCCGACCTCCCGCTCGGTCCGGCCGCGGCGTTCTCGCGAGCGAGCGGAGCGAGGCGAGCGAGAGCAGGGAAGAGCTTTGCTCCGACCGCGTTCACGAGAGCGAAGTGGTTCAAGAGAGCTCCGCTCTCTTGTCATGCCGAGAGACGCGAAGCGTCTCTCGTAGCACTCTCGTGAGCCAACAGGATCGCGTCGCGATCCTAAGTGGTTTCAACGAGTCCTTCCCCTTAGGGCTGCTACATCGAACGCTATTCACGAAACGCAACAAGGGCTAAGTGCCCCGGAGCCGAACCCCAGGTCGATGTGGGGAGCCCGGCGCAACCGGGAGAAACGAACGGTTACCTGTATCGCCTGCGGCGACTCGATCCCCCGATCGGACGCCCGCGAGTACGACAAACTCGGTGACCGCTGGGAGCGCGAGGGAAAGGAGTTCGAACACCTCTGTAAGGAGTGCTTTCGCGACCTGTGTCACCAACCCCGCGACGAGTTAGAGGCGTTGCTTACCGAGAGCCGTCCCGGGGAGGACTCCCGCGAGAACTTCCTCGCGCGCTACGACGAGTTGATCGCCGAACGCTACGGCCCCCTCGAAGACGAAGCGATCGAGAGCCGGGAGAACGGGGAAGGTCGCGAAGAACGCGAACGCTGAGACGCCGACGAGACCGAACCGTCGACGAGGTCAGGAACACCGAGTGGCACCAACGCGATACGCGAGCACCGTGTGCCGAACGGCGAGTACGTGAGACACGAGCGACGCATACCACGCGTACCGCCTCAAGGCGGTCGACAACGCGTCACTCGGGGCAATCTACCGTCCTGTAGCGACTCGTGGCGACACGACTAACTATCGAACTTTCGTACTCGCAGTATGACTAGCGATCAGGCGACGGCCGGAACGGCCGAGGCTCAAGGGCCGGTCGAGATCGACGAAGAGTTGGCTCGCCATCTGGCGAACAAGCGCGAGGACCTCTTCGAGAAGTTCGAGATCCGCGACGAGTTTCCCGCGGACGTCCTCTCGGAGGCCGAGGCCCGCACCGAGGACGTCGACGCCGAGATCGACTCGAAGGTGAGCGAGCGCCGGGATCTGCGTGATCTGACGACCTGGACGACCGATCCGGTCGACGCCCAGGACTTCGACGACGCTATCTCGATCGCAAAGAACGACGAGGAGTACGTGCTTCACGTCCACATCGCGGACGTCACTCACTACGTCCACCCCGAAAGCGAGATGTGGGCCGAAGCGGTCAAGCGGGCGAACACGGTCTACCTGCCGGCGTATACAGTCCACATGCTCCCGCCGACGCTCGCGGAGACGGTCTGTTCGCTCGTTCCCGACGAGGACCGGCTGGCGCACACCGTCGAGATGCATATCGATCGCGAGACGCTGTCGTACGAGTCGATCGATATCTACAAATCCGTGGTTCGCAGCGACGAACGCCTCACGTACAGCCAGGCAGAAGACCGGATCGACGACCCCGAGACGGCGCTACACGCCGAAAACGCTCTCGCGTACGAACTCACCGAGCGACTTCACGAACAGCGAAAGGAAGACGGCTCGCTCGTGCTCAACCCGTCGCGCGACCGCGCGCATACGATTATCGAGGAGTCGATGCTGAAGGCGAACAAGGCGGTGACCCACAAGTTAATGTGGGATCGTGGGGTCGAAGCGATGTACCGGGTCCACCCCCAGCCCTCGCCCGACGAGTGGAACGAGGCTCTCCGGGAGGTCCAAGAGTTAGACGGCGTGTCGATCCCCGGTGCCTCGTGGGACGACCCCCGGAAGGCGGTGAACGCCGCGATCGAGAGCGCACCGGGTCGCCAGCTCAACAAGATCCAGCGGGCCGTGATGAAGGTCATGCCGCGCGCGCGATATATGAACGACCCCTTCGGCGGCCACCACGCGCTCAACTTCGAGATCTATGGACATTTCACCAGCCCGATCCGCCGGCTTTCGGACCTCGTGAACCACTGGATCGTCTACAAGAACGACGTGCCCGAGAACCTGCTCGAACTGTGTGATCGGGCGTCGGATAAACAGAAAGACGCCGAACAGGCAGAACGCGAGTACCGCCAGTTCCTCCAGGAAGTCGGCGTGAATCCCCACGACGTGAACAGCCGAGGACTCGAAGTCGTCGAGGAGGACGACGAGGAAAGCGGGGAGGACGACGACGATGCCAATGCCGACGCCGACACCGACACCGATGCGAACGCCGACGTAGACGTTGACGCCGACGCGAACATCGGACGAGCGAAACAGGAGTGACCGTCGGTCCAGTTCGAGAATCGTCGGGGTCGAACGACAGGGAGTGGTTGCATTAGTAAGCCGCCCATATGTATTGCCAGGAACTCTTAGATGATCCCATGCAGCGTTGCACCGAGAACGGAAGCTCACGAATCGAACTCGCCGGCACAAGGCCGTCACCACGAACAGGGGGCGTCTGAGATGGTGCTGGAACTCGCGATCGGCTTCTTCGTGCTTGCGATCATCGCGGGCGTGGTCGGCCAGCAGGGCATCGCCGGCTTGTCGATGCGGATCGCCAAGTGGCTCGTAATAATCTTCGTCGTCCTGGCGATCATATCGTTCCTGTTGTAGCCGCCGCCGATCGTCGATAGCTCCGGCGGTCGGCGTACCGAGCGAGAAAGAGCGATAGAGACCACTCCGGAGCCGAACGTATCGATCCCAAGGGTTTCGCCTGGAGATCAACAGTTGCGCGTCGGTTTCCGAAGACGGTGGCGCTCCTCAGGAGCGAACGAGGACGCCAGCGGAAAGCGGGTCTACAGGCCGAGTTCGCGCCCGATGACCTTTCGCTGGATCTCGGAGGTGCCTTCGCCGATCTCCATGAGTTTCGCGTCCCGGTAAAATCGCTGGGGGGCGAAGTCGGTGGTGTAGCCATAGCCTCCCAGGACCTGCACGGCGTCTTCGGCCACCTCGCGGGCGGTTTCCGACGCGTCGAGTTTCGCGAGCGAACTCGATTTGGTGACTTCCCCACCGGTATCGTACTGCGTCGCGGCCTTGTGGGTAAGCAACCGCGAGCGTTCGATCTTCCGGTCCATCCCCACGATCATGTCCCGTACCGCGTCGAATTTCGAGATCGGCTTGCCGAACTGCTCGCGCTCGCCGGCGTAGGACTTGGCGGCCTCGTAGGCACCTTGGGCGAGGCCAACAGAGAGGGCGGCGATCGAGATGCGCCCGCCGCCGAGCGTTTTCATGGTCTGGGTCCAGCCCTCGCCCTCCTTGCCCAAGAGGCGATCTTCGGGGAGGCGCACGTCGTCGAAGGCGATCTCACAGGTCGGCGAGGCGTTGAGCCCCATCTTGTCCCAGATCGCCGTCACCTCGAAGCCGTCGTCTTCCTGGGGATCGACGACGAAGGTGGAGATGCCGTCGTAGCCCGCCTCGGGGTCGGTGACGGCCTTGACGACGATCGACCCCGCCTCCGAGGCGTTCGTAATGAACTGCTTGGTGCCATTGAGCACGTACTCGTCGCCTTCTTTCTCCGCGCGGGTGTCCATGTTAGAGGCGTCTGAGCCCGAACTCGGCTCCGTCAGCGCCCACGCGCCGATCTCCCCGCCCTCGGCGAGCGGGCGCAGCCAGCGTTCTTTCTGTTCGTGGGTGCCGAACAGTTCGATCGGCTTCGAGGCTAAGCTGACGTGGGCGGCATAGGACAGCCCGATCGCTCCCGATACCCGGCCGAGTTCTTCGGTGACCAGCGCGTACATGAGCTGATCGCCGCCTAAACCACCGTATTCGGCGGTGGTCGGGACGCCCATCACGTCGAGGTCGGCGAGCGCGGCGAAGACTTCCTCGGGGTAGCGGTGTTCGTCCTCGATCTCCTGGGCGATCGGGGCGATTTCCTCCTCGGCGAACTCGCGAACCGTGTTGCGGATCATCCGGTGTTCGTCGGGTATCTCGAAGTTCATACTCGCGCTACGGAGCGCGCGAATAAAAACCTCCGTAGCCCCATGCCCCACATCCCTCCACCACGCTCGAACCGAAGGTCCCGGTTCGATCCGGACACCGATGGTCGACGATACAGGCAGAGGGATTTAGCCCGCCGAGCGCCTCAGTCCGGTAGTGAGTTTTCGGGGCCTCGTTCGCGGCCGGATCGACTGGCCGCGACTCGAAGAGACCGTCCGCGCGGTCGCCGCGCGCTACGACGAGTCCGCTGCCCGCGTCGACTTTTTGAACGCCGACAACTGGCTATCGACGCCCTGTGTTCTGAACGAACGGTGGTTCGTGAAACCAATCTCCCCGCAGAACGCGCTCGTTCACGCCCTCATCACAA
>PXRY01000018.1:0-1808 GCA_003022925.1 Halobacteriales archaeon QS_8_65_32 | reverse complement strand
AGCGTCCGTGCGGAGGCCGTCGAGAGCGCCCGCGCGTACGATCTGGCCTGTGCGCTCGCCGTACTGGCCCCCCGGATCGGCGCTCGCGAGACGACCCGTGCGGCACGGGAGTTCTACAGCGCAGCGGAACTGCTCGACGCATGGCCCTTCCTCGATTTCGTGAACATTCGCCCGGATCACCGCTTCGACGCCGCCGCTATCAAAGGCGAGATCGAAAAGCGGGCGGCCTAGGACCGCGCACCTTCTTTGCTGGCCCCGCAGTCGTTCAAAAGGCGCTTCGCGCCTTTTGTGATGTGGCAAAAACGCGGAGCGTTTTTGCTGCAAGCGGGAAATCTGTGATTTCCCGCAATGAAGAGAGACGCGAAGCGTCTCTCGAATCATGAGCGAACGACCGTAGGGAGTGAGCGAGCGAGGACGCCAGCAAAAATCTGTTCTCGTGAGCGAGCGCCAGCGAGCGAACGAGAGTAGCGCAGGACCGAAGGTCCCGCGGACCGTTCGAGCGGAGCGGGGCGCGAGCAAAGCGAGCGCCCCGGAAAAGCGAACAGGGAGGAACGACCCGTGAGCGGGCCGTAGGCGCGCCCGCTTCAGTCCCCGCCGACCGCATTCTCGACGATCTCGATCTCCTCGTCAGTCAATCCATAGAATTCGTAGACGATCTCGTCGATCAATCGGTCGGTGCGCTCGATTTTCTCGTTCAACGCCGCGGCGCGCTCGCGGGTCTCGATGTAGCGGCCCAATCCGCTTTCGATGTCGAAGACCACTGGCAGGGTGAGTTTCTCTAGGCGATCGACGAGCGAATTGGTCTTCGTCGCCGTTTCGCGAAAGCCCGTGAAGCCCTTGGCTTTCCCGACCGCGGCGGGCACGAACGCCTTGATCAGATCCGCTTCCATCTCGCTCAGGTCCGTGATTCGCAAGGCCGGCAGCGGGTCGGTCTCGGCGTAACCCCAGCGGTCGGTCTCGTAATCGCCCTCGTCGGGACTCTCCCGACCCGAAGGCTGTCCCTGGCTTCGGTCGTCTCGTAGAGGATCGAGTCGGCTGCGTTCTCGGGGGGTTGAGTGAAGCCGATCTCCGTGATCGTCGGTCCGTCCTCATCATAATTGTCAAGATGATCCAGCAGGGAGAGGTTGAGATTCCTCCGGCCTATTCGTTCTTTTTCCGAACTTACGTACTAGTTGATCAAGAACCTCTGAAACAGAGCCGACGGTTTCGATACCGAGCGAGGACAGACCGTCCATTAGCCTGCTCAAATCTGCAACACTAGAAATAGGCACTGGAAGCTTCTCAATATACTGTTGATTATAGGCGTAGTAACCGTCTTGGAACTGTGAACTCGTATGTCGGATTACGAAGTCACTGACTGACGAATTTAGCAGCGCAGATACAGCTCGACCAGTATACTTTATCTCTTTCAGAATGATTCCGTAAGCACCGCCGCCCCCACCGCCACTTCCGTTGAAGAACATATTTGACTCATCATATACGAATCGCCCTGATTCTGCAATAACTGGAGTAACGATCTTGTTAGCGTCGAACTTCTATCCTAAGCGCGGATTCAATAACGAGTACTAACTCGGATACTCCATATCTTCACTACCCCGGGATTCCAGTACTTCTCTGTACTCGCAGAGATACGAGTACGCATTCGGGTAGCTCTCGCGGAGTTCTGATTCCGTGAGGAGCGGCGAGTCCTGTTCGAAGATCGATACGGGTAAATAACAACCTTATTAGCATTTTGGAAGTGACATCGACGGACATCAGTATCCTTGGAAAATGGCTTGGTCACCTCCTTCTCGACGCGAAATTCTTCG
>PXRY01000017.1 GCA_003022925.1 Halobacteriales archaeon QS_8_65_32 | reverse complement strand
AGCACTTCTGACCGTTCCGTCCCGTGCGGAGGGGCTCCCCACGACCTGCGGTCGATCCCCGAAGTGGTCTCAACTTAGCGACGGTAAGACAAGGGAAGGAGTGCAGAACGGTTCGAAAGCCCCCCGACGCGCTCGGCGACGGCGGGCGACGCAAGCACCACAGGCGAGCGACCGAAGGGAGCGAGCCGAGGCGCGCAGCGAGCCCCCGAGCCGAGCGCGAGGTCGGCGGAGCCGATCTCCTCTAACGTGGTCGTTCGAGAGGGCGGAACTCTCTCGTGATGTTGTCAGAACGCGAAGCGTTCTGACTGTGAGCGGGATCGGAGGTCCCGCACTGAACGAAAGATGCCTCCGGCGTCTTTCGAACCACGGCGAAGCCGCCACGCGGTCGGCCCCTTTCAGTCCCACCCCTGGCAGTTGTTCGGTCGAGCGACACCCCGTTTATCCGAACACCGCTTGGAGAGCGAGGCACAGTTTTTTGCTTCGCTCGCGCGAAGACGACCGATGTGACCTCGCTCGACGACGAGTTCGACGAACGGGCGGTTCGCTGGCGGCTGCGTCGTGCATGGTCGGCCGAATCGAGTTCGCTGTAGAGCGAGGACCACCCCGCACGAGGGCAGTGTCCCGTCACCGCGCTCGTCGTGCATGATCGCTTCGGCGGGGAGATACGAAAGACGCCGACGGACGAGGGGCCGCATTTCTACAACTACGCCGACGGCCGGCGATACGACCTGACCGCAGACTAATTCGACGAGTCGCCTTCCTATCTCGATCTGCCGTCGGATCGCGAGGAGGCGTTCGAGTACACGAACGGGGACCAGTATGCGGCACTCTCCGAGCGGTTTACGGCCGAACTCGCGACCGACTGACGGTCGTGACCATTGGAACCGTCGAAGACAGTAGGACGGCCCGTTTCCTCGGGTCGGCATCGGAAGCCGGAACCACCCCATTGCTGTGCTCGATCCGAGATCCGAGGGGAGCGAGCAATACCCGCCGCCAACAGTCGAGTTTAAGTACCCTGCCCTCGGCTTATCGAGTGGCTATCATGACCAGTGGACGATTTATTCGGGGCTTCCCCCGAACACAACCAACCTTTTGAGACGAGTTCGGTAGCACTGTTAGATACGACGCTGCGCGACGGCGAGCAAGCCCCCGGCATATCGCTGTCGGCCGATCGAAAGGTCGAGATTGCCCGACAGCTCGACTCGATCGGCGTCGATACGATCGAAGCCGGCAGTGCCTGCACGGGCGAAACCGAGCGCGAGGCTATCCGGCAGGTCACGGACGCGGACCTCGACGCTCGGATCACCAGCTTCGCGCGCGGGGTTCGTGAGGACATTGAGGCCGCGCTCGACTGCGGGGTCGATGGCGTGGGATTGGTCGTGCCTGCAAGCGACCGCCACGTCGAGACGAAAGTCGGCAGTTCCCGTGCGGCGGTGATCGAAACCACCCGGGAACTCGTGACCTACGCTCGCGAGCACGGCCTCTGGGTCGAGGTCCTGGGCGAGGACGGCTCGCGCGCGGACCTCGACTTCCTCGAAGACCTCATGGACGCCGCCTTCGGGGCCGGTGCCGATCGGGTCTGTTACTGCGATACCGTCGGGCACGCCTCGCCCGAACACACCGCCGAAGCGATCGGCCGACTCGCGACGCTCGGCCCGACGAGCACGCACGTCCACGACGACCTGGGGCTTGCAATGGCGAACGTGCTCGCGAGCGTTAGCGCGGGCGCGGACCTCGTTCACGCCACCGTTGACGGCATCGGCGAACGTGCGGGCAACGTCGCGATAGAAGAGGTCGCGATTTCGCTCGCACACTGCTACGGCGTCGAGACCGTCGACACCGAGGGACTGTATCGCCTCGCGGACACCGTTGCGAACGCGACGGGAGTTCCCTTACCGCCCAATAAAGCGGTCGTCGGCGAGAACGCCTTCGCCCACGAGTCGGGTATCCACACCGATGGCACCCTCAAGGACAACGCGATGTACGAGCCCTACCCCCCGGAGCTCGTCGGTCGGGAACGTCGCCTCGTGCTCGGCAAGCACACCGGCCGCGCGGGCGTCCGGGCGGCGCTTTCCGAACACGGCATCGAAACGAGCGCCGAGGAGGAACGCGAGGTCGTCGCCCGCGTGAAGGAACTCGCAGAGCGGGGTAAGCGGGTGACGGATGCCGACCTGCTCGCAATCTGCGAGCAGGTCCAACACCGTGCGCGCGACCGGCGGGTCGAACTGATGGACCTGACCGCAGCGAGCGGCGGCCCCACCCCGACGGCGAGCGTCCGTCTCCGAGTCGATAGCGAGGCGTTACGCGCCCCGAGCGGTTCGAGCGGTGCGAGCGCCTCGGACAGGCGAGCAGGCGAAGCTCTCGTGAGCGCAGCGAACGAGAGCAGAGAGCGAGAAGCGAGCAACGCGAGCGAAAGCGACTATGCTCGCGAGTCGAGCGAACCGCGAGAGCACGACGAACGCGTCGCCTCAGCCACCGGGAGCGGACCGGTCGACGCAGCGGTGACCGCTGTTACCGAGGCATTGGGCATCGCGGACCTGCGCCTCGACTCGTATCACGTCGACGCGATTACCGGCGGCACCGACGCCGTGGTGACGGTCGAAGTCGAGATGTCCCGCGGCGATCGGTCAGTGACGGTGCGTGCGAGCGACGCCGACATCACCCGGGCGAGCGTGGTAGCGATGGTCGACGCGATCGACCGGCTCGTGAGCGCGACCGAGGAGAGGGTGCCCGCCGCCGACTGAGCGTCCTCTAGGGTCGATTTCGGTCGGCGGAGCGACGGCGAGCCGGGCTACGCCGGCCGTTGTGGCGACGACTGGTTGCACCCGTCGAGCGATACAGGCACGTACCGCGACGGTATTTAGTCACACAACGAGGACCGACAGCAACCGGTTCGGGTGGGACTGGAAGGGGCCGGGCAGTCGACGAAGGCGGGCGACGCAGGCACCGCAGGGAGCGAGCAGGACCGTCTTCCGTGAGCCGAGCGTCCGGGGGCTTCCGAAACGGTCCCACCAGTTCGTTCATTAAAACGGCTAAACTAAACGCGACGCGTATCGAACGGCGAAGACTTTTGTTCCCAGCTCCGACCAGTAAGAGGTATGGTGACGCTGGCTCCTCCCGGCGTGCATCGCCCGAATCGCGGATAGTAATTCCCTCCGGAGGAGCCTCGCTTCCCGATTTTCGGTTGTATACCACACGCCGACGGGGCGAAACCGGATTTCTCGCTATCGACGGACAGCTACCCGAGCGAATACCGATACGCCAGCGACGCCACGACGAATGATAATACACCGACCGACGACATGCCGATCGACGACACACCGACCGACGACGGACCGATTGAGACGACGCATCGAACTCGACCGACGAGTACCGGAGGCACACCGAGCGGGGCCAGCGCGATGACCGACATGGACCCGCAGAGCTACTACGATTCCTTTGCCGCGGGCGAGTGGGAGCGCTTGACCGCGACCCCGGTCGGCGAGCTGGAGTTCGAGACCACCTGCGCGTACCTCAATCGCCACCTCCCGGAAAACGGTCGGGTGCTCGACGCCGGCGGCGGGCCGGGTCGGTATGCCCTCTGGCTCGCAGAGCGCGGCTACGAGGTAACCCACTGTGATCTGAGCGCCGAACAGGTACGGATCGCCCGCCGGACGGCAGCGAAATACGGCCTCGCCGAACGCATCGATTGCGTGAGGGCGGACATCAGAAACCTGCCCCACGGATCGGAGGTGTTCGACGCCGTGTGCTGTCTCGGCGGCCCGCTCAGCCACGTCCTCGATCCCGAAGAACGAACGCGGACGATCGGCGAACTCGGGCGAGTGGCACGTGAGGGCGCGCCGGCGTTCGTCTCGGTCATGGGCCGGCTCGCCTGCCTGCGCGACATCGTGAAACGGGTGCTCGCTGACGAGCACGGCCTGCTCGAACCGATCGCCGAGACCGGCGACTACACCGCCGATCTCGTCGCCGAACGCAGCGACGGCGAGGGCTGGGCGGAGTGTCACTTCTTTCGCGCGGCGGAACTCGAAGCCAACCTCGAAGCGGGGGGACTCGCCGTTTCGCACCTCGTCGGCCTCGAAGGAATCGCGTCGATAGCCCAGGAACAACTCGCTGAAGCCCCCGAGGAAGCCGTCGAGAGCGTGCAGAGCGTGACCGAGACGCTACGGGAGGACCCGGCGGTCGTCGACACCTCCGAGCACATTTTAGCTGTGTGTCGGGCCTGAGCCTCGCTCACCTGCCGAGGTGTTCGTAGAAGGTCCTGGGATCGACGACATCGATTCCACGGAAGGTATCGAGGTCGATCAGGTGCCTGTCACCGGAGACGACGTAATCCACGTTATCGGCGACGGCGGCTTCTAAGAACTTGTCGTCGTCGGGATCGTCTCGACTCCGGTTTGGATCTCATCTTCGGACATGTGGAAGCGCTCGGGGTATTTGCGTAGGGTCTCTCGAAACTCCGAAAGCGTCTCGACGGAAACGACGATCCGGTAGTCACCGCCGAGTCCTGCAACGACTGCCTCGTGAGGGATGCCGGTCGAGATGACACTAGATATGAGAACGTTCGTATCGAGTACGGCGTTTATTCATCGGCGTCCCGCGCTTCGTGAACCAGTTGATCGACCTCCCCGGGCGAGAGATCGGTCGTCTCGGCACGCTCTTCGACCCGACGCTGGAACTCCTCGATCGACGGGAACTCGAGTTTCTTCAACACGAGACCGTAGTCCGTCGGGACGATCATCAGTTTTGTTCCCTCTTCGAGACCGAACCGTTCGCGAAGCCGGCTCGGGATCGTGATCTGTCCCTTCGACGTCACTGTCGTCAGTTCGGGATCGTCGGTGCTCGTGAGTCCAAGTAAGAATTCCTTACGCTATGGTTTGAATCCTTCACCGAAAGCGACCGACTTGGTTTCGATCAGGCCCTCAGCATACGTTCGAACTGGTCGTCGTAATCGATGGCGACCGTAACGTCGGTTGATACGCCAGTCACGGTGGGTTCCGTAGCGTTCTGGATTCGCGCGCCGAATCAGATTTATTTCGGTATTAGTTGTTCAAGCTCGGCAAGGGCTGTCTCGAACCCGGTTATATGCCGGTCGTTCTCGTTGATAGCGCATTGCTGTGCGAACTCGGATACCTCTTCTCCACAACTGATGAGTTCGGCAGCCAATTCGTCGATTTCGACCGCGTAGCCGAGTGCATAGCGGAGTGGAACCGCGATGTAATAGTCATCGTGTGTTCCATCGCTACTCTTGTACTCGGATTGAAAGGCGAGTCGGACGTGGTGCTCGTCGAGCCATGAATAGACGACCTAACAAGCGTACTCGTACAGTTCGTATCGCTGCTCGCCGTACACGTTTGGCTCCGTTGGATCGATGCCACTTCTCTTGAACGCTCCGAGACCGTCCATTAGATTGCGAAGGTGACTAACGATGTATTGTTCTTTATACTCGTAGTCCCGCTCGTACTCACGGTTCAACCGCTCATGCTCCTGGTATCTCGTTAGCTCCCGTCCATCGAAGAAAATCCGCAGGCCCGCGTTGATCGCCTGTGGAGCGTGAATCTCGTTCAATGAGGCGTTTCGAAACCTAAGTGAGATACCGATACTCATGATGCCGACCTACTGTACGGATTGATGCGACCGAACGGCTATGATCGTTCGGGGTCCTTCAAGCCACGATGTCCAACGACGACTCCGGCGGCGGGTCCGACCCGTACGGCAGGTACCGGCAGATGGAGGTCTACACTGCGGGGATGCTCGCCGACCAGACACCGGAGTATCCGATCGCCTACGAGGAACTCGAAGCGAGGGCGACCGAGGTCCTGAGCCCCGAGGCGTACGGCTACGTCGCGGGCGGGGCCGGCGCGGAACGCACCGCCGAGGCGAACGGTCGAGCCCTCTCGCGCTGGCGACTCGTTCCCCGGATGTTGCGAAACGTCGCGACCGTGACCTCTCTACCACCGTGTTCGGCGAGCAACTCTCGATGCCCTTCCTGCTCGCGCCGATCGGCGCACAGGGGATCATCCACGAGGACGGCGATCTAGCCACTGCGCGGGACGCAGCCTCCCTCGACGTCCCCTTCGTCCACAGCACGCAGGGGTCTGCGTCGATCGAAGCGGTCGCCGAAGCGATGGACAACGCTGAGGGCGGGACCGGCAGCAGCGGAACGCCGCGTTGATTCCAGTTGTACTGGAGCGCCGACCGCGACCTCACGGCGAGCCTCGTCGAGCGCGCCGAGGCGGCGGGCTACGGCGCGATCGTCCTCACGCTCGATACCCCGCTGTTGGGCTGGCGCGAGCGCGACCTCGAACGCGGCTACCTGCCCTTTCTCGACGGCGAGGGTCTGGCGAACTACTTTTCGGATCCGGTCTTTCGCGACGCACTGGATCAGCCTCCCGAGGAGAACCCCGGAACCGCCGCGATGCACTTCACGGACGTCTTCGCCGACCCGTCGCTCACCTGGGACGATCTCGGGTGGCTCCGCGAGCGAACGGACCTGCCGATCGTCCTCAAGGGGATCCTCTCGCCCGAGGACGCCCGGCTGGCCGCCGAACACGCAGAGGGCCTGATCGTCTCGAACCACGGCGGCCGGCAGGTCGACGGCGCGATCGGTGCGATCGAGGCGCTCCCGGGCGTCATCGAAGCCATCGAGGAGAGCGAGCACGACTGCACGACCTTGTTCGACAGCGGGATTCGCCGGGGAGCCGACGCGATTCGGGCGATTGCGCTCGGGGCCGACGCCGTGCTGTTGGGTCGGCCGTACGTCTACGGATTGGCCCTCGGCGGCGAGGACGGCGTCGAAGCGGTGGTGAAGAACTTCCGAGCCGATCTCGACCTCACGCTGGGGCTCTGTGGCTGTGCGTCGATGCGTGAGGTCGATCGGTCCTGCGTGATCGACGCGAGCGACCGGTAGGGTCGGGGCGACCAGGACGGATCGGACGACGTCGAGATGATCGCGTTGGAGGTGATCAGGACTCGCGCTTTTCGACCCGGTATCGGCCGCCGACCTCGTTCGTGAGCAAGTCGTCGCGGCGTCGCTGGGCTTCGTTTCGATCGTCGAACGGTCCCTCGACTTCCTTGCCGTCGACCGTCACGTAGTATACCGCCATTCGCGTTCGAACCTCGCGTGCGAGCGGTTATATCGGCTCCGAACGACTCGGCGGATGAGGTCGCGGGAACGATCAGCGCATGCGGTCGACCCGTCCGGCGGCTGTCCACGAGTCGGTCGGCGCGTCGTTGGGAACTCGGACGGTTCGCTCCCCTAACCCGCGCATCCGACCGGCGAAGGCCCACCGCCAACCCGCTTTGGCCCACCCGCGATCGCTCTTTCCCTCCGCGGCGGCCGCCCGCTCCTCGTCGCGTAGGTGGCTCGCGATCGCCGCCGCGATCGCGGCGGCTTCCTCGCGGTCGGCGCTCGGGGTCGTCGCTTCGAGCACCCGCCGATCGACGTCGCCCGCGATCGCGTCGTCGCTGGCGATTTCTGTGCCGCCATCGTCGCCCGTGATATCGGCGTCACTCCCGTTGCTGTCATTGTCGCCAGCAGAGTCAGTATCGGTGTCGAGCACGTCAGAGGGGGATGTTGCCGTGTTTTCGGTCGGGGTGGTCGGCCCGTTTCCCGCGGAGGGTATGCAGATCGGCGATCAGCCGCGGGCGGGTCTCGGTCGGTTCTAACACGTCGTCGACGAAGCCGCGCTCGGCGGCGGTGTAGGGGTTCGCAAACGCTTCGCGGTATTCCTCAATCAGTTCCTCGCGGCGGGCGCCGACATCTTCGGCGTCGGCTTCTTCCGCCGCGTCGAGTTCGTCGTCGTAGAGCACGTTCACCGCGCCCTGTGGCCCCATCACGGCGATCTCGGCGGTCGGCCAGGCGTAGTTAACGTCCGCGCCGATGTGCTTCGAGGCCATCACGTCGTAGGCTCCCCCGTAGGCCTTCCTGGTGACCACGGTAAGCAGCGGGACCGTCGCCTCCGAGTAGGCATACAGCAGCTTCGCGCCGTGTTTGATGATGCCGTTGTGTTCCTGGTCGGTACCGGGCATGAACCCGGGCACGTCGACGAAGGTCAGGATCGGAATATTGAACGCATCACAGAAGCGCACGAACCGCGAGCCCTTGAGCGAGGCGTCGATGTCCAACGTGCCGGCGTTCGCGCGGGGCTGGTTGCCGAGAACGCCGATCGAGAGGCCGTCGAGGCGGGCGAAGCCGGTGAGCAGGTTCCGGGCGTAGCGATCGGCGACCGGCAAGAACGAATCGGTATCGACGATCCGTTCGACGACCGCCTGCATGTCGTAGGGTTTGCGCGGCTGATCTGGCACGATCTCCAGTAGTTCCTCGTCCCGGCGCTCGGGGTCGTCGGCCGGATCGACGCGGGGCGGGTCGGCGACGTTGTTCGAGGGAAGGTACGATAGGAGGCGGCGAACGTCGTCGAGCGCTTCCTCCTCGTCGGCGATCGCGAACTGCGAGACCCCCGACTCCTCGGCGTGGGTCGTCGCCCCGCCGAGGTCCTCGAAGCTTACCTCCTCGCCGGTGACGGTCTCGATCACGTCCGGGCCGGTGATGAACATGTAACTCGAGTCCTGAACCATGAACACGAAGTCGGTGATCGCCGGCGAGTAGACCGCCCCGCCGGCACAGGGGCCCATAATACAGGAGATCTGAGGGACGACGCCGCTCGCGAGTTGGTTGCGGTGAAAGACCTCCGCATAGCCCGCGAGCGAGTCGATGCCTTCTTGAATGCGCGCGCCCGCCGAATCGTTGAGCCCGATGATCGGTGCCCCGGTCTCTACGGCCTTGTCCATCACCTTACAGACCTTCTCGGCGAAGACCTCGCCGAGCGAGCCGCCAAAGACCGTGAAATCGTGGGCGAAGACGAAGACTTTGCGACCGTCGACGTCGCCGTAGCCGGTGACGACGCCGTCGCCGGGCACCTGGCTGTCTTCCATATCGAAGTTGTGCGAGCGATGAGTCCGGAGCTGATCGAACTCCCGGAAGCTCCCGTCGTCTACGAAGTACTCGACGCGCTCGCGGGCGGTGAGTTTGCCCCGGTCGTGCTGGGCCTCGATACGCTGTTCGCCGCCGCCGAGTTCGGCTTCGCGGCGGCGCTCGCGCAGATCGTCGATGCTCTCGTCCATCGTCACGGACGGTGTCCTCCCGCCAGTCGGCACATAGCCGACCTGCACAGGGGAGGCCGAAAAGCGTTGTCGAACACGACTGAGGCCCCCGACCCCGACTATGCGCTCGGATCGGTACCGGATGAGAGCAGTCGAAAACCAACGGCGTGCTAACCGGCAGGTCTGACGGAGAGGCCAAGGACTTTTCTCGCGAGGACCATTACACAGACATGGCTACTGCAACTGGAACACGACTGGAACGCGACTCGATGGCGACGCTCGACTGGACCGGGGTCGCCCTGGCAGTACTGCTCGGGATCTCCTACTTCCCGATCGCCCTCAGCGAGATCCCATCGGTAATCGGCATCGCCTTCCTGCTCGCCGGGTTGGGCTATTTCGGCGCGATCGTACTCGTGCTCGCGGGCTACCAGCGAAGCCGAGTGTACGCCGTCGGGATCGCGTACAACCTGCTTTTGATCGCGCTGTACTTCCTGATCCAGCAACCCTCGCTTTCGGAACTCGCCGGTTTCGGCGGCGCGGTCAAATTCGGCCAGGCGCTGTTCGCCCTCCTGCTCACCGCCTTAGTCGTCCGGCGACCGTAGCAGGGACGACCGGACGACCGTAGCGGACGGTCGGACGCCGACGCTGGGTCGGACGACCCGGACGGCCTTTCGCGAGGTACGACGGGGCGAGATCGACTTCCGGCGCAACGACCGGGCCGCCGACCGTTAGGAACGTTCGAGAGGCCGGCGGGCGGATACTGCTATCACCGCCACCACGACTACGACTGCGACCGCAACCGTGATCAGCCGAGCGGCGGCACGATGTAGTAATCCCCCGCGTTGGGCGTGAGAAAGAGGTCCTGGAAGTTGAGCGCAACGACGACGAGGACCACGAGTAACACGACCGTCCGAAGCGTCCACAACCAGGCCGGGCTCACTCCGCCGAGACCCATGCCGTCTCGGAGTTCCTCGGTCGCTGCCGAACCCATAGCCCACCCTACGAACAGCACCACCGAGAGCACCCCGAGGGGTAACAACAGCGTGACGCTGATCCCGTCGAACCACTCGAGCCACGCCGTGTCGATCGCGGAGGGAACGCCCAACACAAAGGCCCCGACGCCGAGGCCGACCGCCGCCGGCACCCGCCCGAGTCCGAACGTATCGACGGCGTACGCCACGGCGGCTTCGAGCAGGCTAATAGCCGAGGACAATGCGGCGACGAGCACGATCGCGAAGAAGACGATGCCGACCGCCCGCCCGACGAACCCGCCGCCCGGAAGCGACGCCAGTGCGGTCGGAATCGAGATGAACACCGCACCGACGCCGCCCTCGCCCGGCTGGACGCCCGCCGCGAACAGGAGGGGGAGCACGACGAGGCCCGCGAGTATCCCGACAAACGTGTTCGTGACCGCGATTACCAACCCGTCGGCGAACAGGCTGTCGTCGCGTCCGAGATAGGAGGCGTACGTGATCATCACGCTGAATCCCAGCGAGAGCGAAAAGAGTGCCTGGCCGAACGCCAACGGGAGGATCGACGTGAAGTTCGCCGCGACCGCCCCGAAGTCAGGTGTGAGAAAGAAGTCGTACCCCTGACCCGACCCGGGGAGAGTCACGGCGTAGACTGCGAGCCCGATCAAGAGGACAATGACGCTCGGAACCATGAACTTCGTCGCGAGTTCGATCCCGCGTTCGATCCCGGCGGCGACGATGACGATCACGGTGGTCATGAACACCGCGTGGGTTACCACCGACGGCAAGCCGACCGAGATCGCCCCGAAGTACCCCTCGGGCCGCCGATCACGCTGTAGTACGAGAGCGTCCAGAAGGAGGCCAGAATCCCGATTGCCCCGACGAACCGCCAGTTCGACTTCCCGAGGCTGCGAAAGGCCCCGATGGCGTCGGTGTTCGCCCGCCGGCCGACCACGAACTCCGCGAGGATCGCCGGGATCCCGATGATCAACATTGACGCCAAGTAGACGACGAGGAAGGCCGCCCCGCCGTTGTCGGCGGTCTGGAACGGAAACCGCCAGATGTTCCCCAGGCCGACGGCGCTGCCGACCGCTGCGAGGATGAAGCCGAGTCGTGTCGCCCAGGTTTCGCGTTCGGACATGCTCGCCGGCTTCGCCAGTCCCCCTCAAAAGTCGTTTCGTTGCCGGTGACGGCCCGTTAGGCTCGGTCGGGGTCGATCGGTTACTCGCCGCCGGTCCGCAGGTAGTAGAAGACGTACGTCTGAACGTAGCCTGCATAGTCGCCGCCGAAGGCCTCGCGGATCGCTCGGGAGGTCTCGGCGTACGAGCCTCGCTCGCAGTCGGGGTAGTACTCCGAGATCGCCGTCCGAATCCAGGTGTCCAGGGGAACGGCTTCGAGGTAGCCGAGCGAAAAGAGCAAAACGCAATCGGCGACCTTGTTCCCGACACCGACGAATCGTTTGAGGAACTCGCGAGCGTCCTCGTACTCCTTTCCCTTCGCCTCGGCGGGGTGACGGACACCATCGGCGACGAGGTCGGCGCTTTCCTTGACGTACGGTGCCCGGTACCCGAGGCTCAGCTCCCGGAGATCGGCCTCGCTCGCCGCGGCGAGGCGGTCGGGCGTCGGGAAGGCGTGATAGGTCTCCCCGTCGAAGCGTACTCGTGCGCCGAACTCCCGGGCCATTGCGCGTTGCATCCAGTGGATCCGCAACACGCGCATCTGTGCCGAACAGATAAAGGAAATCAGCGTTGGAAAGGGCGGGTCCCGGACGATCCGGAGGCCCTCGTACCGTTCCGTGGCCCGCCGGAGAAGGGGGTCGTCGGCGTTCCCCAGGATCGCTTCTAAGTCGTCGTCGAGGCCTAATAGATGAGTGAGGTACGGGCGCGCGTCGGTCGTTCCCTCCCACTGGAGGGCCCCGTTCGTCTGGCGCGCCCTGATGACCTCGTAGCCGGCGTTCGTATCGCCGCCGTCGATGTCCGCGTGCCCGTCCCCGCTCCTGCCTCCGTCCTCGCCCGCGCGGACTCCCTCGTGGGTACCCGTCGGAACGACCGTCGTGTACCACTGCCCGCCGCCGTGGGCGATACCGTCCTCGTAGGTCCGGCCGTCCTCGCGTTCCCAGCAGTACGACTGGCCGCATTCGACGGTCGCCTGCAAGTCGAACCCGCCGCTCAGATCGTCGATTGGGATCGTGCCCGTCTCCATCGAATCGGTCGACGCGCGAGCGGGGCTTGTGGCCTTCGGAACGCGGGCGAACGCGAGCGGACACAATAGCGTAGGCGACCCTCCGAGCCGGGATCGCCGAACTCTCGGCAGCCGAACCCCCGCAGCAGTGTCCTTGCGGCGACGACAATCGATCCCATATCGGGCGGGATCGGAGGGGGTGCACTCGATCCGCCCCGGCTCCGTCCCGGGGCGACGTATCGGCCCTCGTCGATCGATTGAACGTACCGATCGGTGACACGAGAACCATGAGCCGTCGCCGTGTTCCCACCGACCGAGAACGAGGCGATGATCCGGGTTATCGACGTCGAGACCGATCGCACGCCGGCCGATTACGCGACCGACACGGTATCGGAGCGGTCGGGCCGAGGGATGGAGGCGGGAACGACTGCCGACGTCGCCGTGCTCGACGGTCGGACGGTCTGACTGGTGAACTCGACTGCGAGCGGCGACGTCGTGTGGATGGTTCAAGCAATAGGCATGATTGGCGCTCGGTTCGCTCGCCGAGGAGCCGAACGAGTCGAACGAATGGCATGAGAGGAGAGGACGGCCGCATCGACCGGGTGTCTTCTGGCCGTTCAGTCGAGATCGACGTCGACCCAGTCACCCGACCGCGCCGCCTCGTAGGCGGCTTCGGTGACCGCGGTGACCCGCAGGGCGTCCTCGACGGTGGCCGGCGGTTCTGCGTTCTCGCTAATAGCTTCGAGAAAGGCGTCGGCTTTCGACTGCTGGGTGTCCCGGTCGATGTAAGGCGTATGGTCGGTGCTGTCCGCGGAGATCTCGGTGAGGGTCCGTGGTTCCCACTCGCGGCCTTCGAGGTAGATCGCGCCCGCATCGTCCCAGATGTGGATGTGTTCGCGGACGCAGGGTGCATCGGAAAAGACCGAGACGTCGGCGGTCGCGCCCCCTTCGAACCGGATCAGGACGTTCGCGCGCTCGTCGATTCTGTTCTCCGCGTCGGCGAAGTCCATGTCCGCCGAAACCGCGACCGGGGTGAGGCCGGTCGTCCAGAGCACCGCATCCAACAGGTGGCTCCCGGTGTCGTAGAGGTTGCCGCCCCCCGACAGATCGGGGTTCGTTCGCCAACTGTCGGCGAACCGGGAGATCCAGTCCTGGGTGATCGACGCGGAGATCGACCGGACCTGTGGGGGCACGGCCGAATCGTCGTCAGTGTCGTCGCGGTTCCGTGGGTTCCGCCAGCGCTCGCGCGCGCGGATGAACGCCGGGTTGAGGTGGCGCTGGTAGCCAATCATGACGGTTCGATCGCTCGCTTCGGCGCGGCGGGCAACGTCGCGGGCCTCCTCCAGATCGGTGGTAAGCGGTTTGTCACAGAAGACGTGCAGGTTCCGATCGAGGCCGGCGAGGATCTGCTCGTAGTGCAGCGTGTGCGGCGACCCGACGACGGCGGCGTCGAGAGCCTCGCCGTCGAGCATCGCTTCGTGATTGGCGTACCGGGCGTCCGAGCGGACGGCGTACCGATCGGCGCTTTCCGCTCGCACCGTTTCGTTCGGATCACAGATCGCGCTGACCGTTGCCCTGTCGTCGGCGTGAAACTGGCTTCCCAGGACGTTCCCGATGTAGCCCGCCCCGATCAGTCCGACTCGGAGCGGATCGGCTCGCGACGGCGTCACGTCCTCCCTCCGTCGGTAGCTCGATCGCCGACGGTTCGCTCCGCGTTCGTAGTACAGTCGCCGGCGCGTCGCTCGATCGGCCGGCCGGGTTCTCGGCGAGAGCGGTTCGTTCGCACGGTTCCGATTGCCAGGTGTGGCGCTTCAGCGTTCCGTACTCGTGTCGACGCGATCAGACTTGATCCGATCCGACTCGGCTCGATCCTCGGTAACGATCCCTCGAAACGCCGCGGCGGATAAGTACCTGGGCGTCGGAGTCAGGGACATGGCAAGCGCCGACTTGGCCGAACGCAAGTGCGAAGCGTGTACGAGCGACGACGACCCCCTCGAAGGCGAGGAGTTAGCCGAACTCCACGAACAGGTCGACGCCGAGGTCTGGGACGTCGTCGATGAACACCACCTCGAAGGCACCTACGCGTTCGAGGACTTCGGGGACGCACTGGACTTTACGATCGAGGTGGGCGAACTCGCCGAGGAGGAGTGGCACCACCCCGACATCCACCTCGCGTGGGGCGAGGTCGTCGTCGAGATGTGGACGCACAAGATCGACGGCCTGTTCGAGACCGACTTCGTGATGGCCGCACGGATGGATCGCATCTACGACGAGGGCGGCTACGAACCCGACGAGGAGTAATCGGTGAGACCCGTCGGGAACCGCGACGGGACGCGAACTCCGAGCGTGCTCGGAGTAGGAGCCATCGCAGCAGCGCTGACGGCGTTCTCGGTTCTGATGGCACTCGTCTCCGTCGCGCTCTACCGCACCGAACGCGAGGCGATCGGCGAGGAATCGATCGACGAAGAATCGACCGCCGGGTTCCCGCCGGAGTAGCGCCGGTCGTCGGGTCGACGGTGTGCGTAGGCCCCGCTTCCCGCCCGCCGGGACTCGTTCGCTTTAACCGTCGGCTCGTTCTCGGTTCCGTATGCAGGAGACGCGCCGTGCCGTCCTCGACGCGATCGCCGACGGGCCGGTCTCGGGGCCGGACCTCGCAACCGAACTGGGGGTCTCGCGCGCGGCGGTCTGGAAACACGTCGAGGCGCTTCGGGAAGCCGGCTTCGAGGTCGAAAGCGAGACGGACGGGTACGTGCTCTCGGCCGTCCCCGAGTACGGCGGGCCGGCCGTCGAGTACGGTCTCGACGCGTTCTTCGACGTCGAGTTCCACGACACGATTTCGAGCACGAACGCGCGCGCCCGCGACCTCGCCGCCGCCGGGGAGACCGACGTCTGCGTGCTCGCAAACGCCCAAACCGGCGGCCGGGGACGGCTCGATCGCGCGTGGGACTCCCCCCCTGGAGGGGTTTGGTTAAGCGTACTGTTCCGGCCGGACGTACCGTCGGTCCACGCGCCGCTATACACCCTCGCCGCGGCGGTGGCCGTGACCCGCGCGGTCCGCGCGGAAGGCGTTGATGCGGGGATCAAGTGGCCCAACGACGTGCTGGTCCGCGGTCGCGGTGGGACGGACAACGACGAAGGGAGGGGCGACGGCGTGGGCGGGAACGACAACGAGGACGGCACGGGCGGGACGGCCGAGGACGACGGGGATTCCGTGGAGCACGGAGACACCAAGGAGAACGCGGAGCGAAAGCTCGCGGGCGTGCTCACCGAGATGCGCGGCGAGGCGGACCGGATCGACTGGATCGTCGTCGGCGTTGGCCTGAACGCGAACGTCGACGCGGGCGCTCTGCCGGCCGGGGCGACGAGCCTCCGCGAGGAAGTCGGCGACACCGATCGGCGGACGCTCGTTCTGCGGCTCCTCCGCGAGTTCGACCGGCTCCGAAGCGATCCCGACGCGATTTTGCCCGCCTGGCGCGAGTACGCGCTTTCCCTCGGCCGGCGCGTCCGCGTCGAGACCGCCCGCGGGACGATCACCGGCGAGGCGGTCGGCATCTCGTTTCCGGGGAGCCTCGAAGTCGACACCGCCGAGGGACGACGAGCAGTAAGCGTCGGCGACTGTGAACACCTCCAACCGGCCTAACTGTCTCGACTCACCTTTGCTGGCAGTCGTGACCGAAAGCGAATAACGAGAGCCCTCCGCCGGTTCGAGCGGCGATCGGGTACCGAAGGTGGCCGGCGGTCGCCCGACGATCGTCCCTCGGTCACCCGACGGTAAGCAGCTGATAGCCCTGATCGGCCAACTGGCCGACGTCGGGGCCGTGTTCGGCCGACCCGCCATCGAGGGTGATCTCGGTCTTCTCGATCGCCCGATCGGCCTCGAGAAACGAGGCACAGAAGCCACACGCTCCGCCGACGAGCCCCCGCTCGCGCACCTCGGTGTAGGCGTCGTAAGGGATCCGGTCGGCGTTCGATTCGAGTTCGGGAATCCACTGGGTCGCCCGCCCGTCGAAGAAGACCACGGCCTCGTGGTCGGCGTCGTCGAGTTTGCGAGCGTATTCGAGGGCGTTCGTGAGCGATGCCGGGTCGTCGAGTGAACTATTGATCAGAAACGCGTATTTGCTCATGAATTGAGGGTTCGGGGTCGATTGTAGTCCGTGGTCGATCGGACTCGGTTCTACCGACACCGTCGTTCGACCAGTAGCTAAACCCTGGCATTCCAGGGTACGCTCGGTGCGGCCGGACGAAAAGCGAACGATCCCGGACGCCGATAGCCGAACCGTCCATGTCGCCGACGTATCGGAGATGGCGAGGATCATACTTCCGGGTTATACGAGGATGGCGAAACCCCGTCGGAAGGCGGACGATTGATACGGTCACCGACCTATAGGATGTCGCAGTGAGCGTCATCGTCGAGTTCAGAACCGGCACGTCACGATTGCCCCTCGCGGAGGCGATCGAGCGCGGGCCGGCGGTCCGTCTCGAAATCGAATGCGAGACGGCGACGATCCCGACGATGCCCAACGTGTTCCTCTGGGCGGCAAGCGAGGACCTGGCTGCGTTCGAGGCGGCGCTGACGGCGGACTCGACGGTCGCGGAGGCCAAACGGTTGAGCGAGGCCGGCGGCCGGGTACTCTTCTGGGTGCAGGTCGCGGAGGGAACGGAGGTCGTCCCCTACCCCGAGTGGGTAAAACTCGGCGCGGAGGCGTTGAGCGGTCGGTACTACGACGGCCAGTGGCACAACCGGATGCGCTTTCCCGACCGCGAGTCGCTGCGCGAGTACCGCGCGTTCTGCGAGGACAGCGAGATCGGCTTCTCGTTGCACCGACTCTACGACGCCGACAGGGAAGCGGCGACGCCGCGCGACGGCCTCACCGACGAGCAACGCGAGGTGTTCCGGTTGGCGTACGACCGGGGATTCTTCGAGATCCCCCGACAGGTCACCCTTGACGAACTCGGCGAGGAACTCGGCATCTCGAACCAGTCGGTCTCCGAACGCCTCCATCGAGGGTACGCCCGCCTCGTCGAGAACTTCGTGCTGTAGGCACGCCTCTCCCGTCGGGCGCCCTCGCGCGGCGAAGCCACGCTGCGGAACCGCTCCCCGCTCGCGGGCCTCGTGAGTGGGCCTCACCGCCTCGAACACCCGGCGCGGCGCGTCGCGCACCGCCTGCTCGCGGGTCGTTCTCCCCGTTCGATCGCGGGTCGGCTGACGAGTGGCGGAGCCGCGAGCCGACCGTCCGGGAGCTTTCGAGGCGGTCCGGCGGCTCTTTCCGACCGAACGGCGAGATCGAATGTGGCCGTTTCGCGTGGGCAATGTTTTAAACGGTCGTCGGTGTACGAGGTAGTATGCAGTTCGTTATCGTCGGCGCTGGACGGGTCGGTCTCCGCACGGCACGGGTGCTCTCCGAGGAGGGTCACGAGGTTTCGGTCGTCGAACCCGACGCCGCAGCGATCGCGGATCTCGCAGACGCCCCCTTCGACGTCGTTTCCGGCGACGGCTCGCGCGAGGCCGTGCTCGAAGACGCTGGCGTCGCGGCCGCCGACGCGATCGGGGCGCTGACGGGCGATCTCAACGCGAACTTCGTCACCTGTATGATCGGCAAGGCCCACGATTGCCGAACGGTCATGCGGATCGACGAGGACTACCGGGAGGAGATCTACCGGGAGTACGCGAGCGAGGTCGACGAGATCATCTATCCCGAACGCCTCGGTGCCATCGCCGCGAAGAACGCCCTCATCGGGGGCAACATCCGTGCGGTCGCCGACATCGCCCAAGGCCTTCAGGTAGTGGAACTCGAAGTCACCGACGACTCGCCGACCCGTGGGTACACGATCAGCGAGGTCTCGCTGCCGGCGAACTCCCGACTGTTGGCCTTCGGCAAGCAAGAGGGTGCACTCGCGTTGCCCGATCCTGACGCGCCGCTCGAACTCGGCGACCGATTGGTGGTACTCGCGGACTTCGAGGCGCTCGCGGACGTGCGCCGGATCATCGTCGGCGACGTGGCGGGAGCCTCTGCGAGCGCCGAGGCCGGGGGTGCGTGATGGTCGTTGCCTACGTGTTCGTGAAGGCGAACACCGGCGACGCCGACCGGCTCAAACGGGAGATCACCGATATCGGGGATATCGATCGGGTGTCGATCGTCGCGGGTGACGTCGATCTCGTCGCCAAACTCGCCGTCGAAACCCCCGCCGACGTCAAGGAAATCGCCGCCGATGCCATCCAGGGAATCGGCGGCGTCGAGAGCACTCGGACGTACGTCGCAATGGAGTAGCCGGCGCGACGTGGTGTGCTGTGCTGCGATATGCCGTATTGCGATGTCTGTGCTTCGATGCGATATGGTGCGGCCAATTACAGCGGCATCGGGCCGCCGGGGTCCGTATCGGAATCGTCGTGGCGGGCGCTTGCGAGCAGGTCGCTTACCGGTGGACGGTACTCGTAGCCGGGGACCACACCTTCGGCGTAGGTTCCCTCGACGTAATTGATCAGCGCCTTCGCTGTTCGCGGCGCTCGCTCGGGATCGCTCTCGCGGAAGGTCGTCTCGACGACGATGTCCCCGTCGTCGACGTTCGCGGTGGGTACTTCGATCCCCGAATCCGTGGGCACCGCCATCGCGGCGTCTTCGAGTCGCAACCGGAAGGTGTCGAGCCAGCCTTCCTCGACCACGTCGGCGACCGGCCCCTCGACCGCCGACGACAGCGTCGGCACCGTGAGCGAGAGGCGATAGCGGGACGCGGACTCGTCGCGGTCCACGACGAGAATCCGGGTGTCGAACCGCGCCGTCGTCGCGGCGAACGCCCCCTCGCGCTCCTCGAACGCCTCGTGTGCGGCGAACGCCTGTGATACCCCGTCAGGAACTCCGTTGTTCATGATCGCTTAGTAGAACGCTCGCGTGCAAAAGCCCCTCGTGTCCCGACGTTCGTCATCAGCGTTGCCGAACGGAAGGCAAGCACGGAAAAAAGCGCTCGCGAACGGCTCTCTATCGTGCGTACGTCGTTCGGAGGTCGTCGCCGTATTCCGAAAGCGCTCGCTGTGCGTCGAGAGCTGTCATCGATTCGTTACTATTGCACGCCGGACAGGGGTACGGGTATCGCCGCCCTCTTCGCCGGTGGACGGTAAATCCGTAGTCCCCACACCGCACGCACGTCCCGTCGGCCTCGTTCGTCTCCCTACCCATTGACCCATCACCGATTATTATGGCCTGATATATAAATTCCCGCCTGCCGTGAGATGAAGTATGCCGATAGTTGATACTTTACTATGCCGGCCAGGCCTATTAGTGGCTACACAAATATTGCTAAGGTATGAACGTTGGACTCAAACAGCGACTTAAGCGATTGCTTGCATTGAGAGCGTTGCGGAAGCTCTTTCGGAAGCTTCGGGGATAGCTGTTGCTGCTCGATTGTGATAGCGACGGATGGACGATAACGCTCCACAGCAGGGATGCTGGTTGGCGTTGCCCGCCGATTTCACGATCCAGTCCAATGACATCGGGCAGTGGTCCGATCACATATTCGTCCAGCGACCGGAAGGAGACCGCTGTACGGAACGGCTACGAGAGTGCGAGGGATGCGATTCGAACGCATGAACACCTACGTGAGCGG